>NZ_JAKFYQ010000001.1:1792078-2092078 GCF_021533835.1 Synechococcus sp. Nb3U1 | reverse complement strand
TGAGCTTGATATCAAAATTCGCTCCTATGATAACATAAAAGGCTAGAATAGCCACTCAGCCGCCTCTGAGAGACAACTTTGGGGTGGGATGCAGATTTAGGAGTAATTTAAACTCGCCCGGCCCTAGCCTAGAAAACTCTCCACCAACCCAGGCGGCGGCTGCACCTGCACCTGCCCTTGTTCTAGATCCACAACGGGCACAAACGCCTTGACAAAAGGGATCAACACCTGTTGGCCACTGGCGGTGGTTATCTCCAGCACATCCTGGCCAGCCGCCCAAATCGCCGAGACTTGCCCTAGCAACTCCCCCTGGTGATAGACCGCCAAACCGATCAGATCCCGGTAGTAGTATTCATCCGGCTCTAGGGGCAACCTGTCGGAAGCAGGCACCAACACACGAGCCCCCACCCAAGCCTCAGCCGCCGTGCGATCCGGGATCCCTTCCAACTGCACCAAATACAAACCTTTGGCCGGGAAAAATTGCCCCTGAATCAGGGGGTACAACTGGGGCTCAGGATCACTATCGCGTTGCAGCCAGCGCTGCCCCGGCTCTGTGAGGCGCTCGGGAAAATCCGACAGACACCTCACCCGCAGCCAGCCCTGCAAGCCATGAGCCGCTACCACCCGCCCCACCCATAACCAAGCGGGATCCGCCATCATGGTTCAGTCACGCCGAGGAAAGTCCGCTTCAGCCGGAAAAGAAGTCGGGGTGCGCAACGGAAACTTTTGCGGGGGGAGAGTGCGGGAGCTAGAACCCTCTCCCACTTTGGAAACATCCACCATCGAGAGCAGCCCTTGCAACGTACCCGGAATCGAGTTGGGATCCATGAAGATCACCTTTGAGCTGGGGCTGTTGCCCACCTTGAGACCCATATCAATGTAGTTTTGCGCCATCAAGTATTGCAGCGCGCTGCCCGCCTGGGGATCCGCCTGTAAGGTAGCCGCAATGGTTTTTAGAGCTTCGGCCGTTCCTTCAGCTAGCAAGAGGCGTTCGCGTTTGTCAGCTTCTGCCCTTAAAATTTGGGCCTTAGCAGCACCAGTGGCTTGGTTGATGCTGGCCTGCTGTTCTCCTTCCGATTTGAGAATAGCAGCCCGCTTTTCCCGTTCAGCAGCCATTTGCTTTTCCATAGAATCTTGTACGGTTTTAGAGGGCTGAATATCTTTCACCTCCACCCGTGTCACCTTGATCCCCCAAGGATCCGTAGCTTCATCCAGTTCCGTCAGCAGGCGGGCATTGATCTCAGCGCGAGAGGAAAAGGTTTGATCCAATACCATGCGGCCAATTTCGGAGCGCAAAGTCGTTAACACCAGGTTAATCAAGGCCCGTTGCACATCCTCCACCGCATAGCGGGCTTTGATCATGTCAGTGATCCGCCAGTAGACCACCGCATCCGCCATCAAGGAAACGTTGTCGCTGGTGATGCACTGCTGCGGCGGCACATCCAACACCTTTTCGCGGATGGTTTCCCGGTACACAATGCTGTCGATGGGGGGCAGGATAAAATGCAACCCGGGAGTAAGTTTGCGGTGAAACTTGCCCAATCGCTCCACCAACGCCTCATAGCCCTGGTTGATGATTTTGACAGAGTTAAATAGGTAGCCGAGAAAGATCAGGGCAATGGCCGCCAAGATACCTGGCATAGGGGTTTTCTCCTTATCTGGAGTTCAGATTCCATTTTAAGCGATGGCCCTTTCCTCTTACCCTCAGACCATGCACAGCTTTTCCATGCACAGCTTTTCTGATGAAATCCCATTCATCTTGGGCGGCTATTGATGAAGTGCAGCGGCGGCAGGCAACCTTGCTTGAACTTAGCATCAGTGACTTTCGCCCATTCGCTGCCAAGCAGGGTTAGCCCTCCCTCATCACTGGTTTGAACGCTTTCCGTCGTATTCCATTGGTTTTGCCACATCAACTCTGCTCAAAAGATTGACCATTAAATTTGAGCGTTCGGCAATTCTCCATGACAGTACGCGCTACATCATCAGGTACTCCCTCAGGAATTTCAGCTTCAATCTCCAGAGTAATTTTGACCGTTGCGCCATTCAAAGCGGTGAGGTGTTGAATGACTTCGTTGGCGATCGTTGGCACATCGCGGTTAATCCGCATCGCATCAATGTCCACATTGCCATGAAACCTACGGAGGATAGGAATAGAGGAGATAGACGTGAGGGGAGAGGAGTCAGAAGTGAGGGGAACTGAAGTACTCTCTCCATCCTCTTTTCTCTCTTCTCTTTCCTCTTTTTTCCTCCTTTCCTCATCAAGCTGCTGCTGAGCCACTTCTGGCTTAACCACAAGGCTTTGGGGGCTAATGCTGGGATTGATACCTGTACCGGCTTGAAGACCGAGATACCTCCCTTTTGCGTCATCAAAGCCTTCCGCATAGGCGAAGTTATCAGCCCACACCGTTGAGGTGACTCCATCTCGAACGGCTTCCAGAAGCACGGACTGATTCTTCAAGCGAGGGAGATAGAGGTACTGGGTGAGATATTCCCAAAGCCGTTTTAGATCGATGTGATTCGTGTCTCGCCAGAGGTATTTATCGAGGGCTTCGAGCCGTAAATAGGATGCATGACAGGTGGTTAGAAGATCATTTTCATGGCTGGCTTTGCGACTCGCTTGCAAAATAGGGGAGTCTTGATTGGGTAGTCGAGTTTCCTGCCATTCAATGCCACCCTGCGCATCCGGTTGATCAGGAATTAAGAGCCACTGATAGGTATCGCGGAGGATATTCTCAACATCCTGGTGAGATTGTTTGAGCTTGGTGTCAGCCTGTTTGCTTTGAAAGACATCCAGGTTGAGGGCATCTTTTTCGTCCACAATCGCTTTCCAGGCAAGATATTGGGCGGTGTTGCGTTCCAGATTTTCAATTTTGGCCTTATCCGGTGCCAGAAATAGGAGCGTGTTTTTGTAATACCGGGAACCGCTGCCCCTATGGTTCAGGGCATTCTCGACCCATTGGCGGGCGGGGCTGTCTTCGGTGCCTTTGCTATGCGGATGTTGGGGATCGAGCACGACTAACCGGACGCCTAGGGTGGGATCATCGGGAATGTCGGCGGTGGAGTCTGGTGCGACATGGATAGCGCTGAATTCGCCCCGATTTTTGTCAGCTTTGAGGCGTTTGATGATTTCTTCCCAGACGGGGTGGCGATCGCTCAGGAGTTGCTCGGCACGTTCCTGGGCGGTGCGGTTGACGTTGGGTTGGGTGGAGATCCAGTAGCGGTTGCCGTCGATGTAGAGATAGGTGGCTTGATCGGTGAGGCGGCGCAGGGCATCGCCAAAGGTGGCGACGCTTTCTCCGGGTTGGACGCAGCCCAGTTTAATGCGACGATCGTCGAGGCCGCGATTGGCGGCACGCAGGGTAGGCGCAGACCCCATGTAAACGGTGCGGGCGACGCGGCGGCAGGCGGAATAACGCCCCAGTTTGGGATTGTTGCGATCGAGGGTGAGGGGCAGGGAGTTTGTGCCATCCACATCCTTATCAATGACGGGCAGCCAGTTATCTTCCAGGTAGCGGGTCAGTTCTGACTGCACCGGCGGATCGTCCATCGGGATATGGGCAGGCATGATCATCAGGCTCTGGTCGTTGCGCTCCCAGAGGGAATGGATGACTTTGGCCATCAGCCGCAGGACACCGCGGGTGCGTTGGAATTTATCGAGGGTAGACCAGTCGGAATAGAGGCGATCGAACAGTTCAGGATGGATGGGGTAGGCGGCCTTCATGCGCCGTTCGTAGTCACTTTCTTTGCACTCACTCGGAAACTCCTGGCTCTGGGTGCGATACATCTCCATGAAGGCTTTGACGACGGCATCCCGTTGGACAAACAGGCTGGGGTCAACCGTCGTTTGGAATAAGCGCCGGCGCACAATCTCAAAACTCTCTTCCGCGCTAGCGGGTCGCCAGGGGGATTCCACCCGACCGATCGCATTTTTGAGTCGATCCATGGCTTCTTTACCGCGATCGCCCCCAATCTCGATATCCGACGATGGAATGCTCACCACCAGCAGGGTATCTTTAGCATTCTTGGCGGATTCGCTGAGGGTCTGGGCAAAGGTGAATTGGGTATCGAAACTGCCGCCGGGTAAGTCGCTCTGTTCGTGGAGCTGCCGCGCGTAGGACACCCATTCATCAATCAGAATCAAGCAGGGAGAAAAGCGGTTAAATAATCTCTTAAGGGCATCGCCCGGATTGGTGGACGTTTCATCCGCTTGCCGCACCAGTTCATAGCCCTCGGCTCCGCCCAGTTGCCAGGCCAGTTCGCCCCAGAGGGTTTTAATCAGCGGGCGATTTTGGCTGGCGTGTTCTGGCTTATAGGGCACAATGCCGCTGGGCTGGAGCTTATTGCCCACCAGAACGGCCACATTGACATTTTGAGGCGGGGCCGCAAGCCCCACGGTCTGAAAGATCGGTTCCATCCCAGGCAAGTCTGAGATTTGCATTGCCTGACACAGGTGGTAGAGAGCCAGCATGGCGTGGGTTTTGCCACCGCCGAAGTTGGTTTGCAGTTCGATCACCGGATCGCCGCCCTGACCACTCAGCCGTCGCAGGGCGTTGGTGAGCAGTTGTTGCAGTCCGTCGGTGAGGTAGGTGCGGCGATAGAATTCGGTGGGGTCGCGGTATTCGTCGGAGCCTTCATCCAGATAGACCTGCCAGAGGTCGGCGGCAAATTCGGCTTGCTGGAAGCGACCAGAAGCAACATCGGGATGGGGGGTAGCAATTTCGCGCCAGGGTTTGAGGCCAGCCATGGGTTGGCCTTCAGTAGGAGCGACGGTTACTTTACGGGTTTCACGACGGGCCTGTTCTTCATAGCGCAAGCGTAGGAGTTCTTGTCTTTGTTTTTCAACCAAGTTGGCTTCCGTCGCAGCCGAGATGGCATTGAGGAGGCGGGTAATGCTGTCCAGGGCACGGTAAGCGTCGTCGGATGAAAAGGTGGGTGTGTGTGCCCAATCATTTCGGGTGTTGCGCAGTTCGCTAATTAGGGTTCGTTCGGATTGACCTAGGGTTTTCTTGAAGACGGTGTTCCATTGTTCCCACATGACAATCAGCAAGGCGGAGATATCTTCCCGTAGCACGTCCTGAGCTTTTTTATACTTGACGTAGCTGTCGGGTAAGCAGGCGGAGGCGGGGATGAGCCAGCGATCCCTATGGATGGCCTTCATCTCCCGCTCGATATAGGGGTAAAGCCCATCGCGAAGTAGATTCAAGGCTCTGCCGACTCGTTCGTGGTTGCTAATCGCCATAGGTCAACTCAGAAAATATCGAAGTAACTGTGGGACTCAAGATTCAAGGTTTAGCCGTTGTCGTTCGGCAATGCGTTCATGACTGTTGAGCTTGAGGAGGTAGACAGTAGTGCGACCCTCTGGGGTGATGCCATTGATCCGAGCATCTTGCCAACGGAAATGATCAGACCATTGTTGTGTACGGGGATTGAATAAAAAACTGAACGCTCCAGTTTCAGGGTCGAATGAGCCGAGGTCGGTGCCTTTGTAGCGATTGCACCGCCAACAGGCATAGGCCAAATTTTCGGCATTGGTTGACCCGCTGTGTTTAAGAGCAATAATGTGATCGACTTCATGGGGATAGAAACTAAGGCTATTGGGTAGTAGACAGTACTCACAGCGGTGCTTGGCTCGCTCTTCCACTTGGCGACGGAGCGGTTCCGGAATAACAGTCACGATGGGGAACCTGTGGTGAGGTAGGGTAAATTGCCGGCCTTGAGCAAAATGATGAGATGCTCGATGCGTTCGTATTCGTCCAGTTCTTTCACTTCGTCGGGTTCAATGGTGCCATCATGGCTGCGAGCCAGAAGATACCGGAGTCGAGCTTGCATTTCCGGGGTAGGTCGAAAGGTTGCAACCTGCTCAGGCGTTGGTTGGCTGGTGAGAAAGTCGAGAATGTAGCGATAAGCCTGCGTTGAAATGATCGAGGGCTGTAAACAAAGCCGTAAAAGCTCAGGCAACTGATCCTGTATTGGAGCAAGGCGCTCCATCAAATCATCTGGAATTTCGATAGTCAAGCTAGCCATTGTTGTACGTCTAGTAAGGATCTTGTTATGTTTTTCGTACTGGAGCTATCTTCTGGGAGCAATTTGATTTTGCGGGCTTCATGATAGATTCGACTAACTCGGTGTTCATGGCTTAACTCCTTGAGGATTTCTCTGTGTTTTCTGTGTCTCCGTGGTTCGTATTCACCACAGCGGCAGATCGGGCACGGAGGGTTTATGAGGTTGAGAGGGATCTTATTTTTTGGCGAAAGGCGCGTAAGGCTGGACTTCGGCCCAGCTCTCGGCTGTGCTCCAATACTTCTGATATCCACGCCACAATTGGCAAATCGGGAAAGGTGGGGCTGGTGGTAGAAACTTGATAGTGTCCGGCTTGCAGGAGGTAGATTTTTAGCTCAGTCCCCTCATAGACCCACAGTTCCAGAACCCCTAGGCGGGTGTAAGCTTCCATCTGGATTTTGGAGGTGATATCGACCTCAATCGCCAGATCGGGAGGCGGGTCAACGGATAAGTCCAGCCGATCCTTCCCAATCATGGTTTGGTGATTTTGAATATAGAAACATTCGTCTGGCTCAATGCCGTAGTTCATTTCTTGCCACTTAAACGTCGTTGAGCCAAAACATTCGCAGTCAATTTCTAGTTCTTCCAATAGGATTTTGACGATATCTCCGATAATTGATTTCTCTCGCTCATGTTTGGGTAATTGCATTCGGATTTCTAAAATTCCATCGCTATAGGCAATGCGGCTAGCGCGTTTTTCGCCTAGTTCATCCAGGATGGCTTCAAATTTTGACCAGTCTAGGTCGTGGATCCGCAGACGCTGACCGGGGGGAACGCTGAGTTGTCGAAGTTGGAGGGTGACCATCGTGTGACTTCAGTGTTACTCCCAGATGAGGGTGAGATCCATGACAAAGTTGGGTAATATGGTTTCGCCAGATAGGGTGCTGGGCTGGTTGAGCCGTTGCATGGGTTGTCCGGGTTGATAGCAGTAGACGGTCTGGGTTTCGGGGTCAATTAACCAGCCCAGTTGGGTACCGTTGTCGATGTATTCTTGCAGTTTGGCCTGGAGGGCAGCAAGGTCGTCACTGGGGGATTTGAGTTCGAGGACGAAGTCGGGACAAAGGGGGGCAAATTTGCGCCGTTGCTCGGGGGATACGTTATCCCAGCGAGTTTGTTCAATCCAGGCGGCATCGGGGGAGCGGATGGCCCCGTTGGGGAGGGTGAAGCCGGCGGAAGAATCAAAGGCTACTCCGAGTTTGGCTTGGTGATTCCATTGCCATAATTGGGCGCTGAGGCTCAAATTTTGACGACCACTTTCACTTCCGGCGGGGGATATGGCGATCAGTTCTCCTTGGGCGGTGCGTTCCAGCCTTAGATCGGGGTTCTGTTGGCAGAGTTGGGCAAAGACTTCATCAGTCAGTTGGAGAGTGGGGCGCAGATTAAGGGCGATCATGGGAGTCTCCTTGTGGGGATTACACGTCAAGCTGAAAGGCTTGGATTAGGGTTTGGTTTAGGCACTGTATCTGCTGCGTGCCCAGGCTGCCTAATCGTCGCTGAAGCAACTGTCGCTCTAGGGTGACAATTTTAGTCACTTTGATTTTGGAGGTGGTTTTAAGTCCTGTTTGCGTAAATTCTGGGTCGCTTGTCTCCAGAAGCAACTCATCCAGCGTGATGCGCTCAAGGTTCTGCGAAGAGATAAAGCACAGTGTGATGTCTTGCCCTTGAGGCTCGACCCAAAGAACGACTGCTGGCCTCAGTTTAGTTTGGCTAAGGTCGGTAAAGGGAAAGGGAACCAACACAATATCGCCTTTCGCTAAGGACATGGAATGGGTTCTCCATCATCCAGTCTATAGAGGTCGAGTTCGTCATTCAAGAACTCGAAACTACCACCTCGTAGGGCGAGGGTGACGAGATCTGGGGTAGATGGGTAAGCAAAATCAAAGAAAAGCTTTTCTTCTAAGATGGCTTGCTCCTCTGGGGAGAGTGAACGGATAAGCTGAATGACAGATTCGACTAACTGGGTGTTCATGGCTTAACTCCTTTAGGATTTCTCTGTGTTTTCTGTGTCTCCGTGGTTATATTCACCACAAAGGCACAAAGGGTTATAACAAACTGGTTTGGATGGGTTCGCTAGGTTTCACCTCTGATGCTAACCGACTGATTTCGGGCCAGGAGATGACCAGGCTGTTGTAGGCTAGGGCTTCTTGGGTTCAGTTTTTTCTGTCGCACAGGCTATACAGCCGATAGGCCAAGTCACGGGCGATGTCGCCTCTGCTTCCCAGTTTAGCCAGCAGGGCGGCGGCTCCGGTTTCACCCTGTTGATCGAGGGTATGGATGAGGTGTTGGGTGATCAGCCAGTCGTTTGCCCCCTCACCCCCGACCCCTCTCCCACGTGGGGAGAGGGGAGAAGGTGTGCCTTGCTCCTCCCTCGCCCCTGGGGAGAGGGAGGCTGGGAGGGTGAGGGCGTCCCGTTTGAGCAAGCGCACCTTGCCGCCCTTTGCTTCTAGAATGCCCGCCTCTACCATGCCTTGTACACTGGTATTTTTGGCTTTGCTGAGGGTTTCAGCATCACCGTACTGTCCAGGCTCAAACTGATACTGTTCAAACCAGGTGAGTGCCCAACGGGTATCACCATCAAATTCACCTTCCTGCTCGGTGAGGTATTCGTCGAGGATTTGGTTGATCAGTTGCAGGGCGGTGCGGACGCGCAGGGGGGTGCCATCGTTTTCGAGGACGGCGGTGTATTGGGAGTAGATGGCCATGCCGGGGCCAATGCTGTCTTGTTGGGCGAGGTCTACGGGGGCGATGTTGCCTTGTTGGAGGGTTTTGAGGGCTTTGGGGAGTTCGCGTTTGAGTTCGGTGAGGAATTGGCGGCGGGTAATTTTGGGAGCGTCGCTGGGGCGGGGGCGGCAGACGAGGACGATCGAGGAAACAAGAGCGTTGGTGCCGCTAGCAACCATGCGGTTACTCAGTTCACTTCGCATGGGCCAAGTACCGTTAATGGTCAGGTTTGATTGTAACAATCCCTCCAGCATGGTTTCCCACCCTGTCGAGGCGATCACTTCTTCGCCTTTTTTGCCTTCTTCTTCCTGTTGCTTAAAGGCATAGAATATTGTGACGGGATAGGCATCATGGGTTACTGCTCTCATGCGAGAGAAAGCTTGTCTGATTCCAGATTCAAAGAAATCTTTAGCCTTTTGTTTGCTACCTTCAAAGCGATAGAGTGTGGAAACCAGTTCTTGGGCTTTCGGGACTAGGAGGGTGCCACAAATATTAGGATAGATGCTTCCTAGAGAT
The DNA here is from genome assembly GCF_021533835.1 of Synechococcus sp. Nb3U1. NCBI lineage: Bacteria > Bacillati > Cyanobacteriota > Cyanophyceae > Synechococcales > Synechococcaceae > Synechococcus > Synechococcus sp. Nb3U1. The sequence goes on along the minus strand of NZ_JAKFYQ010000001.1, from coordinate 2,082,781 downwards.
CGGCGTAACCAAACGTAAAAGAAGTCAGAGAGATCGGCGTAACCAATGTTGTCGCAGTTATGCACACATCCCATTGCTGTAGTGTAGGAGTGATCTAGGGTTTCAAGGTTATATACATATCCGGCATAGGGTTTCTTTTCTATTTTCCGAATGGGTACAAGATAGCCATTTTCCCACCAGGATCCATGTTGGCTAAACCGCTTGAGGGATAAAGGCTCATTTTTGGGTTCGCCAATATGATGGGCTAGTTTCAGTAAGGATGGCCCGTTGACGATGATGTTGTGCTGGGGGTAGCGGGCGATGACAGGATTGCCGTTAACGATCGTGGTTTTTACGGTGCGGGTATGTAAACAGGAGCGAATGTCTAATTTCTGGAGAATGAGTTGAATTTGTCCGGCCAGGGCAGGGGAGACGGTGACAGCTTTGTAGCCATTATTGGCACGATAGCCATCACCCCACCAGTAGCCTCTAATCAGGCCTTCTAAAAATTCAGCAGGTAGCTCTAAAACCCATTGGGGCAGACATTTATGTCCGTCTTGGGTATAGAACCAGGTACGGAAAAGGGTGGTAATGGGTTTTGAGTAGAAGTTGAGACGGAAGGAGTTATTATTATTTTTGCGATTGTCGGTGGTTTTGCCGGGGCTGAGGTGAAAGCAAGTCTGCATCAGATGGATGATGTCGTCTTTCAGGTTTTGCTCTTCCCAGTGCAGGGTAAATTGAATAGTTCCACCATCGGATTCTAGGCGAGCATAGCCCTCGGCAATGAAGAAGCCAATTAAACGGCAAAAATCGGGAGTAATTTGTAAGCGATCTGGAATTGTATATTGACGATCGAGGCAAAGGGTAGCGGTTTGTTGTTCTCTGCGATCGAGAGATTTAGAGGTTGCTTTTTGGTGGTGTAGTAACCCATTCCGCTCTAGATAGTCACTCTGTGGCAAATATTCTCGCAGGCTAATCGAGCGACGAAATTTATTCGTAGTTAGTGTCGGTACAAAAATTAGATCATAGGGTTTAGCCTCTGAGGTGGGTATCCAGTCGAGATGATAGTCGGCGAAGGCTTGATGTCGGCAGTGGCCTTGGCTTTTGATGTAGGAACAGTCGGGATGGCAATAGCTGAATTGATAACCACAGGGATTGGTTTGAATGCCATAGATTGGGTGTTCTCCAGTGATAATCAGAGGGTGGTTAACGCCTGCAACAGTGAGGTGATAAATGTCTCCTTCATACCAACGTTTGGAAGTGTTGATGACAGGGGAAAATTGCCCTTTATGAGTTAAAACTTGATCGCCGATTTGGATGTCTTGAATGGGGACATAGCCTTTGGCGGTTTGGATGAGGGTATCTGGGGCAAGGCAATAAGGGGGATCGGTGGAGATGAGTTTGGGGGTTGTGTCGTGGGGGTGAGGGGTGGTTGCGTCGTGTTGCTGGACTTGAGTGCGAGAGTTGGGAAATTCGTTTTCAATTACTTTGTAAACCCACTCAATTGCACCATTAAAGTTCCCGGTTGAGTCACTGAAAGCATTTGCTTCTGCAAAATCCCAAATCATTGGAATTGCTTGCCTAACAAATGTATTTCTGACTTTCACACATCCAACATCCCAACTACAAATAGTTGAACATCTATCTGATAGTTTATCAACAGAAAACGCCAAATAAGTTGCGATCGCATCTCCATAAGCCCTAGCCCCGGTTCCGCCATCATTCAACGGCACATCATCATCCGGCAGCCCTGCGACAATAGCATCCTGGGTGGCTTTTTCCCGTGCTTCCCTCACCAAATCGCTGAAGGTGGTTAGCGCTACAAGTTGACGCGGCGTGAAGAGATCTGAAATCTTCTTCATTCCATAGTTTGGAGTCTTAAAATCTCTCGGATTATGCGGCAAATCAGCATCAGGTTTCCAAGTTGGTTGTGCTGATTGGGCAATTTCGACGTGTTCCGCTTGGGGTGATAGATAAATTCGTCCGTTTTGTCCTTCAGCGACGATCGCCATCAACTGCTGACTCATCCGCCCCGCTTTACCCTGACTTCGCACATGATCAAGCGGTACAGGTGTTTCGCAAGCAACACACCGCGCCCCCTTACGTTCCACCGTTCCTTCTGGCGCTTTCCCCTGCCCCGACTTGACCACAAACCGGATGGAGGGAACAGATGAGAGGGAACTGGGAACAGAATCATCACTATTCCCTGTCACCTCTTCCCTATTCCCTACGATCGGCTCTACCCAAGCCTCCTTCCCCTTCTTGGTTGAAAGCTGGAAACTCTGTACCAATGGCATCTGGCACCCACAAGCCGGGTTTGGACATTTCACCGTCCGCGCCCACAGCCACGCAATGACAGTTGCCTCACCACCACCAGACTCCTTCGACAACTTCACCTTCGGATACAGATGCCCAATTCGCTTAAATGCTTCTTCTCGCATCCACGCGCCGTAATACCGCACGTCTGCGGCCAACCCTTGAGCGCCAAGCCAGTTGCGGATCTGCGATTTGTCTTCTGGGTTAATCGGCGGTCGATCTTTGAACTTCGGCGGGATCTCAATCAGCGCCTTGTTGATCAGCACCGCCACCGGATTCAAATCACTGGCATGAGCCTCTAATCCCAACCGCTGTGCCTCCAATGGGATCGATCCACCCCCAGCAAACGGGTCATAGGCAGGCGGCGCATACTTGGCGATATACTCGCGCACCGCGTCCGGTTTTGTCGGCGGTTCCTCGCCTCTCTCCCATGCCAAACACCGCGCTATCTCTTGCTGAGCTTTCTCCAGCACCTTAGATTTGGGGTCATTCACCTCATCCCAAGACACTAGGCCTTTCACGACCTGCTTGGTGTTGCCCTTCTTGTCCGTCTCAACAACAATCCGCCCCAAAATGTCGAACAAGCGCTGCCGTTCCTGGTTTTGCGCTTCTTCCGTCGGAAACTTGTCTGGCCAGCTACTCGGATCATCCACCAGCGACGACCACAACACCGCCCGACACGCCGCCAGCGGCCGCCTTGCCCACCACAGATGCAGCGTGCTGGGGTGCCCATGCCGAATCGACTTCTCCCGCGCCGACTCCATGTTGATGGCTTCCAGCGGCAGGGCAACTTCAATCAGCTTTTTGCGGTAGGACATGGGGGTTTAGGACTGAGGTAACTTGAATAACTGCTGCAAAGCAGCTTCCACAGAGGCAGCATCTTGGCTCGTGAGTTTATCGATTTTTCTCAGCACCAAGGCATGATCCAGAGTAAATAACTTCATCCGAATGATGGAAGGTGCTTGTAGGCCGGTGGATGCTAAATCCTGAATTTGTACGTCTAAAGGCCAGGAGCTATGGGTTGATGTGGTAATCATCGCCAAGACACTGCGATCAAGCAGCGTGTTGAATGCAGCCAGGTCTGACAATACCAGAGCGGGTCTGCGTTTAGTCGCTGTTCTATCTGTGAATGGAAAGGGCACGACAACGAGATCAAACTGTTCAAACTGGCTGCTCATAAATCTTGATAAGCCAAGTTATCCGCTTCTGAATCCCACTCGGTCAGCGTTGCCGCAACAGCATCTAAATATTCTCCATCCACCGCTGGGCTAGAGGGTTCGTCGTACCGTAACACTGTCCCCTGCAATGGATAGTCTCCTGAAAATGCTTGACTTGAAAGTTCCGCTTTTGACTGCTCCAGGATAATGATTTCTACCGTATCTCCGGCATGAAACGGTAATCCTTTCAAGACGAGAGTTCCATCCTCCATTAGAGTTGCAGCGAGTTTGTGAGCATTCATGAATTTGACTCCTAAAATAAAAAACACTTAGGCATAGAGATTATTCAAGATCAGCTTCTGAGAGGTGGGCTTGTTTCATAAAATAGTGGAGTAGTCCGATTTTGAGGTCTTTATTGCCGTGGATTGGGATAGAGATGCGGACTGACTCACCGGGCTTTGTGTAAATGTGATAGCTGCCCTGTACCTGAATTAATTGCCATTCCTTACGCTCCAAAATCTTGGCAAACTGCTTGCCCAAAATGGATTTCATACCGCAATTTCCATCACTCGGCTCTTCTCTGAAGCTGAAAGCATTTCGATGTCCACGGACAAACAACCCTCGATCGCCTCATAAAGATTTTCGAGCAACTCTTCAAAGCTATCTCCTTGCGTCGCACATCCTGGAATGGCAGGCACTTCTGCCCAGTAGCCCCCTTCTTCCGCCTCATGAACAATAATTTTTAACTTCATCGTTTTTTCTCCACATCAGTAAAAGTTACAGATTGCAATAAGCCAGTTCATCAGCTTCCGAGTTCCATTCTGTCATTGTTGCCGAGATTGCTTCCCAATTTTCGGCAGGTAGAGTTGCAGCTAACTTATGGGCATTCATAAAATTGACTCCTGAACAAAAAGAACCACAAAGACACAAAGGGCACAAAGTTCTTAGTGTTCTTTGTGTCTTTGTGGTTCACCCCCCCGTTCCCATAGTTCCCGCCATTCGTAGTTCACGCTACTGGCCCCAAAATCTGGCTCTCGCTGAAACGGCTGCCGCACATAGCGCACAATGCACCCCTCGCCCGGTACGGCATAGGTGCCCGAAGTCGTCTTTACTCTAAACGCATCCCCCTCTGGAAAACTGTGATCCATCGGCACCTGCACCAGCGCCAAAATAAAGTTCTCGGGTTTATTGAGCGCCGTCAGAATTTCGTTTTTAGTGACAGTAACTGTCTCTGCCCCTTCGATCCGGCCCTTCACCTCAATCAATCGAAGTCCCTCACCCCCAGCCGAGGATTCAATGTCATAACCACATTTCTGGCCGCTCACATCCTGTGGTTCATACCCCAACGCCCGTTCTGCGGCCATAACTGCGGCCATTGCAGCAAGCTCAACTCGCTTGGTTTCCCTGGCAAAGGTACTGGTTGTCGATTCCCGTTTTCCTTGTAACCGTTGCAAAAGCCCGATCGGCACTACCAGCGCCCCACCGACAACCACTGGCGGTAGAGGGGACAGCTTGCGTTCCTGCTCCAACTCAGCCAGACGCTTTTGCAAGCGATCGGCTAACTCATCTGCGCGTTGCTGTGCTCTAGCAGAGTTGAGCTTGGCATTGGGCTTTCCGGCCTGTTCCTGCAGGCGGAGTTCAGCGGCGCGTTGATCCCAATAGTTGATCTCCTTGGTCAAGCGATCTTTGACCGCTCGAATGGTTTTGTCAATGAGTTCTTCCTTGCGCTCCCGGACTTCCTGGAGGTGCTGGGGAACCAAGTGGGTAATGGCGTAGCTGGTCGCCTTGCTTTCAATATCATCGCGAAGACCCAAATGATTCAGCGCCGATTCTGCCAAAGGCTTTTCTGCTTCCTCTAATGGTCGATAGTCGAGATAGGGGGCATAACCAGCGCCAATGGTCTGACCTGTGCTGTCAATTTCGACATATTGCATTCGACGCGAGACGACCCGCCGCCGCCCATCTCGTTCGGTGCGCGCATCCTGAATCGAATGCTCCAAATACACCAACACCCGGACCGCCTCCCCCGGATCATTGTCATCTACCAGGATGGCCCCCCGCCGCAGCACATCCCGATGACGCTCTAAGGTCAAGTCAAGCACCGCATCCAGGAGGGGATGCCCCGGACAGACAAAAGCCGCCAGCGGTTTGCCAGGCACACTGATCAGTTCCTTGTCAAAACAGATTCGCTCATACCGTTTTAAGATAGCTTCACCCACTCCAATGAGGCGATCGCAATTGCGAATGACCGCCGGCACATGGGTAATTTCATAGCGTTTGGGTTCCCGCTGTCGAATCGTACTGCCCAATCGCTGGAAGGCTTCCAGGAAAAAGGAGGCAATGAAATGGGGCTGGAGTTTGCGGGCTTCCGCTCGCTCCATCTCCTGGCGGATCTGCTGAACCTTCGTCGCATCCATCGTATCCCGTGCGAGGGCGCGTTCCTCCAGTAACTCCCGCAGACGAGCCTGGTCAAGCCGATCGCTCACCACCTGATCTAGCTTGGCTTTGACATCGGGGCGATCGCCATAGCGGATCGCTTCAATCAGCAGTTCTCGCAATTCCTTACCTGCGATCGCCTTCCCCAACACATCAAACACCTGGCCACCGAGGGCTTTTTGCTCAATCTCCAACTTCTTGAGCAGCGCCAGATACACCTCCCCCTCGCGGGTTTCCGCCGCCACCAGGTTCCAAAGATGGCAGACTTCGGTCTGTCCAATCCGGTGAATCCGCCCAAACCGCTGCTCCAACCGATTCGGGTTCCAGGGCAGATCATAGTTCACCATCAAATGCGCCCGTTGCAGGTTAATCCCTTCCCCCGCCGCATCCGTCGCAATCAAAACCTGCACCGTCACGTCCTGCTTAAACGCCTCCTCCGATCGCTTACGCTCCTCCCGCCCCATCCCCCCGTGAATCGTCACCACTGCCTCCGGTCGTCCCAGTAGGGTGGTAATCTGATGGATCAGGTAGTTCAGCGTGTCCCGATGTTCGGTAAAGATTACCAATTTGCGCGACGAACCACCAAGACACAGAGACCACAAAGGGTTTTCTTCATGTCCTTTGTGCCTTTGTGGTGAAAAAATCCCCTGAATCACCCGCGACAACTCCTCCCACTTGCGATCGCACCCACTCCGCCGCACCCGCAGCGCCAGCGCCTCCAATTCCCCCAATCGCCCAATCTCCGCCTGAAGCTCCGCGATCGTCCGCGCTGCCGTCGCCAGATCCACCAGCCCTTCCTCCGCAGACTCCCATTCTTCCGCCGTCAAATCCTCCTCATCTAACTCACCACGAAGACACAAAGACCACAAAGAGTCTTCTTCGGATCCTTTGTACCTTTGTGGTTCCCTCTCCTCTTTCAACCGCTTCTCCAATCGCTCCCTTCTTCGCCGCAACGACTGATAAATCGCCTCCGGTGACGAGGCTAACCGCCGCTGCAAAATGGTCAACGCAAACCCTACCGTCCCCTTGCGCCCCTCATTTGCCAGTGCTTCTGCCCGATTAAACTCTTCCCGCACATAGTCCGTCACTCGCCCATACAGCACCGCCTCCAACTCCGACAAGGCATACTGCACCGTATGTGCCCGCCGCTCTGGAAACAGCGGTTTGCCGTCAAACTTCAGCAGATCCTCCTTCACCAATCGCCGCATCAAATCCGACACATCGCAGGTATGTACCCCATCTCGGAATCGCCCCTCAAAGCGATCGCCATCCAGCAGTGCCAGAAAAAGCTGAAAATCCTCTTCCTTGCCGTTGTGAGGCGTTGCCGTCATCAGCAGGAAATGGCGGGTCAGTGTTGACAACAACTTACCCAACTTATAACGCTTCGTTTCCTTAATTTCACCGCCAAAAAACGAGGCCGATAGTTTGTGCGCCTCATCCACCACCACCAAATCCCAATCCGTTTGCCTGAGCCTGGCTTGTAAACTCTCATCGCGACTGAGCTTGTCCAAGCGGACAATGACCAGCGGTATCTCAGCAAAGGGATTTCCCGTCCGAGCCGCTTCAATCCGGTCATTGGTCAGAATCTCAAAAGGCAGATGAAACTTGTGCGACAACTCATCCTGCCACTGCACTGCCAAACTCCCCGGACACACGATCAGGCACCGTTGTAAGTCCCCCCGAATCAGCAATTCCCGGATCAACAGTCCCGCCATGATGGTTTTCCCCGCACCCGGATCATCCGCCAGGAGAAACCGCAGAGGCTGACGGGTCAGCATCTCGCTATACACTGCCGTGATCTGGTGGGGCAAGGGTTCCACCAACGAAGTATGCACCGCTAGCAGCGGATCAAATAAGTGCGCCAGCCGAATGCGATAGGCTTCGGACACCAGCCGCAGCAACGCCCCATCCCCATCAAAGCTCCAGGGTTGCCCTGCGGTAACAATTTCCAGGGTGGGTTCGCGATCGCGAAACAGGATCTCCGTGTGAGGTTGACCGTTTGCATCCTTATAGGTCAGCTCAACCACATCAGTGCCATGCCACTGCGCATCAATCACGGTAACGTTGTGAGTCGGCAGGATGCCTTTGACGGTAGTACCACGGGTGAGATCTTCGAGTTGAGCCATAGGCTATGAGTTTCTGGGAATAGGGTCGCTGTGAAAAGTCCGATACTCACCATTTCTCACAGTGTAGATGTGCTCTATCTCCTCGTGGCTAACTATCTTGACGGTAGGAGAAACACTCTCAGCTACCCCACATCGTCGATATGGAGATCAAAGGGTTATCACAGAAGCATTGCAAGGGGATCCCATCCATGAAGTTGAGTAGCAAAAATCTAGAAGTCGCTCTAAACAAAACGTATGACGTGATCGTGGCCGGGGGAGGGGCGGGTGGCCTCTCGGCGGCAATTTATCTGGCCCGTTACGGATTGAGTTGCTTGGTGGTGGAAAAGGGCAAAGGTCGCTCGTTTTGGATGCAGGATCTGCGTAATTATCTGGGTCTGGCCCCGATAACGCCAGGGCGAGAACTGTTGCAGCAGGGCCTGGATCACGCCCTCAGCTTGGGGGTGGACTATTTGCGCGGGTTCGTGGAGGATGCCAGTGATGAGGGGGATCACTTTGCCGTCAAGGTGAAGGTGGGCAAGACCAACAGTCTCTACCCGATTTTTCACAGCAAATATCTGATTGCAGCCACTGGCATTATCGATCACCTGCCGCAGTTGCCTGATATGCAAAATGTTTATGACTATGCAGGTTATTCCTTGCATGTGTGTTTGATCTGTGATGGCTACGAAATGCGGGATCAGAAGGCTGTATTGATCGTCAATTCCGAGGCTCAAATTAACGCCGCTTTTGTGCTCAATTGGTTTACCCCTTATATTTCGGTATTGACCCACGGGTTGTGCTCGGTCAGCTCGGCGATGCGAGAAAAACTCTATGAGTATGGCTATCCCCTCTACGAAGCCCCGATCCGTCGCTTTTGTGGAGAAAACCATCAATTGAGTGGGGTAGACCTGGAAGATGGCACCCACATCGAAGCCACCACCGGCCTTGTGGCGATGGGATCCCAGTATCACAATGCCTACCTAAAAGGGATCCTGGATTTGAATTGGCAGGGGGAGAATCTGCTCACCGATGAGTGGTGTCGTACCTCCCATCCGCGCCTCTTTGCCCTGGGGGATCTGAAGCAAGGCTTGAACCAAGTGTCGATTGCTGTAGCCGATGGCACCCTGGCCGCTACGGCGATTTGGCGGGAGATCCGCCGGGCCACTCCAGGGCGTAAGTGGGAAGAACATCTGAGTAGAGCTACCCATCCGCAAGGCTAAAAATGCTGCCTCAAATACTGCTTAATTTATCTTTTTTTCGGATGGGTTGGATTGTTTACTCATTTCCTCAATTTTCGGTATAAAAAGGTCGCTAGAAAATAATTTATGCCCCTCCACTTTTAGATTAACCAAGATATTCTGCTGAGGGATCCCTACGTGCGCTGTTAAGGGCTATTCTCTCTGAGGTTGCCCATTGTTTTCTTTATTTTTGATGAGGAGTGATGCTCATGGATAATCCTCAGTTGGGATCCCAGGGATCCCTTGGGCTAATCAATCGGGGCAAACAGGGGAGAATGTGGCGATGGCTAAGTTTGGCCGGCTCCCCTTTTGTTGGACTCTTGCTGTGGGTAAATTTGGCTGAAGCTGCGACTCTTATCGTGAATTCAGCTGCCGATGTTGTTGCGGATGATGGGGAGTGTACTTTACGAGAGGCGATCTTTGCGGCCAACGGCAACATCCCTGCTGGTTCAACTCCGGGAGAATGTGCCGCTGGAGAGTTGGGAGGCGACATCATTCTCTTCAGCAGTGAGATGATTGGCCAAGTGGTGACAGTCTTTGAAGCTCTGCCAGAGCTCAGCGAAGAGCTGATCATTCGAGTGGCTGGGTCTACAGAAATCGACCGGGTTACTGTTCAAAGGGAGATCACAAACCCCAGTGAATTTCCGATTTTTCGAGTGGCTGAGAATATCACCGCTACTTTTGAGAACCTAACCCTTAGAGGTGGTCGAGCAACAGGCTATGCATCTGGAGGAGGGATCGGAGGGGGGAGCACCATCGTTGTTAGCAACAGCACCTTTATCGACAATATTGCTGGGCTTAGAGGGGGTGCGGTTGCGGGTAGATATGTGAGTGTGAGCGGCAGTATCTTCCTCGACAATAAAGCCGCCTATGGCGGTGGGGTTGGGGCCACTTTTTCGGCCACCGTGACCAACAGCTCCTTTAGGGGCAACAGCGCCCTAAATCGAGGGGGAGGGGTTTATGCTCAGGAACAGACAGCAACAGTAACCGATAGTACCCTGACCAACAACAGTGCTTCGAGTGGGGGCGGAATTAGCGCCGGAGGGGTCAATGTAGCTAGGAGCACCCTAACGGGTAATACCGCGTCCAACTCGGGTGGCGGGGTGTATGGCCGAGTGGGGGCCGCAATTGTCGAGAGTCTTGTCACCTTTAACGTTGCGTCTTTTTCTGGAGGGGGTGGCAGCGCCGACTTCATTCGGATTCAGGACAGTACCCTTTCCGGTAATTTTGCCGGAAATCGCGGTGGTGCTGCCTATGGCCTTAGGAGTGTCAGAGTGATCAACAGTACCCTGAGTGGAAACTCCACCAATGAGTCTGGGGGCGGCGTTTCTGCTCTGCAGTCTCTAGAGGTCAACAACAGTACCATCGTATTCAACCGGGCCAAGCAGGGGGGCGGGGTAAATTTCCTGAGTGTTGATTCGTTTTCTCTCGACAACAGTATCGTGGCAGGGAATACCAATAGCAGTGGGAATACTCCCGATGAAATCAGAGGTACAGCGACAGGATCCCATAATTTAATTGGTGATACAGAGACTTCTGGTGGGCTGATCAATGGCAGCAACGGCAATCTTGTCGGCATTGCTTCTGAAGATCTTGGCCTGGGGCCTCTGGCCAATAATGGTGGTTTTCAAACGGGCGTGCAGGCAGCTCGGCAAACGATTCTGACCCATGCTCCGCAGCCGGGGAGTTCTGTGATCAACGCCGGAGATAATTCCCTAATTCCTGCAGAAATTGAATTTGATCAGCGAGGGGTTGGATTTCCGAGAATCTTAAACGGCACCGTCGATATGGGTGCTCTGGAAAGTGAACTCACCCCTCCGCCACCGACCCCTTCTCCATCTCCTCCCTTACCGATGGGTAAACCCCCTCGCCCGCCGCGTCCCCCCCGGCCCTTTCGTGATGGATCTCTTGTTCAAGGTTTGGACTGGAGCATTAGCCTGCTCACCTCTGAAGGTGAACGTTCTGGGGTTGAGTCGATAACGCTAAGAGCCCAGGATCTCAAGGGAATAGCGTTTAACTTTTTCAATGGCGAGGAGGCTACTTCTACAGATGTGAAAATCTGTCTACTGCTGCCAGCCCCTCTAGAGCGTCTTGGGCTCTCCCCTTCAGATACCCTCCTCAGAGGCGCCCTTTACGTGGAAATCAATCAACAGGAGGTTGAAGACTTTGCCCTAGAAGTAGTTGCCGCTGATACCTCTTTGCCTGAAGTTTGCCAGGGATCCAATGGGAATGGCGCTCTGGTACTGGGGCTTCCTCAGGGGATCCCGGCATTGGCTGAAGGTAGCATTTTGCTCATCACCAATCCTTGGTAACGATTCTCCCTACAGCCCTTGCACGGGTTTTCTGTGATGCTGCCTGGCTTGCGTCCCCTGTGGAGCAACTGATTGGCAAGATTTGCTGTGCTAGGTGACTAGAGAAAGGGCTGTCAACGTCAAAGCTTCCACATGATTTCTTCGGAGCAGCAAATATGAACCTTAGGAAATCCCTAACTTGGATCTACCGGCTCACCTTCTCTTTCCTCCTGTTGGTAGGGGTAGGACTTATCTATAGCTGTGGCAGGAACAATTCCATGGCTACAATGCCCGATCCGATTGCTCAACCTGCTGCGACTGGGTCGATTGGGGTGAGCAGCCGTTTTGGGGATCCTCCGGTGGTCAATCAGGCCCAGACTGTTTCTCTAACCTTGCTCTGGGAATAGCGCAAAAAAAGAGGATCCATACTGTTCTGTCGGGAACGCCACCGCTAGCTGGGGGCAGTTATGATTTGCTTGACCATTCTTGTCCTCTTTCTTGGTCATTTGCATGAAGCCCACCCTTCCTCTGGCCCTGCTGTTGGGATCCCTGTTTTCTCTGGCCAGTTCACGAGCTGCCTCAGCCCAAGCCCTGCTCTCGGGTACGGTGGAGCGGGTGATCGGGGGGGATGATGTGCTGGTGAATATCGACGGCCAAACTGTACAGGTGGATCTGGTGTACATTCGCCCGCCGATTGGATCTCTGCAGGCGGAGCGACAGGCCCGCAACTATTTAGAAGAACTGTTGCCTCCCGGTACACCAGTGCAGTTGGATGTGGCCTGGCGGGCTTCCGATGGCCGCTTGTTTGCTTATGTGTATAGCAGCGATGGCTTGGTGAACTTAAAAATGCTGGAAGCAGGGCGCTCCGTGGCCCCTTGGCAGTTGCCCAATCCAGTCTTGCAAACCTGGTACAGCGAGGCACAAACCTATGCCCAGGCCAACCAGTTGGGGGTATGGCAGGCGGTGGAATCGGCTTCTATGGCCCAGGCTGCGACCCCGTTGCCGGGCGGGATCCCGGCGTGGAGTGTGGGCGGGGCGGTGGCGGTGGTGTCGCTGGGGCTACTGGCCCAACAGTGGCGGCGCAAAGGTGCGAAAACCCAGCCTCTAAAACAGGAATTGCGAAAGCTACAGGGATCCCTGGCGGAACACCTGACCGAGCAAAAACACCTGGAGCGACAACTGCAAGCGGCCAAGCAACAGGTAGAGGTCTGGGTGGAACGGGCCAAACTGGCTCTACAAAATGATCAAGAAGATCTGGCCCGCCAAGCCCTGCTGCGCAAGCAAGCCCATCTGAAAGAAGTGGAACGGCTGCAACGGTCTTTGGATGCTGTGGTGATGCGGGTAGAAACCACCCGTATTGAGCTAGCAGGACTGGGATCCCCGTCCGGTCAGGAAGACGAGCTGGACTGAATGAAACTGACTGAAGTAGAGTGTGCGGGTTCATCGCTGGAGATAATAGGAAAGTTTGCACTGTCGGGATCCCTCCCTCGAGCTATGTCTGTTTCTCCGCAACTGGCACAACTGGCCACCTGGATGGCCGGACACTTCAATAACCTGCAACAGGCGATCACAGAGCCGGTTTGGTTTGCCAATATCCATGTGTATCAATGCCCCTTGCCCTGGTCGGTCTTGGATGGGGTGGGGTTTTATGTGGAGCAACTGTACGATATTTATCTCGAGCAGCCCTATCGTCAGCGGGTGTTGCACCTGTTCGAGTCTCCGGACGGGATCCGCATTCAAAACTACGCCCTCACGACCCCCGATTCTTACAGATGTGCCGGTCGGGAGTTGGGGAAATTGGCCAGCCTGACAGCAGCGGGGTTGGAACCCTTGCCCGGATGTATCACCCAGGTGGAATGGACGGGATCCCACTATCGGGGCCAGAGTGTGCCCGGTAAGGGGTGTATCGTGGAGCGCAAAGGCAAAACCACCTATCTGTATAGCGAGTTTGAGATCGGGGCCGACTATTTTCACAGCCTTGATCAAGGGCGGGATCCGGAAACTGACCAAGTGATTTGGGGATCCCTTTCTGGGCCATTTCAGTTTGTCAAAAAACAGGATTTCTCCGGATATCTTCCTCAGTGGGGCTGAGATACTGGCAGTGAAGACTTGCGGGGTATCGGGGATCCTCTAAGCGTTGCCATGGAAATGCAGCGTCGTCGCTTTGTTCTTGCGGTGGTGTTCCTCGGCTTGGCGGGGATCGGCGGAGTGGTTTGGGGGGTGGCCCACTACTACAGCCGCAACTATGTGTTGCAATTGGCCACTGGCAGTTCCACTGGCGAGTATTACGCCTTCGGACAAGCTCTTGCCACTGTGGTCAGTCGCCATCATCCCCACATTCGCATTGAGGTTCTAGAAACCGAGGGATCCGTCCAGAACATCGAGCTGGTCAAAGAAAATAGAGCGCAACTGGCTCTGATCCAGAGCGATACCCCCGTGCGGATGCCGGTACAGGCGGTGTCGTTCTTGTTCCCCGAGTTTTTTCATCTGCTAGCCCGCCCAGAAGCCAAGATTGTATCAGTAGCAGGTTTGGCCGGCAAACGGATTGCCCTAATGCCTGTTGGCAGCGGATCCTACAGCCTGTTTTGGCCCTTGGTGGCCCATTACAACCTGGGCCCAGAAGATTTTCAGGCCCAACCCATGGGGGTGGAACAAGCCTATGCCGCCCTGCGCCAAGGGGAGGTGGATGCCCTGTTTCGCATCACCGCCCTCGGCAACCCTGCCATTCGGGATTTGGTGGGATCTGGCCAGGCCGAGGTGGTACCCATCGATCAGGCGGAGGCTCTGCAGCTCACCCTGCCCTACTTGGAGGAAGTGGAAATACCCAAGGGTACCTATCGAGGTTTTCCAGCCATGCCCACAGAAGATCTGGCCGTGGTAGGGGTACGTGCTCTGCTGGTGGCCCATGACCAGGTGGATCCCGCCCTGATCTACACCCTCACGCAACTGCTTTACGAATTTCGCAACGAGATTGTAGAACTCTACCCCCGGGCTGCCACAATCGTTATGCCAGAATCAGCGCAAAACCTGGGGGTGCCCCTCCATGCGGGGGCGCGAGCCTATTTTCTGCAGGACGAACCCAGCTTTTTGGAGCGTTATGCCGAATCTTTGGGGTTTATTTTGTCGGTATTGGTGCTGCTGTTGTCTAGCTTGTGGCAGTTCCGCTTGTGGCTTCAGGAACGCCAAAAAAATCGTGCCGACATGTACAATTTGCAGCTCTTGGATTTGGTGGCCCAAATTGAAGACAGCACCGACTTAGAAACAATGGCCCAATTGCGGCGACAACTGTTTGAGATCCTACGCCAGGTGGTTTCGGATCTAGATCAAGACCGCATTAACCCCGAATCCTTTCAGTCTTTTACCCTACCCTGGGAAGTCGCCTTCACTACCTTGCGCCACCGGGAGCGGATCTTGATGGAGGCCCCAAGCCCAGAACCCAACCCTGCTCCCAGGACTCGAGTATGACCTTCAATTTTTCAGAAGATCCAGTGCTAGGCACCTCGCGAACCCAGATCATCGCCCACCGTGGGGATCACACCCAAGCAGAAGAAAACACCCTAGCAGCCTTTACCGCAGCCATTCAGGTGGGGGCCGATCAGATCGAGCTGGATGTCCGCCGCAGCCAGGACGGGATCCCGCTCATTTTTCACGATACTGACTTGGGGGGACAACCCGTAGCAGCCTTAACTTGGGTGGAGATTCAAACCCGCAAACCCACGATCCCCACCCTTAAAGAGACCCTGTTGCACATCAAAGGCAAAATCACCCTCGATATCGAACTTAAAGAAGCGGGATATGAAACACAGGTTCTGGCCTTGATCCGCGACATTCTCACCCCAGATCACTACGTCATCACCTCCTTTTTGCCGCAGGTGGTTCAGCAGGTGAAAATATGGGATCCGCAGCTACAAGTTGGGCTGCTGGTAGACAGGAAAGACCCGGAAACCCAAGATTCACAGACAACGGAACCCACAACCGGATCCCTATTCCGATACAGTCGAGATTTAGGCGCTGATTTTCTCGCCCCTCACCACAGCTGGATTGATCCAGAATTTCTTAACTTAGCCACTCAAGCCGGGATCCCGCTCTATGTCTGGACGGTCAACGATCCTGAGCAGATGAAAGATTGTTTACAGGCTGATGCCATTCTCGGACTAATCACCGATTATCCCCAATTGGCTTTACAAATCCGCGCCGATCTTTTGCATGAATCAGGTCATGAATCGGCTTAAAGCATTGGGACAAACTGAACCGGGAAAGAGCCCTTTTGCACAAACCCTTGTGCTGTTCTGCCGAGGATCAACAAAGATTGGGATCCCTCCCCGACTGGAACCACCAATGTGCCTCCTATCGCCAGTTGATCCAGTAGAAGGGGCGGCAGAGTAGGAGGAGCCGCCGTTACCACAATGGCATCATAGGGGGCATGTTCTGGCCAACCTTGGTAGCCATCCCCCTGACGTATCTCCACATTTCGATAGCCCAAAGCCTGCAAATTTTGTTTGGCTTGCTCGGCCAAGGAAGGGATCCGCTCCAGGCTATAAACCTGTTTGGCCAGTTCCGCCAAGACTGCCGCTTGATAACCCGATCCGGTGCCAATTTCCAGCACCACCGAGTCCGATGTAATGTGGGCCGCTTCCGTCATAAAAGCAACGATATAGGGCTGAGAAATTGTTTGATTACAGTCAATGGATAGCGGACGATCCGTATAGGCGCGAGCTTGTTGTTCAGGGGGGACAAAACGATGACGGGGAACCCTTTCCATAGCCTGAATTACCCGTTGATCCTGGATCCCTCGTTGGATGATTTGCTCTCTAACCATTTGCTCTCGCTCTAAGGCAAAAGGATCAAGTGCTCTCGCCTCAGAGAGCCTGGATAAAGAGTGGGAATTGCCCTCACGAAAAGACGGAGGTGGGCCGGCCATTGGTATACAACCTCCAAGATAATGGGTTGCTAGGATCTTTCTCTTCCCCTTCTGCTATGGGTGCCGCGATCCTGCTGGCGAAGTCTTGTTTCGGGGTCATCGCACAACTCCCATACAACTCTGGAGACAAGGGATCCCTGTAGGGTCTGACTTACGATTTTCTGGAAGGCTTTGTGGGGGCTTTGATATCTCCATAACCGATGACGAAAGCCCCCCTTGCATAAGAAACGTTGACTGAGAAACGCTTTGGGAAAGCTTATTTCTATCCTGACGCACCCGGCGAGGAACTTACAGCTTTAATGAAGAGATCGTTAAGAGATCGTTGCCTACTAAAAGTTGGAATCGGGTTTGGGGATCCCGCCTCAGCCTGGGCGCGGATCGCCAGTTCGGTGACAGATCGTAAACTGTCCTGAGGGATCCCTGGGGAAAGAACCTGGTTTACTAGACTGTAAATGTGATTTACGGTACAGATTATGACGACTGCCATCGCTTCTGCTACCCCCACTGCTCCTGGGACGACGCTGCTGAACGTCTGGCAGAGGTTAGCCGAACAATTTCCCAAGCACATCGCCCTGCGGGATCCCCATGTGCAGCCGGTTTTCGAAATTACCTACGGGGAGTTCTTCCAACGGGTACAAGCGCTAGCGAGCGGGTTGCAAGCCCTGGGAATCCGCCCTGGGGATCGGGTTGCCCTGATTGCCGATAACTCCCCCCGCTGGTTGATGGCGGACTTGGCCACCATGTTTACGGGGGCGGTGAATGTGCCTCGTAGCGCCATTGCCGACCCAGAGGAGCTGGGCTACATTTTGCGCCACTCCGGCAGTACCACCTTGATCGTGCAGGATCTGAAAACCCTGAAGCGGATCCAGTCGGATGTGCAGGAATTGGGTCTCGAGCGGGTGCTGATGCTTTCGGATGAGGAACAGGCAGGGGTATTGAACTTTCCGCAGTGGCTGCAAAAAGGACGGGATCAAGTTTATGAACCCCCACGCCTAGATCGCTCCCAACTGGCCACCATCATCTACACCTCCGGTACCTCTGGTCGACCGAAAGGGGTGATGCTCAGCCACGGCAACCTCATGCACCAGGTAGAGAACTTGGGGGTGGTCGTACAGCCGCAACCGGGGAATAAAGTGTTGACCATTCTGCCCACTTGGCACTCCTACGAACGGGCTTGTGAATATTTTCTTCTCAGTCGTGTTTGTACGTTGGTCTATACCAATCCACGCTTTATCAAGCAGGATCTCAAACAAGAACAGCCTCATTTTCTCATCGCTGTTCCCCGCATTTGGGAAACTGTTTATGATGGGATCCAACGACAATTTAATGAAAAAAGTGCCCTGATGCAGCGGATTATTCGTGGGTTGATCCGGCTGAGCGAACGCTACGTACTGGCGGGTCGTGTGGCTCGGAATCAGTCGATTTTGCACTACGGGGCCAGTGGGGCTGAGCGTCTTCAGGCTCGGGTACAACATCTGCTGCTGTGGCCTGTGTACCAATTGGGGGATCTGCTGATCTACAGAAAAGTGCGGCAAGCCCTGGGGTCTAACTTTCAACATGCCATCAGCGGGGGTGGATCCCTGCCGGCTTACCTGGATCTGTTCTACGAAATCGCCGGAATTTCCATTTTGAACGGCTATGGCCTGACGGAAACCTCTCCGGTACTGTGTGCGCGGCGGCCTGAGTGGAACGTGCGCGGTACGGCGGGTCCTCCTTTGCCGGGCACCGAGTTTCGCATTGTCGATCCGGAAACCCAGGATCCCTTACCTCAGGGCGAAAAAGGGTTGATTACAGCGCGTGGCCCTCAGGTGATGATGGGCTACTACAACAACCCTGAAGCCACGGCGAAAGTGCTGACTGCGGAGGGCTGGTTCGATACTGGAGATCTGGGTTGGCTCACCCCCGACGGGCAACTGGTGATCACCGGGCGGGCCAAGGATACGATCGTGCTTTCTAATGGAGAAAATATTGAGCCGCAACCCTTAGAAGATGTGTGTCTGCAATGTCCCTACATCAATCAGATCGTGGTGATTGGGCAGGATCAGAAAAAATTGGCAGCCCTCATTTACCCCAACCTGGATGCCCTGCAAGCCTGGGCCGCCGAACAAGGGATCCCGACTTCCGAACCGGAGTTGCTGGCTAGCCCACAGGTGCGTTCCCTGATTTTGGAAGAGTTGCACACCCGCATCCGCCAGCGACCGGGTTATCGACCGGATGACCAAATTGGGGATTTTCGCTTTTTGCCGGAACCCCTGAGCGTGGAAAACGGCCTCATGACCCAAACCCTGAAGATCAAGCGCAACCCCGTGGCCGAGCGCTATGCCCATCTGCTGAAGGAGCTGTATCCAGCTTGAGATGAGCGTCCGTATCATGAGAGGGATCCTCTTGGCGTTGGCGGGACAGGCTCCCCCCTCCAGCTAGGTTTGGGATCCCCGTTGTTGCTCCAGATAGCGCTGGTATTGCTCTGGGGGAATCGCCCCACGGTAGGCACCACAGTAGTAGAGGGTGAGCACCGCTTTGTAGGCCCAATCGCTCGGCACCACATCCGGGAAGGGGCTGGGCAACGTATCGGCTTGGTTGCTGGCGCAGGCTTGCAAAATTTGTTCTGTGGTCAATTGTTCCGCCAGATCAGGAGGGAGTTCCCGCAGGTTGGCTTGAGCCAGAGCTGACCCGGAGAGGGCCAGACCGGAAAGAGCTGCTCCCACAAGGGCCCGGGCGAAGATGGGTCGTAGGTTCATCGGTTCGAAGAAGGTGAGGGACAATGGGATCCGCTAGGCAAATCTCTTCTATAGGGTAGTACGCACAAAGCGGGAGTTTGGATGTGGAAGGGTTTGCCTCTGGGAGGCTGTTCCCGGATTAAGATGCAGAGGAACCGTGGCAGAGAGTAGGGCAAATGGCGGATCCCGTGGAGCCAGAAGACAAAATCGAGTCTTTGCGGCAGGCGCTGGCTTTTTTCCTGGAAGACGACAATGTGATCGACCGCTTTGAGGCAGATGGCCTGAAAACCTTGATTTTGCAGGATGGGCACATTTCTGAAGCAGAGAAAGCCTTTTTGCAAGAGGCCATCACCTACAACAACTTCGATAGCGAAGCCCTGTCTTTGCTTAAGGAGTTGCTGCAGCGGCATGATCAACTCCCCTCCTAAACGGGATCCCTGACCCGAAAATCCCTCTTTTTTATTTTTTTATTCATGTCCCGAGAGCGCGATATGTCTGGGCCAATAGCTGTATCGGAAGGGCCAAGATTCGATGAATCTAACCCGCCAGATCCCAAATTGATCGATGCCTGCGTGCATTGCGGCTTTTGCCTAACCACCTGCCCCAGCTACCGCGTTATCGGCAAAGAAACCGATTCTCCCCGTGGGCGCATCTACCAAATGGATGCCCTCAATCAGGGTCAAATTTCTTTGTCTCCGGCTACGGTTTCCCATTTTGACAGTTGTCTGGGCTGTTTGGCCTGTGTCACTGCTTGCCCCTCAGGGGTGCAATACGACCAACTGATCGCCGCCACCCGACCGCAAATTGAGCGCAACTACCCGCGCAATGTTTGGGATCGGCTTTACCGTCAATTTATCTTTTCAGTGTTCCCCTACCCAGGGCGGCTGCGGCCTTTGTTGTGGCCCCTCTGGCTGTATCAACGCCTAGGGGCGAGCCGCTGGATCAGCAAGGGATTGGAGAAAATCTCCCCCCGTCTGGCGGCCATGGAATCTCTCATGCCCCCGCTCGAAACCGAGCAACTCCTTCCCAAGCAGTACCCTGAGCGGATCTCGGCGGTGGGAGAACGGCGCTTTCGGGTGGGGTTGATTCTTGGCTGTGTGCAACGTCTGTTTACACCTCAAGTGAATGAAGCCAGTATTCGCGTCTTGACCCGGAATGGCTGCGAGGTGGTGATCCCCCCCCATCAGGGCTGTTGTGCCGCTCTGCCCCATCATCAAGGACAACTGCAACAGGCGGAAAACCTAGCCCGCCACATGATCGAAACTTTCGCTCCCTATGAGCTGGATGCAATTTTGATCAACGCTTCTGGCTGTGGGCACACCCTAAAAGAATATGGCCACATTTTGAGCAAGGATCCCGACTACAAGGAGAAAGCCGCCCGTTTCGCTGCCCAAGTTAGGGATATTCAAGAGTTTCTGGCTCAGGTGGGGCTCACCACTCCCCTACATCCGCTGCAACCGGAACCGCTGGTGCTGGCTTATCAAGATGCTTGTCACATGCTGCATGGGCAACGGCTCAGCCAAGAACCCCGACAACTGTTGCGGCAAATTCCAGGGCTAGAACTCCGGGATCCAGTGGATGCCGCCCTCTGCTGTGGCAGCTCTGGAGTTTATAACCTATTACAACCCAAGGTAGCGGCTGAGCTGGGATCCCAAAAGGTTGAAAATCTCCTCAATACGGGCGCTCAAGGGATCGTCTCCGCCAATATCGGTTGCCGCCTACAAATCCAGAAGCACTTGGACTTACAGGGCCGGCAGGGGATTCCGATTGTTCACCCGATGGAGCTGCTGGATCGAGCCATGCAACCCCAGCAACAAGCCTTTCAGCCGGGATCCTGATTCTCCTGGATGCACCCAGAATGTGCCCAGGCTGACTCTGGGATAGGGTTTGGGCGTGCTATCCTTCTTCCCATTCACACTTTAGTTCTTTATCTAGAGCGATCTAGAGCGCGTCGCTGCCATCAGCGGTGCATATCCCCTCATCCTTTGCAATCCACCGGAGGCTGGTATGGTTCGCGAGCTCGTTCCTGTGTTGGCAGCAGTTGGTCTGGGGTTGGGGTTAGCGGTGAGCACGGCGGCCCAAGAGCGTACCCCCAACGATCCACGGCTGTTTAATCCGGGTCAACTGACGGTGGCCACTGGGGATCCCGTGTTTCCCCCCTGGATGCTCAATGATGATCCGGCGGGGGGTGAGGGTTTTGAAAATGGTTTGGTCTATGCCCTGGCCGCAGAGATGGGTTTTGCCCCCGAGGATGTGGTGTGGGTACGGGAGAGCTTTGAGCAGTCCATCGCCCCTGGCCCCAAGTCCTACGATTTTGCCATTCAACAGATTTCGGTGACAGAAGCTCGCTCCGAGGTGGTGACCTTCTCCAGTGTCTATTACCAGCCGGATAAGGCTGTGGTGGCGCTGCCGGATAGCCCGGTGGTGGGGGCCAGCAGTTTCGAGGAGCTGCGCCAAGCCCGCTGGGGAGCCACCGTCGGCACCACAGATCTGGATTACCTCGAAAACATTCTCGGCATCAGCAATGTGGCGGTTTACGACGACCAAGCGGGGGTATTTCAGGCTATGCAGGGGGATTTGATCGATGCCACGGTGGTTGCCCTACCCACAGCCTTGTTTGTAACGGCGGTGCAGGTGCCGGAGGCCAAGATCACGGCCTTGTTGCCCCCGGACGAGAATGACCGTGGCCATGGCTTGCTGTTTGAAAAAGACAATCCTTTGGTGGACTGGGTCAATGAGGCGTTGGCCGCCGTGATCGAGCGCGGTGTGGTGGAAGATCTGACCCAAACCTATCTGGTGGGGGATGAGGTGATCCCGGAGATCCGTGAATGAGGATGGAGGGCGAGCCACCTCTAGGCTCCCCTTGGAGCACAGCATTGGGGGATCCGCCCCCACCTGCCCAGAAAACCCTCAGCCTGCAAGAGCGATGGATCCCGTTGGGGATCAGCGTCGTCAGCGTGGCGGTGGTGTTTGGCAGTTTGGCCTGCTTGGTAGGCTCGTCTGAGCAGTGGCCCCGCATCCAGCGGCAATTTTTCAACGGCAGCGCCATGTTGGAGGCGTTTCCGGCAGTGTTGCGCGGCTTTTGGACCAACCTAGCCGTCTGGGGGGTGGTTCTCTGCTGTATTGCCGTCTGGGCCTTGGTGCTGGCGGTGTTTCGCTCCTTGAGTGGGCCGTGGTTTGCCCCTCTGCGCCTGTTCACGGTGGTGTATATTGACCTGTTTCGGGGCTTGCCGGCACTGTTGCTGGTGTTGCTGTTTGGGTTTGGGATCCCGGCCTTACAAATTCCAGGTTTGCCCCGAACTAGCTTATTTTGGGCAGGAACGGCGATGGTACTCAGCTATTCTGCCTATGCTGCGGAGGTGTATCGCTCCGGCATGGAGGCGGTACATGAGGGGCAACGGGCGGCGGCCAAGGCGTTGGGGTTATCCCAGTGGCAGACATTGCGCTACGCCATCGTGCCCCAAGCGGTGCGGAATGTGTTGCCCGCCCTCCTCAACCTGGCGGTAGCCCTGCAAAAGGATGTGGCTCTACTGAGTGTAGTGGGGGTACGGGATGCGGTGCGAGAGGCCCAGATCTATACGGCCCGTACGTTTAATTACTCTTCGTTGGTGGCTGCTGCGTTGCTGTTTTTGGTCACCTCCATTCCCTTGGCCCGTTTCACCGATACTATTGCCAGACGGGATCGAGACCGGCGACTGCAAAGGACACTCTAGATGGAGCGGATCCGCATCGAAAATCTGACCAAATATTACGGACAGACCTTGGTTTTGCACTCGGTCAACCTCAGTGTTCAAAACCATGAGGTCGTCTGTCTGATTGGGGCCTCTGGATCCGGCAAATCCACCCTGCTGCGCTGCATCAATCGCTTGGTGGATTTTGACTATGGCCGCATCTATCTAGACGGGATCCCGATTACGGATCCCCGCTTTGGCAACAATCAACTGCAAAAAAGAATTGGCATCGTTTTTCAGTCCTACAATCTATTTCCCCATCTAAGTGTGCTGGAAAATATCACCCTTGCACCTCGCAAAGTGCATGGCGTCTCCAAGATAGAAAGTTGGGAGCTGGCTATGTCCCTGTTGGATCGCTTTGGTATGAAGACCTTTGCCCACAGCTATCCGGAACAACTTTCGGGCGGGCAACAACAACGGGTGGCGATTGTGCGAGCTTTGGCCACACAGCCGGATGTCTTGTTGCTGGATGAAGTAACCGCTGCTTTGGATCCCGAATTGATGGGGGATGTCTTGGAGGTGATTCGGGAGCTGAAAACCAAGGGGATGACGATGATCATTGTCACCCACGAGATGGGCTTTGCTCGGGATGTGGCCGATCGGGTGTGCTTTTTGGCGGAGGGACGTATTTTGGAAGAAAACACTCCCCAAAAGGTATTCTCCCAACCAGTACACCCCCGCACTCAACAATTTTTGCAGCGGATTATTGCGGCGGGTAGGCTTTAGCCCTTCTCTGCGGGCTGGTCTTGCTAGGGATCCCGGACAACAGACCAGTATTCGTATGCGGCTTGCGATAGATTGGCGATCAACTCTTCTGCTTTGGCATCGTTGGGAGTTTCTCGCTTTACCCATACTGCTGCTAGGTAGCGGCGGCCATTGGGCAGGTCGATGAGGCCGGCATCTCCCACCACAGAGCGTAGGGTGCCAGTTTTGTGGGCGATCCGCACCTCTTGACCTAGGTTGGGGCGGAAATAGGAGGGCCGCTGGGTACGCCAGAGAATGTCCAGGAAGCGATCGCGGTTGCGGCGGTTCAGCATCCGTCCCTGTTCCACTTGGCTGAGGAGCCAAACGATGTCGCGGGGGCTACTGGTATTGGTGCCCTCCAAATCGGGCAACCACCAGGAAATTTGTGTGTGTTGTAGGCCCCATTGGCGAAACTTCTGGTTCAGAATTTCTTGCCCACCAAGACGGTCGATGATCAGGTTGGTGGCGAAGTTATCGCTGACGGTGCTCATCAGGGTGGCAGCTTCTAGAGCCGAAACCTGGGATCCGATGGCCCGGGTTTGTAATAGACCGGCCCCCCCTCCCTTCAAGTCATCCCGCAGGGTGAGCATCTCATCCATCTGCACTTGGCCTGTTTCTACGGCTTGGAAAAAGGCCAACAAAATCGGGATTTTAATCACACTGGCGGCAGGAAAAGCCTGATCCGGCCGTACCCCAGCAAAATTTCCGGTTTCCACATCCCAAAACAAAGCCCCTGCCGTCAAACCCGGTTGAGTGGCCAAAGCCACCAAATGCTCCTGCAAAACCGGGATTTCTTCTCCTCTGGGAAGGTCGGTGGGCAAAGCGGATAGAGGGGACTCGGTGGGTTCAAGGCTACCGGTGCTCACAGCCCGTTCCGGAAGAGCTGGGGGGGTGGATTGCAGCAGTTGTGACAGGCCCGCCATCATCAACCCCAAAACAATGCTCAGGCTCAAGCCACGCAGCAACACGCCTCCCAAAGACTTAGAGCGGTTCAGACGACTAGGCTGGGCCGCCCGTTGACGCAGGCGAGTGATGGCTCTTTGGCGGGAAAGCCGCAGCGGTGGAGACGAAGACGACCCCCCCCCTGTGGATGAACCTGCGTTGAGACTGGTTGAACTGGAGGAGAGTTCAGCAGAACGCGAGGGGCGGCGCTGACGACGCAGGGGATCCCGCGACGACCTCTTACTGCTGGGGCTGTTGCCCTTCCCCTCCCTTGTCCTGGTCATGAAAGCAACTTCCTCGACACAACCCTCCTGAAGCAGCTCGAGCGAGCCTGGTTTGATTAAACACACAGATACAGAAAACTGGCCTGGCTCAAGAGTGTTTTTAAGTGTAAACCCTGGTCATCCCCCGACGACCGATCAGGGTGAGCTGTTCTGGGGGGGATCCCTTTCGATCGATCCCTGTTGAGGAGCCTCTGCCTTGGGTAGCTCCTGACTCCACCGCAATTGCCGCAGGATCCCGCGCAACAGGGCCACCTCCGCTACCGTCAGGCCAGCCCGCTGGAATAGGGCACGAAACTTGAGCATCTTGCGGCGGGCCGTGTGGGGGTGTAAGTAACCAATCTGCAACAGCAGCGCCTCTAAGTGCTGGAAAAACCCTTCCAACATTCCAAAGGGTGCCAATGGCAAAGGGGGGTGAAGGGGATCAGACCTTTCACAACTGAGGGTGTACAATTCGTAACAGCAAATGCCCACTGCCTGAGCCAGGTTCAGGGAAGGGTAGACTGCAGCGGTAGGAATTCGGACTTGATGCTGACAAAGGGCCAGCTCTTCGTTGCTCAAGCCGCGATCCTCGGGGCCAAACACCAGGGCGGCAGGGCCACTTTCTAGCCTTTCTAGCAAAGAGGAGAATGCCTGACGGGGGGATTGGATTTGCCATTCTGGCGGGTAGGGTTCGATGCGCCCTGTCGTTCCAAAGACCTGCACACATCCCTGCAGAGCTTCTGGTAAAGTCTGCACTTTCTGAGCCTGATAGAGCAGATCTGCCCCATGGACGGCCATGGCGAGGGCTTCCGCATCCAGCAGATCACATTGGGGATCCACCACCACCCACTGGCTGAGACCCATATTCTTCATGACTCGGGCAATCGAGCCCAAATTGCGTGGCCCAGCCGGTTGTACCAACACAATCCGAACCTGTGCCAGTCGCTCACGGCCAGAGTCGGAAAATGGCTGCACCGCAGTCAGGATCCCCTAGAGTAGAGAAGTTTGATTCTGTCACAGTTTGTGCCTATGGGATCCCTTTGTCGTTGGCTAGGCTTGGTCTGTTTATTGCTGATTGGGGTGGGGTGGGGATCCCTGGGGATGGCGGCAAGCCCCACTAAAATTGCTCCAGAAGCACTTTCCCCAGCAGTGGAGGTCATTCCCCATACCCCACAGGCAGTGGCCCAACAACGCTTAGAAGCCATTGGCGAGGCCATGCAAACGATCCGCCTGTGTAACCGACCCAACTGTCGCTACCGGGACATTTCAGTGGAGGTCAGACCCATTTTAGGCACAGACACGGATCCCACCCTGGAGTACGAGGGTACGATCAACGCCATCATCGATCGCCCTTCTGGCAGCCTTGATAAAGCCCACTATCGGCTGCAGTTTCGCCAAGGGCGCTGGCAGTTGCTGGGGGGAGAAGAGGTCTCGGATGTCTCTTCCTTTTTCTTTGAGGGAGATACCTACGAAGTTTTCAGCACCTACAGCACCCGCAGCCGCAAAGAAAAATTGGCGGATGCCCGCAGCAGCCTGCGGGTGGGCTACCGAGAGCTGTACTATCGGGTTTTTGATCAGGGCCAAGAGCGATGAGGGTTCTGCAACACACCCTGGCCAGTCCCATCTCCCTTGAGGGAATTGGCTTACATACGGGCCTATCGGTGCGTTGTACCCTGCATCCTGCTCCTGTAGATATGGGGCGAGTCTTTGTACGGGTGGATCAACCGGGATCCCCCACCATCCCGGCCCAGTTGGGATCCCTGGCCCCGGCCCATCTTTCCACCCTGTTGCAGCACACCTGTCCAGGAGGATGTGAGGGATCTCAGGTGCAGACTGTAGAACACCTATTGGCAGCCCTCTACACTCTGGGCATTGACAACTGCCGCATCGAGGTGAATGGGCCGGAACTGCCGATCTTGGATGGCTCGGCCTTACCCTTTGTGGAGGCAATTGCCCAGGCTGGGATCCTGGCGCAGCATCAACCAACGCTGCTAGGGGTGATCAAAGAACCCGTCACTGTCTGGGCAGGAGAGGCTTTTGTCAGCGCCCTCCCTTACCCTACAGCCCGCTTCACCTATGGCATCGATTTTGCCAACTCGCCGATTGGACAACAGTGGCTGAGCTGGATAGCTACGGCAGCGGATTTTGTGGAATCCATCGCCCCGGCCCGCACCTTCACCCGGCAGCAGGATGTGGAACTGGCGCGTCAGCGCGGCTTGATCAAGGGGGGCAGCTTGGACAATGCGATTGTCTGTACTGAGACGGAGTGGTTGGGGCCGCTGCGCTATCCCGATGAGCCAGTGCGCCATAAACTGATAGATTTACTAGGAGATCTCAGCCTGTTGGGCTATCGATTGCAGGGGCATATTGTCGCCTACAAGGCGGGCCATGCGCTGCACCACCGCCTCTCGGAGCAGCTTCTCAACAGTGGATCCCTGCTGATCCATGCGGAGTGAGGCCAGTCAGGGATGCCGCTATCCATTGCCAAAGCTGCCGTGACTCAGATCAGGTTTGCCCATCGAAGTTGTGTCTTGCTCTTCCCATCTCACCATGTCCACCGACGTGACCCCCACTTCTCTGCTCTCTGCTGAAGCGGCAGCCCAATTGGCGGCAGCCCCAGCCGTTTTTACAGCCGATCAAATTCTGGAGATCCTGCCCCATCGCTATCCTTTTTTGCTGGTGGATCGGGTGGTGGAGTATCAGCCAGGGCAGCGGGCCGTGGGCTTGAAAAATGTCACCTTTAACGAACCCTTCTTCCAAGGCCATTTCCCCAACCGACCGATCATGCCCGGCGTCTTGATCGTCGAGGCCATGGCACAGGTGGGGGGAATCGTGCTCACTAAGCTACCAGATGTGGCGGGGCATTTGGCGCTCTTTGCCGGGATCGATAACATTCGTTTCCGCCGCCCGGTGCTGCCAGGGGATCAACTGCTGCTCTCTGCCGATTTGCTCACCATTCGCCAGAAGCGGATTGGCAAGATGTTTTGCCGAGCCCAAGTGGGGGGCCAGTTGGTGACGGAGGGAGAGCTGATGTTCTCCTTAGTGGATTGATGGCGGTAGAGCAACGTTCGGGGGCAAGCGGGATCCCTGGCCTGTTACCTCGTGGGCCCTGTGGGTCGTTTTTCCCAACCGGGTGCCCTAGGCGTAGGGCGAAGGCAGAAGCAGCGACTTGTCGCCAAAAGACCCTGCTAAAGTGTTGGGATAGGGGCAGGCTCGGGTGCTGAGCGGAACTAAGCCTTCATCGTCATTCGCAGGGTTGGGAGCGTAACCACATTTGCTAGCTGGGTTAGAAATGAGTTCGTTGGCTTCAGCGGGATCCACTCCCAACTCTTCCCCACGGATCCATCCTACAGCGGTGATCCATCCGAAAGCCGAGTTGCACGAAACGGTGCAGGTGGGCCCGCACACGGTCATTGGTGAGCATGTCCGTATTGCTGCTCATACGGTGGTGGGGGCCAACGTTGTGATCGATGGCTGGACAGAAATTGGTGAGGGCAACCAGATCTTTCCAGGGGCGGTGTTGGGTACCGAGCCGCAGGATCTCAAGTACAGCGGGGCTCCCTCCCAGGTGGTGATCGGCAGGGGTAACCGCATCCGCGAGTTCGTCACCATCAACCGAGCCACCAATGAAGGGGAAGCCACCCTAATCGGCGACAACAATTTGCTCATGGCCTATGCTCACGTGGCTCACAATTGTGTGATTGAAAATCAGGTGGTGATCACCAACGCCGTTGCCTTGGCTGGACATATCCACATCGAGTCGCAGGCCCGTATCGGCGGTATGGTCGGGATCCATCAGTTCACCCGCGTCGGACGGCTGGCGATGGTAGGGGCGATGAGCCGCATCGACCGGGATGTCCCCCCTTACATGTTGGCAGAAGGCCACCCGGCCCGCATTCGCGGCTTGAATTTGGTGGGGTTGCGGCGGGCCAAGTCGATGGAGGGATCCCTACCCTTGCTGCGCGAGGCCTACCGGTTGCTGTACCGCTCTGGCTTGCCTCTGGAAAAAGCCCTGCAAACCTTGCGCAACAGCAATAGCCTCCGCTCCGTGAAGGGGAAAGATCTGGTGGATGAGGCGGGATCCCTGCAGCATCTGCTGCAATTTTTGGAAGACTCCCTCTCCCAGCCCCAGCGGCGTGGCCCTTTGCCAGTTTTGCGTAAGGGGAGCCAAGGAGCCTCAGAGATGGATGGTTTAGAGATGGATGACAAGGGTAACGCGTGAGCCACCTGTTCATCTGCACGGGGGAGGTCTCAGGGGATCTGCAGGCCAGCCATCTCATCCATGAATTGCGGCATCAACGTCCGCGCCTGCGCATCACAGCCGTCGGGGGAGCGCGTATGGCCGCAGCCGGCGCCCACCTGTTGCACCGCACCACCGAGATCAGCTCGATCGGGGTTTTGGAAGCCCTCCCCTTCATTGGCCCGGCCCTCTGGACGGAATGGAAAATTCGTCGCTTTCTGGCCCAAGATCCGCCAGATATAGCGGTGCTGGTGGACTATGTCGGGGTCAATAGTCGCGTTGCCCGTCTGTTGCAGCGGCGCGGCATCCCGACCATCTACTACATCGCCCCCCAGGAGTGGGTGTGGTCGCAGGATACCCGCATCACCTACCAACTGGCCCAGCAGATGCAGCTGATGTTGGCGATCTTTCCACAGGAGGCCCAGTATTACCAAGCGGCGGGAGCTAATGTTCAGCATGTCGGTCATCCACTGCTGGATATTCTGGCGACTGTGCCCAGCCGTGCCGAAGCCAGGGCCCATTTAGGGATCCCTGCCGATGAAACGGTGGTGATGTTGGTGCCGGCCTCCCGCCAACAGGAAATTCGCTCGGTACTGCCCATCCTGCTAGAGTCCGCCCGCCTGTTGCAGGAGCGCCTGCCGCAGGTACGCTTTTGGGTGCCCTTGGCCTCGCCTCGCTTTGCGGCCCCGATCGCTCGGGCTGCCCGCCGCCTCGGGTTGGATCTCACCCTGCTGGATCCCCAAGCTCTGCCTTGTGACCCAGGCTCTGGGTCACCTTTGCCCTCTCCGGCCCATCACCTAGCGCTGGCGGCGGCTGACCTGGTTTTGGCCAAATCCGGCACCGTCAATTTGGAAACCGCCATTTTGGGGATCCCACAGGTGGTCATCTACCGCCTCAACCCGATTACCTTTTGGATCGCCCGCCATTGGCTGAAGGTATCCGTACCCTTCATGTCTCCCCCCAACTTGGTGCAGATGCGCCCCATCGTACCGGAATTGCTCCAGGATCAAGCCCAGCCGGAAACGGTGCTGGAACTGGCCCTGGCCTTGCTCACCCACCCAGAGCGGCAAGCCCAACTCCAAGCTGACTATGCCGCCATGCGAGCGGCTCTCGGAGAGCCTGGGGTACTGCGTCGGGCGGCTAAGGCCATCCTAGAGGTGTTGGATGGCGAAACGGGCTCCAAGCGGCCTAACCCGACCTAACCCGATTGACCCATCGACCCATCGCCTGCGGCACGGCTCGCCCCCCCATCGGTGCTGCGGTGGGATCCCCCTCCTCCAGATACTCGGCATCCTGGTTAACTCGCCACAAATCGTAGCGCCGTTCCCCAACCAGAATGTTGCGAGCAGCCAGTAGGCCCGTCATCATGGCGTGATCCTGGTTGTTGTAGCGGTGCATGCCATTGCGACCCGCCAGCTGCAAATTGGGCAAGACCTCTTCCAAAAAGGCACGAATGATCTGGATATGGGTTTGATAGCCGTGGTCGTAAACCGGATAGGCTTTCGGGGCCCGAATCACCGTGCCATCCAAAACATTGGCCTTCTTCAGTAGACCCAACTGACGCAATTCAGTTTCTGCCAAAACCAGCAAATCGGCCTGAGTTTGCCGCCAAAAGGGATCCGATACCGAGCAAAAATATTCCAAACCCAAGCAAGTGACCTCAGCATTGGGCACCATATCGCCACTCCAGTTCTTGAAGTTTTGAATGCGCCCCACCCGCACCGATGGATCGTGAATATAAATCCAATTGTCCGGAAACAAATCGGGTACATCCACCACCAAAACCACCGTCAAAAAATCTCGGTAGCGTAGCTGTTCGGCAGCCGCTCGCACCGGCTCCGGAGCTGCTGGCACCAAAGACCGCACCAGAGAGCGCAACGGCATGGTGGAAATAAAATGCTGCCCCGTCACCCCAAAGATCTCCCCTCGTCGGGAGCGCGCCTGTACCCTATAGATCCCGCCCTTATCCCAATCAATTTCCGTGACCTTGCGATCCAATTGCACCGGCTGCCCTGCCTCGGCCAACAGGGTTTGAATGCGCTCCCACATCTGCCCCGGCCCCAAACGGGGATAACGAAAGCGGTCGATCAAGGTTTTAATCACCCCCTCCCCGCCGGGGAACAGAGTTTTGCGGATTAAAGAGGCCATCGATAATCCCTTGATCCGTTGGGCTGCCCAATCGGCGCTGATCTGGCTACAAGGGATCCCCCAAACCTTCTCGGTATAGGTCTTAAAAAACGTGCGGTACAGCCGTTCCCCAAATTGATCGATCACCCAATCTTCAAAAGAAACTGGCTTAGATCTTGGCAATAGCCGCGCCTTTAGATAGCTGAGCAGACAAAGGGTGGTGAATACCGGCCCCAATTTGCTGAAGACATCGAAAGGGCGAATCGGATAATCAAAGAAAACACCCTGGTAAAGAATACGAGACAGCCGCTGACAAACCTGCATCTCCGAGCCAAGAATCTCTGTCCACAATGCCTCGATCTCGGCAGATTTGGAAAAAAAGCGGTGCCCGCCAATATCAAATCGATACCCCTGGTAGATGACCGTGCGGGATAGACCCCCCACCTGCACCGGATCTGCTTCCAAAACTGTCACTGGCCACCCCTTGCGATTTAACTCATAAGCGGCACTCAACCCAGCAGGCCCCGCCCCAATCACCACGGTTGACTCCAATCCAACTCCCTGCTCCGGGATCCCGTCTAGGGGTGGGACAACGTCTTCAAAGGTAGCCATAACATCTCCTCACACCGTTATGGATCCTAACGGAAAGTGAGTCAGGCTCAGGTTGATCAAAGGCTTCCTACCAAAGGGATCCCTCCTCAAAGATGCGTAAAACCTCCTATGACAATCTGGGTTTTTGCTGATACCAGATGCTTCAAAGCTCTTTTAAGCTAGACAATAATTAGATCAGTTGCTGTTAGGGTTCTGATAGTAATCGACCAGCGATATAGAGTTACCCCAGGTGCAGCCCCCTCCCATCCACACCTCTGATGATCGATTGACGAACTTTTCATCTCCGACTGTGCTGCTGGTGGATGATGACCCCTCGACACGGGTGTACTTGATGCATTTGTTGGTTCACGAAGGCTATCGAGTTGTGGAAGCAGAAGAAGGTGAACAGGCCCTCGTCCTCTACTCCCAGAGCCAGCCGCAAATCGTCCTGTTGGATGCCCTTATGCCGGGGATGGATGGATTTGAGTGTTGCCAGAAGTTACAGGTGTTGGATGCGGATCTACCCTGTTTGATGATCACTTCCCTGGAGGATCAAGCTTCTGTAGACAAAGCTTTTGCCGCTGGGGCAAGCGACTACATCACCAAACCCATCCACTGGCCGGTGATGCGACAACGAATTCACCACCTGCTCAAGGCCCGCCAAAACCTACTCAATGTGCGCCAGCAAGCGGCTCGTGAACAGGCTCTGAACCGTGTTATCCGAGCCATTCGCACCTCATTGGAGTTGGATAAAATCTTTTCGGTGGCCACTCGGGAAATTTGTCACTTGCTGGAGGCAGATCGGGTCAGCATTAGCCGCTATCAACCGCAGCAACAAGAGTGGTGCGTCATCTCCGAATATCAAACCCAAGCAGATGGCTACTTGGGCTGCTCGATTCCCGATTCTGACAACCGGATGGCGCAGCTCCTGAAGCAGGGGAAAGTAGTGACCCTTGAAACCGTCAGCCAGGCTAAAGACTGGATCTGCATCCCCTCTATGGCCAAAGCCTATCCCGGTAGCTGGCTGTTGGCACCTCTCTACGGTGGCAGCGGAAGCTCCGGTCGCGTCAGCGGGACGGAGTCCTTATCCGCCCCCCCTACCCTTTGGGGTAGCTTGTGCCTACAACTGAAAACCGCCCGTTCCGGCTGGTTGGCCACCAGTCACAATCTGATCTTGACCTTGGCGGATCACCTCTCGATTGCTATTCAGCAGGCGGAGCTGTTCCAGCAAATTCAGGAGCTCAACCACACTCTGGAAGAAAAAGTACAGGCCCGCACCGCCCAACTGGACCGACAGGTGCAGGAGTTACAGCGGCTAGATCACCTCAAAAACGATTTTCTCAGCACCGTGTCCCACGAGCTGCGCACCCCCCTTTCCAGCATCAAAATGGGGATCCGTTTGCTCAGCTCGGCGCTACTGCCCAGCAACGGGGTGGCCAAACCCCCCGACCCCGAAAAGGTGGCCCGTTACCTGGATGTTTTGAACAGAGAATGTGAGCGGGAAATCAAGTTGGTGGAGGATTTGCTGGAGTTACAGCGGCTGGAGGTGTTGATCGGATCGCAGCAACCCCACTGGCTAGATTTGAAAGAGTGGTTGCCGCCAATCACAGATCCATTCGCAGAAGTGGCCCGTAGCTACAATCAGCTCTTTAGCCTGGAGTATCCTCCCGATTTACCCCCCATCTGCACTTTGCCAGAGGTGCTGCGCGCGGTGCTGGCGGAATTGCTACAAAATGCCCACAAATTTACCCCGACTGACCAACTGATCAGCCTGAGTGTCCATAACCATCCGGATCACCTCGAGATCCAGATCCTCAACACCGGCGTGACCATCCCCCCACAAGAGCAAGAGCGGGTATTCGAGAAGTTTTATCGTGTGCCCAATCCGGATCCCTGGCGACAAGGGGGGACAGGGTTAGGGCTGGCCCTCGTTCAAAAGCGGATGAACCTGCTGCAAGGGAGCATTCACCTGAGCAGCGAAGCTGAGCACACCTGCTTTACTTTACGGTTACCTTGGGTGCTCTCTATTTCTGGCAAAGGCAAGCTAGCACAGCCTAAGGCGTAGGCGCCGGAGTGGCCGGTTCTGGAGAACCAGAAGATTCCGCTTCTTCTATCACTTCCTGTAACCGCACGCGGATCCGCTGATTGAGAACGGGGTTTTCGTTGGCCAGGGTCATCAGTTCGCGATATTGAGGCACCGTCAGTCCTTGCTCCTCAACGATGCGGCTGGCTTGGGCCTCGGTGCGCTGCATAATTTGCTCGTATTCATCTTCATCCTGAGTTTCCCGCAGTTGGGTGCTGGCTCGGCGAATCAAGGGATCCAGTTCCAGCAAAATGTTCACCAACTGCTCCACCTGGTCATCCGTGACCTGCTCTGCCGTCAGACTGGGCGTGGGAGAACCTGGGCCCGGCTGAGCTGGACTGGGGGTGGCGGCAGGGAGCGGCACCCCGGGAGAAGCAGGTGCAGTCGGGCTAGGCAGCGGGGTCGACTCTTGTGCCCAAACCGGCAGGGATCCCAGGCTGAGCCACAGACCCATCAGAAACGCCAATTTTCTCATACCCCAAACTCCCTATCCAAACTCCACAGCTAAACCTGGCCTGTAGCGGCCAAGCCAAGCCTGAAGCCAGACTAGCAAGATGTCCGTCCCCCGTCTAATCGGTTCAGCGCAGTGCTGGAAACGTATTGTAGAAATCGGGAGTTGGTTGTAAAGTCATGATGCTCTACCCGATCGCTGTGCGGCACCTGGGTGTGGCCCTACCCCACTTGGGCTGAGCAGCTCCACATTTGCAATCTTTTGCAATCTTTTGCAATCTTTACGATTCACTTAGCAGGCTCCGACCTAGCAGCAGCCCATTTGGGACTGGGTTTAGGTATATGTTCTGTTGAGTATCGATTTTTTTAATGTTAACTTAGAAACTCAGTCTGAAGAGGGTCTTCTGCACAGGCAGTTGATTTGCTTCACAGGGTGCTAATGCCACTGGTTCTTCACCCGGCTATCTTTACCTGATTTCGTCAGAGCCCTTTGTCGGCGCTCCTTTCAGGTGAGGGTCAGCTTGTTTTTGTTCGTCTAATGAACGATTTTCGAAAGGCTCTGCAGAGGCTCCGAAGGCACATTTCCACCTTCTTTCATCTAAAGTCGAGATGTTTGTTGTTTTGTAAAAAGTGGCAACAAAAAGGGGGTAGAAGTTATTGATTTTCTTAAGCAATGCTGATATATTTTGTGCGGTTGTTTAGTAATCCTTCTACAGGAGGCTTACATTGGTTAGGAGAAGAAAGCGTAAGAGTCGCCGCCGTTTGGAGGGGCGAAAAATTTTAGATCATATTCCTCAATTTAATTTGGATAGTGGTGAGGAGAAGTCGGTAACCGCTGCCCGGAAATATATTCAGGATCAGTCTATCCAGCCACCAGCACTCATCCTGGTTCGGCGAAACGAGCATACCATTGATCGATTTTTTTGGGCGGAGAAGGGACTGTTCGGGGCTCAGTATGTCGAGGAAAATCATTTCCTTTTCCCCAGCTTGCGAGCCTTACTAGCCGAGGTTGCAGCTGAGAAGCCTGAACGAAAAGCCTCCAAGACTCTTGCTACGGCTGCTCGATAAATTGACGCTCCTCATTCCCAGCAGGATGATTTTGACAAAGCAGCCCCCCTCTCTGGGGGGGTTGTTGCTAGCATTCTCAAAAGAATCTAGACCGTTCAGGCCCTTGACCTGAGCCGGTTCCTAGGATGGGTTGTTCTCAGACTCCGGTTGTGAGTCTTGTGGCACCGGAAGGGATCCGATCCGGAGAGTTTCCATGAGTCGATTGCCCCAAACCACTGCCCATGTACAAATTACCCGTTACTCCTGGCAGGAGGGTGCTATCGAGGGAGAAGTGAATGCCAATGGTTGGGTTTGGCACTTTTGCTGGTGTTTTCGAGCCGGGGAGCTCAAGGTCGAACCTTCTGTGGGCCGGGCCCTGATTCGAGAGCCCTTGAGCCGCTTTCTAGAAAAATCGGACTATTTGTTGGAGCCAGGCAGTAACTACTCGTTTGTGATTCGCAGCAGCCTCTAGAGGCTTTCCCCATCTCCAGCACTGTTGGAGCAGGTTCCGAGGGAAGGAACCTGTTAAAGTGACTGGCAAGATCGTGGATCCATAGGGATCCCCTAGAGTGGATGCGGTTGTGGGGAGGAGTCAAGATGACAGGGGCTGAGGCAAACGGCCTAAGGCGGGCATTCGGAGTATACGGTAGCCCCAAAATGGGCATATTGCTGCTGTTGGGCTTTTCTTCAGGGTTGCCGTTGTTGTTGATCAACACCACCTTGAATGCCTGGCTCACCCAAGCGGGCTTGACTACTATCGCCATTGGTTTGTTTAACCTGCTCAATTTGCCCTATTCCTTTAAGTTCCTGTGGTCCCCCTTTTTGGATCGGTTTTTGCTGCCCGCACCGGGATCCCTGCGGGGCAGTCGGCGGCGGGGGTGGATGGCTCTTACACAAGTGCTGTTGCTCCTTAGTTTGGGTTTGTTGGGTTTTCAAGATCCCACTCAAACCTGGCTAGAGGGATTGGGTTTAGAGGAGCTAGCCCAAACTTGGCCTGGTGTTACAGTACTGACCCGCCCAATTTTTGGGGTGGGGCTTTTGGTGGCTTTCTTTGGGGCTTCCCAGGATATTGCCGTGGATGCCTACCGTACTGATGTGTTGGAAGAGCGGGAGATGGGAGCAGGGGTGGCCATTTTTGTGTTTGGCTACCGCATGGCTTTGCTAGTGAGCAGTGGAGTGGGGTTGATCCTAGCGGACTATCTGCCCTGGTGGCAGGTGTACGGCATTATGGCGCTGCTGATGTCGATCGGGGTGGTCACCTCTTTTCTGGCTCCGGAACCGGAGAATAGCGCCCTGAAACCCACCTCTTTGCGAGCTGCCATCCTCGAGCCGTTTCAATCCTTTTGGCAACATCGCCTCGCTCTGGTGATCCTGCTGTTTGTGGTTTGCTTTAAGCTGCCGGATAGTCTGGCGGGACAAATGACCCCGACTTTTTTGTTGCAAACGGGGTTTAGCACCAGCGACCTGGGCATTATTCGCAGTTGGGTTGGCTTGTTTGCCACCTTGGCGGGGGCTTTTGTGGGGGGAGAGTTGGTGAGCCGCATCGGCACCTATCGCTGTCTGTTTATCTTTGCGGTCTTGCAAGGGATCGGCAATTTGGGCCTAGGGGCGATCGGGTTAGTGGGACAAAATTACCCGCTGCTGGTAGGGGCAACGATTTTTGACAATATGGCCGGGGGGATGGGCACTGCGGCCTTTTTGGCTTTTTTGATGAGTCTGTGTGATCGACAATTTAGCGCCACTCAGTATGCCTTGCTCACCAGCGTGTTTGCCGTCGGGGGAACTTTGGCAGGAGCTGTATCCGGTTATTTGGCTGCTGCGGTGAATTGGCCGATGTTTTATTTGATCACCGCGTTCACGGCTCTTCCAGCCATGATGTTTCTGCTCTGGATCGGGCCTTCCACCGGGATCCCTTTGGCAACTCCAGCCCTGGTTACCGAGAGCAGAGAACCACCGGCAGAGCCTGGGGAGTTCTAGGGAATAACGTCACCTGGGCTCCTCAACGCGAGGGAAAACCTATCACAAGGTCAGGTGCAGTGACTTGTCAGAGCATCGGGATTCTCCACGACTGGCCCTAAAGGGATCTGCTCCCTCTCAAACCAGTTCTTCACCGAGGTTGGCAACATAACGGTGAAGTGCAGCGGCGTCAGATAACCTTGAACTCAACACCAGTAGTTCTCGACCGTCCGCTGCCACGCAGTGTTAGCTGGCTTTCTCCACAGACCATCTCGGCTTATCCTTTACTAATATTAAAGCTCTTGGGCAAAGGCTAAGATACGCTGATATAGCTGAGGGCTGACGCGAAAACCGGCTTGGTTAATCAAGGCATCCATAACGGGTTGAACTTGAGGGATGAGGCTTCTTTGTTTAGCTACGAGCAGAACACCCAGGATACCAATGATAGACAGCCCAAGCCGAATAGCTTCTTGTCGTCCCAAGCGTTCATCAATGAGCAAATCATCGGCTTGTAGCTCAAATGCCAACGCAATAGCATTGGCTTCTCCGGCATCGAGTCCCCGTTCTTGTTGAAGCTGGTCGGCAAGTTCGGAGTTGGTGAGGAGTTGAGCTTGAATCCAGTTCAGTTGAAGAATGGCTGGAATGGTGGGATTGCTGGCGGCTGCGAGTTCGCTAGCAACAACGTCCGGAATAATAACGTTTTGGTAGAGGGCTTCTAGCAACCAGAGGTGACCGACAAGGGCAAGATTGGAAAGGGCAGAGGTATCGCTGACAACGATCATAGCCAGCCCCGATCTCGCAGGTGCTGAACATCTTGCTCAAAATCTTCCACATCGTAATGTACGCAAATGCCACGGTCTGCCAGCAGCTTTTGAAAGTCCATGAGTTCCATCCCAGCGATTTTGCTGGCGCGGCTGAGGGAAATCCGCTCTTGCTGAAATAGGGCAATAGCAATTTCACGAAGCCAGTCGCTTTGGTTAAAGGTTTCAGTTTGGCTGAGGCTATCAGGTAGGTTCAGAGTAATTTGCATAGGGTTGTCCTCACGCAATCACTTTTAATTTTAAGTCTGTGACTGGCATTGTGTACCTATCTTATTACCCTGAAGTCTATTTTTGCTCTGATCGGCAATTTTACGGGAAGAAGTGCAAAAACTTGGTGATGCCCCAGATAACGGGAACCAAGATTTTGGAAGTGCAGCATATTGAGATAACAAGCCCAATGTGAGTAAACCGTAACCGAGGGGCAAGGACGAAGAGCACTGGTCTCCGTCCACACCCAGTAATGCTTCAGAAATCAGCTAGAAATCGAGAGTTCTAACTATGTAGGTCAGTTTGTAGAGCGATCCGGATCCGGCGATGTCCTTGGTGCGTTCGCCACCTGCCTCGTAGTCGAAGATTTCTACGGTGCCAAGGTTGTCGTCGCTACCAAGGTCTTCATCATCGTAAAGAGTGATTCGGGTGACGGTATCAAATGCAAGAACCAGGTTTAGCGGAACCTCGTTGCCTGTTGATATTGAAAAATATCCATCATCTCTATTTGGCCAAATCTGACGACCATCCTGTTGCATCTTCACTTCGTCAGTCAAATTATCTTGGGGATTTTCGCATCTCAACCTTATAATTTTTACCGCAGCAGCAGCCATCGCTTTCCTCCTATTAGGTACAAGCTAACGTTCCGGCCGAGCGGCTGTAAGCAACTTTAGTTAAAAACAACCAATGTTGTCAGTCCGCTCCAGTCGGGTTGTTAGCTAAGATTATCTCTGACTGAGAAATAGCTTTGTAGGTAGTGTAAAGTGAGCCGTTTCGTTTCGGTCACTAGACGTTGCCGAAACGATTTTTCCTGCCCAAGGGCAAGCCATAGTAATGTACCAATTGCTTTGACCAGTACAAAGGCGATCGCCTCATAGTCAGCCCGGTCTAGCGCTGCATTGCGATGAGATAGGGACAGGATCATATCCTCCATCAGTTCAGCGTCGGCCTCCGCTTCGATGGCATCCAGTTCGGGCATCGTCCCCTGCACTTCCATAAAAATGGCGTAGTAGCCGGGATGCTCGCTGAAAAATTGATCGGTGATATCAATGATCCGATCCACGTAGATAGGCAGTGGCAGCTGCGCCATATCAACCGGATCGAGTGCTGACAGTCGCTGGTGCAGCAGCTCGCCGTAGCGCAGGGCCAACGCCTGCAAAATGGCGGCCTTGTCCGGGAAGAACTGATAGAGCGACCCGATCGACACCTTGGCACCCTTAGCGATCGCATTGGTGGTGGTGGCTCCGTAGCCCTCGGTCATAAACAACTCTGCCGCCACATCGAGAATGCGGTTGACCCGCTCCTGACTGCGAACTTGGCGCGGCTGGCGGCGCATGCCAGTCGGGTTTACTGAGCTTGCATCCATTGAGAAACATACTTTTCGGATAATACGTGATATCAATTCTCTAAATACCCGCTACACATAGAGAATCGACAATCCAATCCCACTGAGTCAGCGATCGCAGCGACTCAGCCGACAAACCCACTGGCTGATGGCGTGCTGGAGTTGGCCAACATCATCAAAGTGAACCCAAGCTAGCTCCCGCTTGAGTTCCCGCCAGACCCGCTCAATGGGATTGACCTCAGGGCAATAAGGCGGCTGAAACACCAAGATGACATTGTCCGCTATCGTCAGGTTCTGAGCCGTATGGGCTGCGGCATTATCCACCTGAATCAGATGTAAATCATCGGGGAACTGAGCCGCAAAGCTGTGCAAAAACGCCTCAAAACAACAACTGTCGAGATGAGAAAACTCGACCATCCACGAGGCACCGCTCAGCGGTTCCACGAGACCGTACAGCCACCGATACACAAACTCCCATTGAATTGAACCCATCGGCTGCACCCCAAAGCCCGTCAACTTGCGATGTTGAACCGTCAGCAGTCCGACGCGGCTCTCATCGCTGCACCAATAGCGGATTCGCCTCCTGTAGCGTTGTCTCAAGGCTGGCGGAAGCGACTGGCTGATCTGGGCTGCAAGGTTTGCTTAAAGGATTCGCACGCCCCAGGAGTCTGCTTCTTTGACACCGGACGGGGCACTTTGAGCTTCGCTTTGAGCCGATAGCGCACCGTCTTATGCACCGTCTTGTAGGGCACCCGTTGACCATGCACCGCTGCGAGCCACTGCTGCACCGCTCCATAACTGCTAAAGCCTTCTGGATCTTGCAGTTCCCGCTCTAAAGATGCCAGGACTTCACCGCTAATCGCTCGCGGTCGTCCACTGCGAGATGCTACCTCCACCAACCCTTCGAGTCCACTCTGTCGATACTGGCTCAGCCACCGAGACACGGTCGTGCGATGGCAACCGCTCAGTTGGGCTAACTGCTCAACACGCTTCGCTTGTCCTGTTTTGAGCCACCACAACACCTGTACTTTACGGCGCTGTGATGACCGTTGCTGTTGTTCCAAGACGGCTTTTAGTTCTTCTGCTGTTTCAGCGATATCGATTTTGAGGACTCCACTCATGGCGGTTAGCTCTAACGTCTTCTTATATGTAGCAAATCTTCGGAGATTTGATATTAGGCCTACCGCAACTTGCCCGCCCCAGCACTGAGCAAAAAATAAGGATCCCTACCACAGCAGGGATCCCATTCTTTAATCAAGATTGAATTGAGCAATCGCCACCTACAACACCGTATCCCGGCGAACCGAGAGATTCTGAATGCGGGTATCTTCCGCTGCCGGGGTATCGGGATCCGTAAATACGCCAATTTGCTGTAGATATAGGCTCAGAGCATTTTGTTCGCTGCCGGGGGTATCGAAGGTGATACCAGATCTGGGAGCCAGATCCACCTGATTGATATTCGAGAAGCTTTTGAAGGGATAGTCATCCCCACCGTTGGCCAAGAAGCCTAGTGTCACCATACGGAAGGTGCGGTTGGGATCCCCTTGCACCTGGCCATTTTGCACCACAACATCCCGCCCAGTGGGGGTATCGACCCGCAGCGAGAGCACCCGGGATCCCGGCGGACGAGAAGGATCGAAACTGAAGGCAAAACCACCAATTTGCGGGAAGCGCCCGGGCGTCGCACCCGGCTGAGTTTGAGCCACCCCATGCTCGGCCACCTGTTTCAGCTCACTAGCAGTCACCGTCAAGAGAGACAGACCATTATTGAAGGCCAGGGAACTCTCAATATCCAACTGGGAGATTTGCCCAGACTGCTTGCCCGCATCCGGGTTGGCCAGGGGAGGGATCCGTTGCACCGGCTCACCACCGCCACCACCCGTGGTCGCTCCAATCGGAGCGCGAATACCACCGCCATTCTTGAGGGAGATTACCGTGCTGGGGTCAATGGTTTTGGCGTAGGCCAAGTTGGCATCGGCAGTTAAGTTACCCAGGTTGGTTTCTTCAGTACGCACCTCAGCCCGCAACCCATTCAAGAAATTGGTGGTGGAGCCAAAGGTACGGCCATCCTTAGCACGGATGATATTGCCGATATCGTTGGCAACCCGTAGCACATCGGGATTGGGGGTGCCTCCCACCGCTGCTACCCCTTGGTCATCGGTGGCATAGGCCCCGCTGAGGGGATCCACAGCACTGATCACCCCATTAGCATCAAAGCTAACCACCAAGCGACCGACATAGCGGTAGTTGGAAGCCGCATTCACCACCGCCACTGGCTGCCCACTGGGAGAGATGCGCAAAATAGGGTAGTCACCGGTGCGGCGATCCGGCAGATCCGTGCGCAAGCGATCTTGGGGCTTAGCGAGCACACGGTGGGATCCGCCCGCGATAATGACATCCACATTCCGCAATTGGCTGGCCAAGTTCACTTCGTTTTGAAGCTGCTGCAAGTGGGCCAGCAGAAAGATCTTGTTAATGCCCTGAGCGGTTAGCTCATCGACAAAAGGCTGCAACACAAAAGCATTCACTTGGTCGGTCTCGTCAAAGCTGCCCTCAATGGTGACCTCAGGCCCAGGGCTAGAAATCCCTGCCAGACGAGTGGTGGTGGCCCCCACCAGGCCAATTCGCTCTCCACCCACCGTAATCACAGCGGTTTTGGCAATTTTGCCACGAATAGAGCTGGCCTCCTGGCCATTGGCAGTCAGATCAGAGCTGGACAGCTCCCCGGTGCCACTAAAGCTAAGGTTGGCACTCAGATAAGGAAAGCGAGCCCCAGCATAGCCACGCCCACTGTCGGGACGAATCAGGTCGCGGATTTGGCGAGTGCCCTGGTCAAACTCGTGGTTACCAAAGGCGGAAGCCTCAAATCCAATGGCATTGAGGATTTCGATATCCGCCTTGCCGGGAGTGCGGTTATACCGGCTGTCAAGAGAGGGATCCGTGCTGGCGTTGTAGAAGGGACTGGGAATATAGTTGTCGCCGCTAGAGAGCACTACCGTATTGGGAAATTGGGGGCGCAGGGCGTTCACCACCGCTGAAAAACGAGGGGCATCCTGCACCGCCGCCAAAGAGGCTTCTAGGTCGCTAGCATGCAGCACTTGCAGGGTAAAGGCCGGCGGCTGAGTCGATAAGACCACACCGGGATCCGTACCGATAAAGCCTGCACCGCCGCCGGTAGCCACTGAGCTACTACCGCTGCTACCACAGGCACTGGCCCAGCTGAGCAGGACACACAAAAGACCGATCCATAGGGATCTGGCCAAAGGGTTAAAACCGACCCAGACCCATCCCTTTTCAGAGGGAGATCGGGGCGCGAGACGAGATGCTTTCATAGCGATTGGTTCACTCCATCCACAAGACAAGGCGCGTTCGCGTTCACGCTACCAGGCTTGGGGTAGAGGTTTTGCTATGGCAAGTTTAAGCTTGGATCAAGCTGAGGTTAAGCTTCCCGTTCATGGACTTCGGGATCCCAGCCATACTGCTGCAAATCCACCCGCTCTTCTGAGTTAAAAGGGATCCCTTCCGCCTCCAAAAGAACTTTTTGCAGGTCATCTTGGCCCATGCGAAACGGCGAGTAAGAAATGCGTCCTTGGGCATTGATCACCCGTTGCCAGGGAATATCCGTCTCTTCCCCTTGCAGCCGAAACAGGGCATAACCCACCTGCCGCGCGTAACCGGGATAACCCGCCAGACGGGCCACTTGTCCGTAGGTTGCCACCCGTCCAGCCGGGATCCGCCGAACAACATCATAAAAACGCTGGTAGAGATTAATAGAGGGCGGTTGGGGAAGCACCTGCTGCTCCGCATCGTCTGCACGAAGGGGATTTTAGCCTTTAAGGACACCAGCATTGTTGGTTGTAGGAAACCCGTGCAAGAGCTGTATTCAAACTTGGCCGAGAATGGAAGGAGCCGTCCTAGGGTAAAGAAGCCATGAGCTATTTGATCGCAGTATTGCCGGATCGCATCGCTGCCGAGGCTGCCTATGGCGCCCTGGAAAAGGCAGGATTTTCTCTAAGTCAGCTCAATCTTTTGGGAAGAGGCTACAAAACTGCCGATGACTTTGGCCTGATCGATCCAGCCCGGTCAGCCCGTCAGCTGATGAATCGTATGGCGGTTTGGTTGGTGCCCTTTGGCTTTTTAGCGGGGATCGGGTTTAGCATTTTGAGTGGGTTAGAGACCTTTGCTTGGGCGGGATCCGTTGGCAACCACCTAATTGGTGGACTGTTGGGTGGGGCAGCAGCGGCCATGGGAAGTTTTTTTGTGGGGGGCGGGGTGGGCCTGAGCAGTGGTTCGGGAGATGCTTTGGCCTATCGCAACCGATTGAACGCGGGCAAATATTTGCTCGTTCTGCAGGAAGATGCCGATGTCCGCCTCCGAGAGGCAACTCGCATTTTGCGGCAATTCGAGCCGGAGACTCTACAGGGCTACACCGAGCGCCCTTGAAGATCCTGAGATCTCTCAACGATACATCTAATCTCAGCCCACCCAGAGAGGGGAAGTTCACCGAATGTCATCGGCGGTGACGGCCAGCTGTGATAGGGTTGCGATTGCTCTTAGGGTTTAGGGATCCAACAGAACCCAACTCCAGAGCCAGCGGTTCCGGCGGGGAGCAGCCGTCGGAGGTGAGGGGGAAAGTACGGTGCAAGACCGTCGCTGTCCCGCAGCTGTGAAGGGTGATTTCACCCCAGCCAGAATGCCCGCCGTCTGTTGCAGCTAACGCAATTTCTATTCTGCGAGGTACAGAAGTATGTCTCCATTTTGGCAGGGATCCCTGGCGGGATCTCGCGGTTCTTTTGGTTTGTGGGCCAGACCCTTCCTCAAGATTGTTGGGCTCGGGGTGGGATCCCTATTGGCCCTATCTTGCTTGGCCCCGGCGTTCGCCCACCATGCCTTCGGTGGGGAGATCCCGCAGGTGTGGTG
This sequence comes from Synechococcus sp. Nb3U1, assembly GCF_021533835.1. Classification (NCBI taxonomy): domain Bacteria; kingdom Bacillati; phylum Cyanobacteriota; class Cyanophyceae; order Synechococcales; family Synechococcaceae; genus Synechococcus; species Synechococcus sp. Nb3U1. Next base: position 2,038,154 of record NZ_JAKFYQ010000001.1, on the reverse strand, counting down.
GCAGGGGTTCCTATCGGGGTTGGCTCACCCGCTGATTGGGTTGGATCATCTGGCTTTTATTGTGGCCATTGGGCTGATTTCCGCCGGTCAAAACTGGCGCTACGGGATCCCGTTGGGGTTTGTGCTGGCGGCTCTGGGGGGAACGGCGCTCCACATTGCCGGTATCGATCTGGGGCTAACGGAACTGGGCATTGCCGCTTCGGTCGTGATCTTCGGGCTGCTGCTGGTACAGACGCGGCAGGTGCAGGGGTGGGTGCTGCTGCTGTTCGGATCCCTGGCGGGGTTGTTTCATGGCTATGCCTACGCCGAGGTGATCATCGGGGCGGGATTGATGCCTTTGCTGTCCTATTTGATTGGGTTCACAATCACCCAGTACGGGATCGCGCTGGTGAGTTTGTTGGGGGCGGAGTTTTGGGGATCCCGTTTTCCTGGGCTGAGGCGCTGGGCAGGATGGGGCATTACGCTGGTGGGGTCGGTGTTTCTGACCTTGGCGGTGGTGGGCTAACGGCATGCACTCAATCTGCTGCTCTCTTGCGCTGGGGATCCCTAATCCAGTACAAGGATAACGGTGAAGATCTGTAACAACGAGGGGAAGACACATGGAGCGCACCTTTATCGCCATCAAACCGGACGGTGTGCAGCGGGGCTTGGTGGGCACCATCATTCAACGTCTGGAAAGCCGAGGCTACCAATTGGTGGGCATGAAGCTGCTGCAGGTGAGCCAAGAGCTGGCGGAAACCCACTATGCCGAGCACAAAGAGCGGCCCTTCTTCCCCGGCTTGGTTCAGTTCATCACCTCTGGGCCGGTGGTGGCGATGGTTTGGGAAGGCAAGGGCGTGGTAGCTGCCGCCCGCAAGCTGATCGGCAAGACCAACCCCCTCGATTCAGAACCGGGCACGATTCGTGGCGACTTCGGCATTGATATTGGCCGGAATATCATCCACGGCTCCGATGGGGTGGAAACCGCCCAACGAGAGATCGCCCTCTGGTTTAGCGACTCAGAACTGGTGAGCTGGACGAGTATCGCCCAAAGCTGGATCTACGAATAGCCTCAAGCCCCAGGTTCATACCGCGATCACCAACCGTGCCCACTAAGGCGCACTAAAATAGATCAGCGCCCTGGCACAAGGCTTGAACCCTCCTTTGAGGCGAACGGCTTCTCCTGACTCACCCTTTATGAATCGATTGGACACTGCCCCTCTCATCCCATCCGCCCCAACCTCTAAATCCATTGCCATCCTGCACCTAGGCTGTGAGAAAAACCGGGTGGATACGGAGCATATGCTGGGCTTACTGGCTACGGCGGGCTATCGGGTCGATGGGGACGAAGAGACTGCAGATTATGTCATCGTCAACACCTGCAGTTTCATTGAGGCGGCGCGGCGCGAGTCGGTCAGCACCCTGATGGAGTTAGCGGTACAGGGCAAAAAGATTGTCATCTCCGGTTGCTTGGCCCAGCACTTTCAACAGGAACTCTTGGATGAGATCCCGGAAGCAGTCGCTCTGGTGGGCACCGGCGATTATCACCAGATCGTGCAGGTGATCAAACGGGTAGAGCGGGGGGAACGGGTGAATGCCGTCACCGCCGATCTGGACTATATTGCCGACGAAACGGTTCCACGCTACCGCACCACCCATGCTCCGGTGGCCTATTTACGGGTGGCGGAGGGCTGTGATTATCGCTGTGCTTTCTGCATCATTCCTCATCTGCGGGGCAACCAACGCTCCCGTTCCATTGACTCAATTGTGCGGGAAGCGGAACAACTGGCGGCCGAAGGGGTGCAAGAGTTGATCTTGATCTCCCAAATCACCACCAATTACGGCCTAGACCTGTACGGAGAACCGCGGCTGGCCGAATTGATCCGTGCTCTAGGGGAAATCGACATTCCTTGGATCCGCATGCTCTACGCCTACCCCACCGGCTTGACCCCCAAGGTGTTGGAGGCGATTCAGGAAACCCCCAACTTCTTGCCCTACCTGGATTTGCCCCTGCAACACAGCCATCCAGAGGTGCTCAAGGGCATGAATCGCCCCTGGCAAGGGCAGGTGAACGACCGGGTAATTGAGCGGTTGCGCCAGGTGCTGCCTCAGGCGGTGCTGCGAACCACGTTCATTGTGGGGTTCCCAGGGGAAACGGAAGCGCATTTTGGGCATCTGTTGGAGTTTGTGCAGCGTCATCAATTCGACCATGTCGGGGTTTTTACTTTCTCTCCAGAGGAGGGCACCCCCGCCTATGATCGTCCCGATCCAATCCCAGAGTCTGTGAAACAAGAGCGTCGGGAGCGGCTCATGCAGGTGCAACAGGGGATCGCCTTCCGACGTAACCGTGAGCAGGTGGGCCGAATCGTGCCTGTACTCTTGGAGCAGGAAAACCCCCAAACCGGAGAGTGGATGGGTCGTTCCCCCCGCTTTGCCCCTGAGGTGGATGGGGTGATGTATGTGCGGGGCGGAGGATCCCTGGGATCCCTGGTGCCGGTCCAAATTACCCGTGCCGAACCCTATGACTTGTTTGGCCAAGTGGTGGCTGCCCCAGAGGAGTTTAGTTGGAGTGGGCGGTAGCACGTCCGTGGATGGGCGGTCGGGAGATCAATGGATCAGCCTTTTGGAGATTAGCCTTTTAGCCTACACTGCTAGTGCGTTAACTTCTGTCCCAATGGAAGGATTTCCGCAGGCGAAAGGGGCTCAGCGAAAGAGGAACCGGGAATGGCCACACAAGATGAATTGAAGCAAGCTGCCGCTCGGGCTGCCGCCAATAAGGTGCAATCTGGCATGGTGGTGGGTTTGGGTACGGGATCCACCGCCGCTTTTGCGGTCAGTGCCCTGGCTGAGCGGATGCAGACGGAGGGGCTGCAGCTGATCGGGGTGCCCACCTCGGTTCGTACAGCCGAACAAGCTCGTTCCCTCGGGATCCCGTTGGCCACTTTAGAAGAGCAACCCCATTTGGATATGGCCATCGATGGGGCTGATGAAATCGAGATCGGATCTTTGAATTTGATCAAGGGGGCCGGTGGGGCCTTGCTGCGGGAAAAGTTGGTGGAGGCCAGCGCCGCAGCGCTGATCATCATCGCCGATGCCTCGAAAAAAGTGACCCAGTTGGGTACTCGATTTGCCCTGCCGGTGGAAGTGGTGCGGTTTGGGTGGAAAGCCACCTTTGCCCGCGTGGAGGCGATTGGGTGTACCCCGGTGCTGCGACTGAATGAGAAAGGGGATCCCTACCTAACGGACGAGCAGCACTACATTCTCGATTGCCAGTTTGGCCCCATGACGGATCCTGCCCAGATTGCCGATCAACTGAAGGGCACGGTTGGGGTGGTAGAGCATGGCCTGTTCATCGGCATGGCCAAAGAAGCCATCATCGCGCTCCAGGATGGGATCGAAAGCTTGGTTCCCTCTTGAGTGTTCTTGGCGCAACAGGAAAGGCTAGGCCCAACTTTATCCCAAAACATTGAACGACATTCGCAGCACCTCCACGCCCAGGGGCTTAGCCATCGCTCCAGCCTATTTTGTATTTTGTATAGAATGGTAGGGAATATCTAGGTATGGTGGCTATCCCGGTGCAATTGTGGGTTGGATCCCTAATGCTGGATGAGTAGAACGGGATCCTAGAGAATCCCTGCTCCATTCGGTGAATTTGCCATTTCAAGCCCGGTCGTCTTTTCGCTTCTTCATCTAGCCTTTCGGTGGGGATTCGAGTAAGGATAGAGGAAGTGAGGAGTGTGGCTCACCTGTGGGTGAGGGTGGTTAATCATGAATCGCGTTCAGGGGTTGGGGCATTTGCCCAATTCGCCCGGGGCCTCGTTTGGGAAAGATAGTCTAGCGTTTCAGACAGAGAGAGCAGGCAGCTTCTGGTTGCGGGCTAGTAAGTTTGGGTTTCCGCCAATCTCCAGTCTGTAGGAGAGGATGAGTCGGATCATGCCACGACGGGTTCCTTCTACGCCGCCAACTCTGCCTGTTTTGGGTGCCCTAGTACTGGCTCTCTCTGCTTGTGGCAATCTCTCTTCTTCGACCCTGCCCCCCAGTGTTGTTCCGCCCTCAGCTCTACAACCGGTTTTAACCCCCAGCCCATCTCCGCCTGCGGCGGATGCTCTGACTCTGCAACAAGCCCGTCAGGCCGGTTTATCGGTGCCAGACAACCGCATTGTGCTGTTGCTCCAAGAACAGGGATCCGACTTGGTGGCACAGCTACCGGCCTCAGAAGTGGATCGTTGGCTGGCTCGCACCTCTGAGTGGCCGGGGGTAGAAGGGATCGACCTGAGCATTACCCGGGGCTCCTATCGCCAAACCGCCACTGCCACCCTGCGCCAAGGGCAGCCTGCCACCTTCACCTTTACCCATCCCCCCGCTGGGGAAGCGGAGCTAAGTGCCATCGCCTATCGAGGCTCGACCACTCTGGCGCAAGGGAAGGGATCCCTGACCCTTTCTGCTCGGCCCAGCGGTTCTGGCGGCAGTACCAACAACAGTGCCAGTCGCCGCCTTTCCCTGTTGGTGCTCTCCGAGGTGGAAGTGCCTTTACTCCATGCCAGATCTCCAGAGGTGACTCCGGGGCAACCGTTGCTGCTCTCAGGGGAAAATCTGGAACGGGTGGAAGCAGTTCTCTTTGCTCCGGTCACCAGCCCCAATCGACCCTTAAGGGGAGAGATCCGCTCCCGCAGCGATGGCCGCCTGACGGTGATGCCCCCTTCTTCCCTGTCGGGTTCTGTCTGGGTGGCCCTTGCAGATGCTTCAGGGCAGGGCCTGGGCACGCTCGTCCTTGATTGGCCGGTGGCGACGCCTTCCCCCAGTCCCTCTCCCACACCCACCGCCACAGTAACGCCAGCTTGGATCGTAGAAACCTTACCGATCAGCAGTACTTCCATTGCCAACGCTGAAACAGAATCCCCAATCTCGGTGCAAGAGATCGGCGGCATTGCCGTGGATCCTGAGGGGTATCTTTACTTGACGGATGCAGCCCAAAACTTGATCTTTCGTCTCTCTCCCGAGGGAGAGCTGAAAGTTTGGGCAGGTACCGGCACAGCTGGCTACCAGGATGGGGCAGCTGATCAGGCACAATTCGACGCGCCTCAAGGGCTGCTCTGGGATCCCGAGGGGGGGTTGTGGGTGGCCGACAGTGGCAACCATTGCCTACGCCATATCGACAGACAGCAACAAGTCACTACCTTTGCTGGCACCTGTGTGGCCGGATACCGGGATGGGGATCCCACTCAGGCCCAATTTCGTGCGCCATTTGGGCTAGCGCTGGGGCCAGATGGCAGCCTTTATGTTGCGGATCGGGCTGACCACCGCATCCGCCGCATCACCGCTGAAGGGGAAGTCACGACTGTGGCCGGTACGGGGCAGGCGGGATCCGCGGATGGCACGGCAGAGCAAGCGCAGTTGTCTCAACCAACAGCCATTGCCGTGGAAGCCAACGGACGGGTTTGGATCGCGGATCAAGGCAACCATCGCATTCGGGTGTTATCGCCCGGCGGGCAACTGACCACCTTATCGGGGCAAGAGGCGGGCTATGCGGATGGCCCTCTGACGGAGGCCCGCTTTCAGTTCCCTAGTGGGCTGGCCTTTGATGCCACCGGGATCCTCTGGGTGGCCGATCGAGAGAATCATCGCATTCGTCGCCTCAATCCCAGAGGGCAAGTCTCTACCTTGGCAGGCCAAAATGAGCCCGGCTGGCAGGATGGCCCCGCTGCTCAGGCCCGCTTTGAACAGCCCTCGGTTCTGGCTCTGTTGCCGGATGGCAGTGTAGTGGTGGCGGATGCCGGATTGCCAGGATTGCGCCGCTTAAGCCTTGCCCCCACGGTACCAGCCACTCCCGCGCCGGTGGGAGCCCTGTAGGATATTGCTGCCTGCCTACGACCTGATTGCAACCGAGGGCTCTTGCTATGCTGCCGTTGCCCAGCTTCCGTTCCCGCGATTCCTCGACTTCCTCTTCTCAGCAAACCCTCAAAGATCAAGTGTCGCGACTGCTGCAGGAACCTGGATTGGAGTTTTTGTTGATGGGGTTGATCGTGGCTTCAGTCCTGCTCGTCGTGGCAGAAGCGGAACTGAACCGCACAGGGCTAGGTCAGCCTTTGCAGCGGTTGGGGGATGGGATCAACGGCCTGTTCGTGCTGGAGTTGTCGCTACGTTACTGGACGGCCCATCGCAAAGCCCGGTTTTTTCAGAACTACTGGCTGGATATTCTCTCGGTGGTGCCGCTGTGGCGGGGGCTGCGCCTGTTACGGTTGTTGCGCCTGCTGCGCTTGGGTATTCTCCTGAATCGTCGCCTCGCCCGGCGGGCTGGCCCCCTGTCCACCAGTCTCAGTTTGCAGATCGGCATTTTCCTGGTGATTGGGCTGATCCTCATTGGCGGCACCCTGGCCATTTACCAATTTGAAGGGGATCCTGCCGGTAGCTTTTCCAACCTGAATGAAGCCTTTTGGTGGAGCGTCTTCACCATGATTGCGGCAGAACCAATCGGAGCCGAAGCCAGCACCGGCGCAGGACGGCTGGTGACGCTGGTGGTGACCCTGAGCGGTTTGACCATGTTTGCGGTCTTGACGGGGATTGTCTCGGCAGTGATGATCGAGCGGCTGAGGGAGGCTCTTGAGGTACGCCTGATGGAGTTGGATGAGCTACGCGGGCACATCGTCATTTGTGGCTGGAATCGCAGCGGGCATTTGGTGATCGAGGAGTTGCAATCGGATGCAAAGCTGCGGGATTGCCCGATCGTGATCGTGGCGGAATTTGTAGAAACCCCGGAGCGGGATCTGCGCAAGGTCGATCGCTCCCAGCTCTACTTTCATACAGGGGACTATACCGCTTTGGACGTACTGGAGAGCATTGGCATTCGACAGGCTAGCCAGGCCATCTTGCTGGCGGATTCTACACGCCCCCGTAGTGACCAAGACCGCGATGCCCGCACTGTGCTGGCCGCCCTGACGATCGAGAAGCTCAACCCCAGCATTCACACCTGTGCCCAATTGCTGGATCGCAAGAACGATGTGCAAATGCGGGTCGCCGGGGTAGAAGATGTGGTCGTCGGCGACGAAATGACCAGCCACCTGATCGCCACCTCCACCCGCAACCGTGGCCTTACAGATATCCTGTCGGAATTGCTCACGGTGCAGATCGGCAACCAATTTTATAAAGTGCCTTTGCCGAAAACATGGGCGGGACTCACCTTTGCCCAGGGATCCCTGCGAGCCAAACAGGACTTTGATGGCATCTTGCTCGCCCTAGAACGCCGCCAAGGGGGATCCCGCACTTCCTTGGTCAATCCCCCGGCAGATACCGAGCTTTTGGAGGACGACTTGATCGTGGTGATCGCTCGACAGGCTCCCCGCGTCTAGGTCTTCTAGGTCTAGAGTTGAGCTTGAGATCCGCCCCTACAGCGGTTCTGGATCGTGCTCTGCATGACCCGAAGGATCATCCCCTCGCGCGAAACCCGGATCCCACGATTCGCTCGGCTACCACCGCATGACCCGAAGGATCATCCCCTCGCGGCAGGCTAGCGCTAATATCTTCACAGTCTTCAAAGCAATGTCCGCACATCGACGATCTTGCCACTGACCGCCGCCGCCGCTACCATGGCTGGACTCATCAACAGCGTGCGTCCGCTGGCGGATCCCTGGCGCCCCTTAAAATTGCGGTTCGACGAAGAGGCGCTGAGTTGCCGACCCACCAATTTGTCGGGGTTCATCGCTAAACACATGGAGCAGCCGGGATCCCGCCACTCAAATCCTGCCGCCTCAAAGATCTCTTGTAAGCCTTCCTGCTCCGCCTGCTGCTTTACCCGTTCCGACCCGGGCACCACAAAAGCCTTCACCCCCGCTGCCACCTGCCGACCTTTGGCGATCTTGGCGGCCTCCCGCAGGTCACTCAAGCGGCCATTGGTACAACTGCCGATGAAGCACACATCCACCGGCGTACCCAAAATCGGCTGGCCGGGTTCTAGATCCATGTAGGCATAGGCTTCTTGGGCCAAAACCCGCTCACTTTCCGACAGCTTCTCCGGCGCAGGGATCCGCTCATCCACCCCGATCCCCTGGCCGGGGGTAATCCCCCAGGTGACCGTTGGAGCAATATCGGCAGCGTCAAAGACCACCCGGTCATCATACACAGCATCGCTATCGCTAGCCAGACCCTGCCACCAAGCTACTGCCTCCTCCCAAGCAGCGCCCTGAGGGGCAAAGTCTCGTCCCTGTAAATACTCAAAAGTCACTGCATCCGGGTTGACATAGCCACAGCGAGCCCCCCCCTCAATCGACATATTGCAGAGGGTCATGCGCTCTTCCATGTTCATCTGCTCAATGGCGCTGCCCCCATACTCGTAGGCATAGCCGACGCCGCCCTTGACCCCCAACTTGCGGATGATATGCAAGATCACATCTTTGGCGTAAACCCCAGGGCCGAGGCGACCGTTCACCTCAATGCGGCGCACCTTCAACTTAGACAGAGTAAGGGTTTGGCTGGCCAACACATCCCGTACCTGGCTGGTGCCAATGCCAAAAGCAATCGCGCCAAAGGCTCCGTGGGTAGAAGTATGGCTGTCCCCACAGGCAATGGTCATCCCCGGTTGTGTCAGGCCTTGCTCCGGGGCAATAACGTGGACGACCCCTTGTCTACCGGAGCCGCTGTTGTAGAAGCGAATGCCGTAGTCCTGACAGTTGCGCTCCAACTCCTGAATCATCGCTTCTGCCAAGGGATCCGCAAAAGGACGGGCCACATTCTCGGTGGGAATGATGTGATCGACGGTGGCGACGGTACGCTCCGGGAAGAGAACGGGCAGATGGCGTTCCCGCAGCATGGCAAAAGCTTGAGGACTGGTGACTTCGTGGATTAGGTGCAGGCCGATGAACAGTTGTGTCTGCCCGGAGGGCAAAATGCGCACCGTATGGGCATCCCACACCTTATCGAATAACGTCCTCTCGCTCATCCTCCCCCTCTCCTCTAGACCCCAGGCAGATTTCTGATAGATTTCCAATGTCATCTTCGGCTGGGAGCTTGTCAAGCCGAATGGAGTATGGGACAGGGCAAACGTATACTCATCGCATACTCATCAGGCCAACAAGAGGGAGAGATAGTCTTTGGCCATCCCGCTTTGAGCGGAGGAAGAGAGAGAAGCTGGGGGATTCTTCCCTTTTTGGTCAAACATGGCTTCGGGGTTGGGTTGAGGAAAGGGGCTAGAGTGGAGAAGCCAAGCCACCATACCTCTGATCTCGCTTGAGAGTCGTTTGAGATTTATGTCCGCCCCATCCATTCCCCTGCTTGGGCAATCTTTATCCACACTAAAAGACTGGGCCATTGCCCAAGGTCAACCTGCCTATCGTGGGCAACAACTCCACGACTGGGTTTACCAAAAAGGGATCCGCTCTCTGGAGCAGGTGACGGTGTTTCCCAAAGGGTGGCGGGAGAAGCTGCAGAACTACCCGGTGGGGCGATCCCAGATGGTGCAACGGACGGAAGCCCGAGATGGCACGGTGAAATATCTGCTGGGGTTGAGGGATGGGCAGTTGATCGAAACGGTGGGGATCCCGACCAGCAAGCGTCTGACGGTGTGTGTCTCCTCTCAGGTGGGCTGCCCCATGGCCTGCAACTTCTGTGCCACAGGCAAAATGGGTTATCGTCGCAACCTGGAGCTGCATGAAATTTTGGATCAGGTTTTGACGGTGCAGGAGGATTTTGGCCGCCGCGTTAGCCATATTGTGTTTATGGGCATGGGAGAACCTCTGCTCAACCGCGATACGGTCGTGCAAGCTATTCGCAGTCTTAACCAAGATATGGGCATCGGCCAGCGGCACATCACCCTATCTACCGTCGGTGTTCCCCGCCAAATTCCCTGGCTAGCCCAGCAAGATTTGCACATCACCTTGGCCGTCAGTCTCCATGCCCCTAACCAGGATCTGCGGCAACAGTTGATCCCGTCGGCAGTCCACTATCCATTGGAGTCTTTAATCCAGGATTGCCGAGACTATATGCTCAGCAGCCGGCGGCGGGTGAGTTTTGAGTACACCTTGCTGGGGGGGGTTAATGATCTGCCAGTCCATGCCCGGCAATTGGCGGAACTGTTGCGCAGCGCCAGTCAGTCAGGGGTACAGCTGCATGTGAACTTGATCCCTTACAACCCCATCTCCGAGGCCGACTATCAACGCCCTCACCCGACACGGGTCGAAGAGTTTGTCCGACAGCTAGAGCAACACCATGTGCGGGCCAGTGTGCGCCAAACCCGGGGCTTAGATGGCAATGCCGCCTGTGGCCAACTGCGGGGATCCTTTCTGCAAAATCGCCCCGTCTCGGTGGCCACTCCCTAGTTATCGGCAGCGATTGGGCCCGCTCAGCCGACAGGTCACTCCTTCCCGTTCGCAGGATATCGTCCTTGTGTGAACTTGTGTGAAATGGAGTGCTATTCCTGTGCCCTTGACCGGGTGGAGGGTGGGTGGAAGAAAGCAGGGGGGTTTGGGCTATGCTTCGGGTCTTTACCCGCCTGCGACACGGCATGGACAACTAACCTGCTTGCTCCTGTTGGAGAGTTTGCAGCGCCTGGGGCAAATGCTCCGCTAACCGAGCTGGATCTACCCCCGTTAGACCGCGTTCTTCCACCAGTTGTAAAGCCGTCTGGCCATGCCACCACACTCCCGCGCAAGCACAACTGAGCAGGATCGATTCGTCTATGAGCGATCCCTGTCCACCCCAGCGGGCCAACAACCCCCCGATTAACCCCGTCAACACATCACCACTGCCACCACGGGCCAAAGCCGGGGTACTGGCCGGATTGAGCCAACACCGGCCACTAGGGGCCGCGATCACCGTTCGGGATCCCTTCAACACCACCACTGCCCCACTTCGGGTCGCCGCCCTTTGAGCTGCCTCAATCCGATCGTCTAAGGGGATCCCTGGAAACAGGCGTCGAAACTCCCCCAGGTGAGGAGTCAAAATTGCCTGAATCCGATGCTGTCGCAAGTGATCCACCCCTAGCTGCGCCAATCCATTCAGCCCATCTGCATCGACCACCCACGGGATCCCCGTCCAATCCCGCAATAGGACATCCAGCAGAGGCAAACGGGTTTCTCCCAAACCTGGCCCCAGTGCCACCGCCTGAAAGGGCTTTTCTGAGACCGGCGGCAAAGAGGGGATCCCTTCCCAGGCATGCACCAAAACCTCCGGCAAAACAGTATGGATCAGGGGTTTCAACTCAGTTGGCACCGCCATTGTCACCATTCCCGCCCCACTCCCGCGCGCCCCCAACCCCGCCAACACAGATGCCCCCGCATAGGCCGCCGAACCGGCCACGATCAACAGGGATCCCTGGCGATATTTGTGGGTATCCAGAGGGGGAGCCGGCGGGAAGTGAGACCAAGGCTGCAGCAACAACTGGGGGATATTCGGGGATCCCTCTGGCTTTATCAAGGCCCAGCCCGGGATGCCAAACTCGATGCGATGCAACTGCCCCACCCAAGGCAAAGCTGCCTCCTGCCATAACCCGCGCTTCCACAGGCCCAGAGCATAGGTGCGAGTTGCCCGTGTACAGCAGCCCCAGATCTGCCCCGTTTGATCGTTAAGGCCCGAAGGCAAGTCGAGGCTAAGAATCGGGATCCCGCTGGAGTTAGCCCACCCCACCGCCCCCACCCAGGGATCCGCCAACTGCCGATTCAGACCAATCCCGAAAAGAGCATCGATGAGCAAGTCACAATCTGCCAACTCCCCAATATCTGTGACAAACTCGGCCCCCAAAGCCTTGAGGTAGCGGGCATGATCTGCCGTCAGTGGCTTCAGATCCGGCTTGCCCAGCCAAACTTTTACAGTTTTTTGGGACAGTAGCAGTTCCCGACCCACCACCAACCCATCGCCGCCGTTGTGCCCCGTCCCACAGAGGATCCCAACCCGATGGGCCTGCGGAAAATCCCTTTGTAATTGGGCGAAAATCGCCAGCCCCACCTTTTCCATCAGAGCCGCAACGGGCATCCCGGCAGCAAAAAGGCGCTCCTCCACTTGCCGCATCTGCTCAGAACTGACCAATTCGGTGGCAGGATCAATTCTGGATGAAGAGACACCTTCTTCCTGTGTCTTTGGAATGGAATGCCTCCAGAAAGGGTGGCTCATAGCTCTTTCGCGTTAGCGGAGCTTAGCTCTTTCGCGTTAGCGGAGCTTAGCTCTTTCGCGTTAGCGGAGCTTAGCTCTTTCGCGTTAGCGGAGCTTAGCTCTTTCGCGTTAGCGGAGCTTAGCTCTTTCGCGTTAGCGGAGCTTAGCTCTTTCGCGTTAGCGGAGCTTAGCTCTTTCGCGTTAGCGGAGCTTAGCTCTTTCGCGTTAGCGGAGCTTAGCTCTTTCGCGTTAGCGGAGCTTAGCTCTTTCGCGTTAGCGGAGCTTAGCTCTTTCGCGTTAGCGGAGCTTAGCTCTATCACATTTCCATCCGGATCCCGTACAAACAAAGCCGCCCGACCAGAAGCACTCATCTGGACTTCATAGCCTAATTGCACAAGGCGAGTTTTCACCACATCCAGATTATCTACCCCCAAAGCCAGATGGGGATTACGCCCCCACTTTGCGGCTGTATGACCTTGATTCATGGGATCCTCTGCCACAATCAAATGAATTTGCGAGGCACCCACCTGATACCAAGCTCCTGGAAAATCAAAGGGTAAACGCTCCGCTTTCGGAATCCCGAGCACCGTGCCGTAAAAATGTTCTGCCCTGGCCAAATCCGTAACCCAAAGGGCAGTGTGCAGATGATGGTAGGTCAACATCGGTTAGAGAGCCTCATCCTCCACCCACCCATTTTGACATTCACCCTAGGGTGCAATCGCTTGCCCTCTGTCAGAAGGGACTCTGCTTTGCCATACTGCAAACAAGCCACTTCCGATAGCCTCAGATGGTACAGCAGCTTCCTCGTGCCATAGATGACGGTATTCTTTACCCCGAAAGCGACGGTCAACCGATGGCCGATAACACCAAGCAATTCCGTTGGATTGTCCGGGTTAAAGAAGGAATTGACTATTGGATGCGCCATCGCCCTGATGTTTTTGTTGCAGGGGATTTGCTTTGGTACCCCGTCAAAGGGGATCCCAACATTCGCATGGCGCCGGATGTGATGGTGGTGTTTGGGCGCCCGAAAGGGGATCGCGGTTCTTACTTGCAGTGGCGAGAAGAAGGGATCCCTCCTCAGGTAGTCTTTGAGATTCTCTCCCCCGGCAATCGTTTCAGCCAAATGCTGGAAAAGCTGCGCTTCTACGAACGCTACGGGGTAGAAGAGTATTACATCTACGATCCAGACCAGGGCACGTTAGAAGGCTTTATCCGCCAGGGAGAGAATTTAGTAGAGATCCAGCCCATGCAGGGATGGCGTAGCCCTTACTTGGGTATCTTTTTCGATTTGGTCGATGGCGAACTTCAGCTCACCTATCCTGATGGGCAACCGTTTATCAACTTCTCAGAAGCCCTAGAGCAAGCGACACAGGCCCGACAACAGGCGGAACAAGAGCGGCAACGAGCAGAACAAGAGCGAGAACGGGCGGATCGCTTGGCAGAACGCCTGCGTCAGATGGGATTGGATCCCGATGGGCTCTAGGGATCCCGTTGACCTGGGTAGGGGAGAAAAGTTAATCAATTGTTAACGTTTTTGTCACAAGCCCTCAACAGCACCGGGAGCGATGCGGTAGATTAGTGCAGCAACCCCCGCAAAGGGGATTTTTTGTGCCGTCTACGGACTGGAGAAGCTCTTGGCAAACGTTGTGGTTGTCGGTGCCCAATGGGGCGATGAAGGGAAAGGCAAGATCACAGATCTGTTGAGCGAAAAAGCCCATGTTGTTGTCCGCTATCAAGGGGGGGTGAATGCAGGTCATACCCTGGTGGTGGCGGGTCAAACCTTCAAACTGCACCTGATCCCTTCTGGCATTCTCTACCCCGATAAACGCTGCATCATCGCCAGTGGCACGGTTATCGATCCGGGGGTGCTCCTTGGGGAGATCGACCAACTACATCAACTGGGCATTTCCACCGCTAACCTATTTATTGCCGAAACCGCCCATGTCACCCTGCCCTACCATCGCGTCATCGATCTGGCAGAAGAAGAACGGCGCGGCATTTACAAGCTGGGCACCACCGGACGGGGGATCGGCCCCACCTATGCTGACAAATCCGAGCGCATGGGCATTCGGGTTGTGGATTTGATGTATCCCGACCAGTTGCGGGAGCGCCTCAGTTGGGCCATTCCCTACAAAAATGTCCTGCTAGAAAAAATCTACAACCTGCCACCCCTGGATCCGGAGCCGATTATCGAGCAATACCTGACCTATGCCGAACGGCTACGCCCTTATGTCACCGATGCGGCCTTGCTCCTTACCGAAGCCATTCAAGAGCGGGAAAACATTTTGTTTGAAGGGGCGCAAGGGACGCTATTGGATCTGGACTATGGCACCTATCCCTACGTCACCTCTTCCCATCCCGTTGCTGGCGGCGCTTGTATTGGCGCTGGCATCGGCCCAACCAGCATCGACCGGGTGATCGGGGTGGCCAAAGCTTATACCACCCGCGTGGGAGAAGGCCCGTTCCCCACCGAGCTGAAAGACGAAACTGGGGCTTACTTGGGGGCCACCGGAGCAGAGTTTGGCACCACTACCGGGCGGCAACGGCGTTGTGGCTGGTTTGATGGGGTGATCGGGCGCTACGCGGTACGGGTGAATGGTTTAGATTGTCTGGCCATCACCAAGTTGGATGTGCTGGATGGTTTGGATCAAATCAAGGTGTGCGTGGCCTACGAGTGCCAGGGCCGGGAGATTCGCCACTTCCCCAGCGATGCCCGAATCTTTGCCCAGTGCCGACCGATTTACGAAACCTTGCCCGGATGGAAATGTTCTACAGAGGGTTGCCGCTCTATTGAAGAACTGCCTCTAGAAGCCCATGACTATTTGAAGTTTTTGGCGCAACTGATGCAGGTGCCGATCGCCATCGTCTCTTTGGGGGCTAGCCGCGACCAGACGATCATCGTCGAAGACCCAATCCACGGCCCCAAGCGTGCCCTCTTATATCCCAATGGCGGTAAGCGCGTCCATGCTCTCATGCCTGATTAACCTGAAAACATCAGGTTGAACTGATTCGAGCGGATCCTAACCCATCCAACGGGATCCCGTGCTCAGTTGGCGTTCTAAGACTGTGCAGGTATGTCGCTATACTTGAGTGAGGGTAAATTATGTAATAGTTCACACATTAAGCTACGGATATGAACGACAGCATCCCATCGGCCGAGCCGGAGCAGGAGTTGGTTCTGCGGCAAGAGGAACTAGCAGCTTTGCAGGCGGATCTGTCGGAACAAGAGTTGGCCTTTGTCAACTTACAGGGGGAATTGCGGGCGTTTGAACAGAGCTATCGGCGGGTGGTGCTCAGTCGGCGGCAAGAGTTACAGCGCATCGAAGAACAAATTCATCAGTACACCCTGGCGCTGGAGGCCATGAGCCACTTCCATCCCTCTGCCAGTTTGAAGCAACTGTATCGTGAGGTGGCCAAGCGTATTCATCCCGATCTGGCTACCGATCCGCTGGAATATGAACGGCGGCAGGAACTGATGGCAGCAGCCAACCAAGCCTATGCAGTCGGAGATGAAGCGGGGTTACGGCAAGTTCTGATCGCTTGGGAGCAAAGCCCAGAGTCGGTGCGCGGGGAAGGAACAGAAGCGGACTTAGAGCGGATCAGCCGCAAGATTCAGCAAGTTCGCCGTCGCATTCAGGTTTTACAGAACGAAACAACAGCACTACAGCATTCCGATCTCTACCAGTTGATGGATAAAGCCCAAACGGCTAAGACCCACGGGCGGGATCTGCTGCTGGAGCTAGCAGCTTTGGTGGAAGACGAAATCTTGATTGCTTTACAGCGGCTGACAGAACTCCGTGCCCACCTAAAACAGTAGTGAACTAGCTACTTCTGATCCTCCGAGAGGGATCCCGGTAACTCGCGCAGCAGTTCAGAAACAAGTTCAGAAACATTCAAGAGCAGTAGTGTCGGAGCTGGGCTAGTTCTGTCTCGCTCAGGTCTTGCCACTCGCCAGGAGTGAGCCCCTGTAAAGAGAGTGGCCCCAATTCAACCCGAACCAATCTCAAGGTCGGGATCCCGACAGCAGCAGTCATACGGCGTACCTGACGATTACGCCCCTCCCGCAAGGTGAGTTCAAGCCAGGTGGTGGGGATGGCACGGCGAAAGCGTATGGGCGGATCCCGTGGGGGGAGATCGGGTTCTGTAGAGAGAATGCGGGCTTGGGCGGGGCGGGTTTTGCGGCCTTGGATCATCACTCCTTGTCGCAGTTGTTCTAGGGCTTGTGGGGTTGGGATCCCTTCCACTTGAACCCAATAGGTGCGCTCATGGCCAAACTTGGGATTGATCAAACGGGCATTGAGGATGCCATCATCCGTGAGCAGGAGCAAGCCCTCACTGTCGCGATCCAGCCGCCCCACTGGATAGACCTTGGGCACCGCGATGAAAGCCTTGAGGGTAAGACGCCCCGATTGAGCATCCTCTGGAGATCCCAGAAGGCTATCGGTGAATTGGGTGAGGACACCGTAGGGTTTGTAAAACTTGAGATAACGCATGATCCCAACAATGGCGGTTCTTTAGATCCTTAAGATTTGCGGGGGCGGCTTCAACGGTAAGATCAATCCTTAAGGGAAGAGCATCCCTCAGTGGCAGGTGTAATTCCAGGTGTAATTCACGGATCCCACCTCATGGCAATAGACAACACTCTACTCTGGGTTTTGATCGGAACAGCGGGCATCTCTCTCCTCACCCTGGTGTATGTGCTGGTGGATGAGGGTACGAAACGACGTCGCTACGAACAACAGAAACAAGAGCAAGCAGAACAAGCTGCCGCTGCAGTGGCCCAATCATCGCAACCGGCAGAACCCCCAGAAGCGGAGGCAGGGATCCCGACGGTATCCTCTTCTGCTGAACCTGTCCCCAAAGAAACACCTAAAGAATCATCTGCTCAAGAACCGGCAGTGAGCCCTGTTGATTCTGCCTTGTCAGAGGAAGCGAAAGAAGAGGTAGAAACCCCGGAAACCTCCGGCTAAAGCATTCTGCTTGAGGGAGATCAATCCTGATCAATCCTTTCTAGAGGGACTAGAGGGACGTAGGGCCTACAGAAATCAACACTTCTGGGTAGAACAACTCCTATCTAAATCAAGCCATTGGTTGGGACAAGTCGACTGGTTAAAAGAGGAACCCCGTACGGTGTGCACAGCAACCCTGCCGGAAGTAAGCTACAGCGTCGGGAGGATATTCAGAAACTCTTTGCTTAAGCTTGTCGGCGAGGTCTGGCCCGATCCAAACGCAAAGGTCGCCCCATAAAGTCCTCCCCGTTGGCGCTATCGATGGCTTCGTCCTCTTCGGCATCCGTGGCCAGATCCACAAACGCAAAGCCCCGTGTTTGCCCGGTCTCTCGGTCTGTCGGGATTGTAACCGACTTAACGTTCCACCTCTGCTGGAAGAAAGCCGTGAGTTCTTCTGTTGAGGCTTTATAGTTTAGGTTTCCGACAAAGATGGTCATGGCAATTCAAGCAAAGTGCATCACAAATCAACAGGAATGGTAGCGAAACCTCGGGACACTTTACTTCTATCATGGGGCCTTACTTGATCGCACAACATGACGGGATGTAAAGGGATCCCTGTCAGAAAATCTTCGCACTTCACTATCAAGAAATGTGCATTTCTCAAACTTTACGGGCCTGTACTTTCTCTGCTGCTTTGTTCATTCAACTCTTCTCCCCTCACCACTGCCCCCTCACTCACGCGCCGACGGGATCCCGCACCTTGTCGTTTTGTTGCAACTTGTTAAGATATGTATTATCTTGCTTGCATTGCATCGCCGAATTCCCATTAGCGAATCCCTTCGCAGTTTCCCGTTCTTTAGGCCTCTGAGGTGATGATAATGGATGAAATGCTAGATCTGTCTTTGGAGCAACAGTTCCGCCAGCGGGCTTTCGAGAGCCTAGTCTCTCGGATGAGCCATGAGCAGGCTCAAGAGATCCTGGTTAAGTTGCACAAGCAAATGCTCTTGCAAGAAGCCACCTACCGTCATCTGCTTCGTCACTCCCTCAGCGCCTGATGCACGCCCTTTCGCTGCCCACTTGGTGGATTCATATTGCCAGTGTCTTGGAGTGGATTGCCGCTATCCTTCTGGTGTGGCGCTTTGGAGAGCGAATTGGCCAACTGGAATGGCGGGGTTTAAGCTGGGCAATGCTGCCTGCTCTGCTGGGGGCGATGTGTGCGATTACCTGGCACTGGTTTGATAACGATCCGAATCTGGACTGGATCGTGACGGCTCAGGCTAGTTTGACCTTGTTGGGCAACTGTACCTTGGCTTGGGCCGCCTATCACATTTGGCAAGTTCAGAAGGTACGGCAGCGTTTGCAGGAGGAGAAACAGGATCCGAAATGAGCAGTCTGTTTGCCCTCTCTTTGTTTCCTTATTTGGCCTTTTTGTTTTTCTTATCGCGGCTACGTCGGATCCCGCGTTTGGCTCTGGTTGGGTTTTGGATGTTGTTGCTGTTTGTGGCCGTGACCATCCCAGCAAGCTTGTACGCACAGATGCGTTACGGTACCTCTTTGGCCAATGTGGATCCCTTGCATGGGGGGGCAGAGGCGTTCCTTACTCTTTCCAACATTTTGGTGGTTTTGGGCTTCAAACAGGGGATTGACCAGCAAGCCGAGCGACCGCCAGAGTCGAAGAACCCTGAGCTAGAATAAGAGTCCTGCTTGGATTGTCTGCTGTTTTTTTGAGAAACCTGATGGTTGCCACCCTTTCCGTCCCTAAGGTGAAGTTAAAGCACCCCCCTTTGCGTATTCATCACATGGGGGATAAAGTGTTGCGGCAGCCCGCTAAGCGCATCAGCCAAGTTAACGATGAAATCCGCCAACTGGCTCGGGACATGCTGCAAACCATGTATAGTTCCGACGGCATAGGCCTAGCGGCTCCACAGGTGGGTATTCACAAGCGCATAATTGTGGTGGATCCCTATCCCGACAAGGCAGAGGTGCCCCCCTTGGTGCTGATCAACCCGGAGATCCGTGAGTACCTTGGCGAAACCGTTGCCGGTCAGGAGGGTTGCCTGAGTATTCCGGGGGTATTTTGCGATGTCATGCGTCCGGCAGGGATTGTGGTTTCTTTTAAGGATGAGACGGGGCGGCCTCGCACCATCCAAGCGGATGATCTGTTGGCGCGGGTAATCCAACACGAAATCGACCACCTGAATGGTGTGCTATTTGTGGATTACGTGGAAAATGAGCTGGTGCTGGATCAGGAGCTACGCAAGCACGGCTTCCACATGCAGGATGTGCAACGGAAAAGGTAAGCGCTTGCTGCCGAGTTTGAACGGCAACAGGAGATTTCAGGCTTTAGATAGCTCGGTCAGGGCTTACAGCCGACTTCACACAGGCCCTTGAGCCAGGCAAAAAGCTTTATGGAGCAAGGGATTGACCTGAATCTTCTATATCAGATAATGCTGGAAAAGGCTGTAGGGCTAATCTGGATCTATCTGGATCTATTTGGACTCAATTGGGATTCAGATTTATTTTCATTAGACTCATTCATTAGACTCAATGCTGCAGGCGCTGGGCCAAGAGCTGTTCTTCTAGCGCAGCAATGCGGTTGTAGGCGGCAGTTAACTGAGCACTCAAACGCTGAACCTGAGCTTCTGGGGCAATGTCGTGCCCCATGCTGCGGCTGCTCACCGTAGGCATCTCCTCATCCAGCAAAAAGCTGTGGCTGCCATCTTCTACTAGATCAGAGGTTAAAACGCTGTAACGGGAGGGAGTGGGGCTACTTCTTTTGGCATCTTGAGCAGCCAGGAGAACAGCGACCAATTGTTCGGGCATACGCTCGATGGCAGCTTTTAGCTCCTGTACTTGCGATTCCAGACGCTCAAAATGGTGCTGCAATGCTTCGCTCATAACTGCCCTATTCTTTGACTACTCTCATTGAAAGAGACAAATTCCTGTTCTGCCCCCACTTCCTCCAGATCATTTAACGATTGGCTCTGGGGTTTGTTCTGTGAATTCACAGATTCCCTTAAGGTTGGACAATCAGATAGGGATCCAACAACAAAAAGAGATGCTTTCGCTGGATGGGAGCGACTTTTGACAGGGATCCCAATAGCTGCCAACGTGATGATTGAAGTCCTTTCAGGAGGCGATCCAGGCTCCGAACATCCCCGCCTAGAAGCAAGGATTTTCCCAGAGTATTTTGAATTTCATTACAATCGGTTGGCGTTTGTTGGGTGAAGAAAGACTGTGAAGACCTCCGACCAGCCCATGGGGAGCCCGCAAGCGAGTGGATATACCCTGCCTGTATTTGCTGTGGCTGCGGCCAAGGCGGCGTTGTATCATCTGCTGGGGATCCCGTTGCAGGGGGAGCCGGAACAGCCCACCATTGCCGTCCAATTGCAGCCCGAACACAACCGAGGAGATGCAGTAGGGATCCCTGTGCAGCAACTGGCCTGTGTGGACATCGATACGGCTCTAGCCATCACCCGTTCCGATCCAGGCCCGCACCTGGATCTCACCCGCAACACCCCCATTTGGGCCTGGGTGAAACGGGAACCCTGGGTTGAGGGCTATCCAAGGTTGATCTTGGAGGCTGGAGAAGGGTTAGGCCGCCAAGCGGATGGCACACCGGCCATTTACGCCTATGCAAGGCGGCTCTTTGAGGTCAATCTTTTGTCTCATCTTCCTGTTCAGTGCCAGCTGCGGGTACGTATCATCTTGCCGGAGGGAAGACGCCTAGCGGAGCGAACCTCCAATGCGGCCTTCGGGGTGCTAGAGGGGTTAGCGCTTTTGGGGACGCGGGCGGAGGTAGAGCCCTCCTCCAGTGCAGACAGCTTAGAGAAGGCTCGCCGAGCGTTGCAACAGAGGCTGGAGCAACACAAGCAGTTGGCCTTTTGTGTGGGTAGCCACGGGCAACAGGTGGCGCTGCGGCAAGGGATCCCGGCGGAACGGGTTCTGGTGGTGGCCAATTGGCTTGGGCCTTTGTTAGTGGAGGCAGCCCTGCGGGGGGTAGACTCCATTCATCTGCTGGGCTACCACGGCAAGTTGATCAAGCTGGCGGGGGGGATTTTTAATACTTCTAGCCATGTCGCTGATGGCCGACTGGAGATTTTGGCGGCAACGCTGATTCGCTGTGGGGGAGGGGCAGAACAAGCTCGGCAGGTGCTCACTTTTGGAACGGTAGATGCCGCTGTTGGTTATCTGAGCGGCCTCGGTTGGGGGTCCCAGGTGATGGAGGAAGTGGCAACTCAAATCCTGGGGCGAGTGGATCGCTATATCCAGAAATATGCCAATTGTGCGGTGGAGCTGGGGGTTACCTTGTTTGATCGACAGGGGCAGATCCTCACTCAGTCCGGGATCCGAGGATAAAAAACGGGATCCCTCACCAGAAGGATCCCGTCAATAAATAATAATAAAAAATATTAGGAGCGCAGCGGTTAGTCAAATCGAGTGCGGAAACTGAAGTTGACCGGATTGGCCAGAGGGGATCCACCCAAACTGGTGACACCGCCGGCAGGGAAGGTGAAATCGTAGAGGGTGAGCCGATTCAACAGCGTGCCTCGACCGCTAACCGTGAGGATAAAACGGTTCCCATCAAGGGTCACCCGAGGGCTGGTGGCAATATCGGTGGTACGGGTATCGAGAATGGGCAACACCCGCCGCCGCAAGATGATGGTGCCGGTTCCTTTCTGGATCGGCTGATCAAAGGTGAGAATGATTTGGGTATTTCGGGGTACACCAATCGCTCCGTTGGCTGGGCTGGTGGAAACCACCACTGGCGCTGTCGGCTCTGTGGGGCCATTGCCGGTCAGGCTCAAGCCGACGATCACTGGGTCGTGGTCGGAAGACCGGAAGGGATCATTGGAGTAGAACAGGCTCTGTTGCGAGGGACTCTTGAAACTGAGGCCATAGTCTAAAATGACCGGCTCGTCGGCGTTGATATGCCATTTGTCTGACCCAGTGACCTGGCTGTTGAGGCTGCTGTTGGCCAAGGCATGGTCTAGGGATCCCCACTGCCCTTGGAAGCTGAAGGAGTAGCTGTTGGGGCTATTCAGATTGGTGAATCCGCCCGCCTCCAGGGTTTTGATCGGGTCTTCCATGGCGTAGGCGTTGATATCCCCCATGATCAGTACGTCAGGATCGTTTGAGCCGCTGGGGTTGGTGGCCAACCAGGTGAGGATTTGCTGGGCGGCGCGGGTGCGGTTGCCATTGCAATTGCCCTGGAAAGGATCGTTGTCGGCAGGATCACAAGCGGATCCCTTGGATTTGAGGTGATTGACCACCGCCGTAAAGGTGGCATCGGTGCTCAACTGCCGGAAGGTGACCGCAAGCGGAGGACGATGAAAACGCCCAGGGCCTTGGGTTAGTTCTCCTGTATTCAAAAAGGCGGGAACGGTACCCGGCGCGATTTCAACCGTGGAGGGCTTGTAAATAAAGCCATTGGTAATGGCATCTCCCCCCAAGTTGGACACCCCTACATCCACCAAGGCATAGGTGGCTGGCCCCATGACAGCATTGAGGCCATTGACCAAATCCTGGATGGCGCTAGCTGGCCCAAAACCATCATTCTCTAGCTCGATCAGACCCAAAATATCGGCATTGATCAGGCGGATGGCATCGATGATCTTGTCCCGTTGGCGGGTGAACTCGGTGGCGTTGCTGGCCCCGCGACAGTCGGAGGGAATCGGGAAACAGTTGCCATTGCCGAAGGTATTGAAGTAGTTGAGCACATTAAAGCTGGCCACCTTGAGGGATCCCCCCCACTGAGGGTGGAGTTTGCGGGCGTGGGTTGATAGCGGTAAAGGTGGGCAGATTGTTGGGGTCGTTGGGGTGGATGCGATAGTCGATGGTGGCATCGAGGGCCTCCTGGGATCCGCCCACGTTTCGGCCCCGCAACTGGGTCATGACCCCGGTGATGTTGCTGATGCGATCGCCACCGCGTACGGTATTGGCAGCGCTGAGGCCCGCCGGAGCAGGGTAGATGACCGGATCGGGGTTTTGGGTGAGGAAGCGATCGTCGATGCGAATCCGGTTGAGGTCATTCTGCGCCTGAAGGGCAGCTGCCTGGCTGGGATCGGCAATTTGGGTGGGGTTAAACAAGCGCCCACCTGTGGCAACACTCAGTTCTCCGTGCCGTCTGAGCAGGAAGGAATCCGTCACAAACAGGGGCTGATCCCCAAAGGTGACCAACATCCCCTCCAGGGCTTCCCGCTCATTGGGAGTGAGGGGCAAAGTGATTTGCACCGGGGCAGGCAGAGGATTGCCAGAACTACAGATGGCGAAGTTGTTAAAGACATTAGTGAGCTGGGTTTGCTCCCGGAATTCCGCGACGGTGCCGGTCACCTGCACTACATCCCCAAGGCTGACATTGTTAGCGGTGCTGCTAAACACAAAAATGCCATCGGAAGTGGTTGGATCCCCATCCCCAGCATCTTGCACGTAGTAACCCTGTAGGTAGGTTTGGCCGGCCACCCCTTCATTTTCAAAGTCGCCCACCACAATCCCAGAAATGGTGCGGGTTTGGCCGACAATTAGCGAGGCGAAGCCATCCCCTTGAACAGCGCCAATCGGAGTCAGGGTGGCATTGGGATCGCACCCACCACCGGGTTGGCCTCCGCCGGATCCCTCGGCAAAGCTGACGCTATCCACCCGCCAACGGGAGGCAGAGCCGGAACCGGTACCCGAAGACCGATAGCGGAAGGCGATATAAACAGGGCTGGTAGAAGGGATCCCGGACAGATCGATCTCGCCGGAATCGACGAAGGAGCCGGTAGAGATATTAGGATAGGAAGAGTCAGAGCCGTCCAGATGGCAGCATTCACCGCCGCTGGGGTGCCCGCACCGCTGTAGTTGGTGGAGTAGAGAACGCTCAGCTGAGGGAAGGCTAGACCATTGTCGCTGAAAAAACTCTCGTTGCGGAAGGTCAGGGCTGGATTGTTGACGGAGGCCAAGTTCAAGGGTGGTGTAATCAGCCAATCGTTGGCCGGCAGTTGACCACCAAAATTATTGGCCTCGGCCAAAGAATTAACACAACGCCAAGAACGGGTGGTGTCCCCGTCCACATCCACAATTTGCCAACCTGCCGGGGCAGGACTACAGGAGTCAAAGCCTTCGGTTAGAGGTAAATTGACGGGGGTCGGTGGAGTAGGAGAGGGAGAGGGTGTAGGTGTGGGATCCCCACCGCAAATGGCGGGGGTACTGGCAGCGCTATAGCTCAGCTCAACATCATCAAGGCCGAAACTATCGCGGGATCCTGTGCCAGTTGAACCCGAGAGGGCAGCAACGCGAATGTAGACCGGCTCACATTGATTGTTGATATCCGTGCCAAAGGCATTGAGTCCGGCTCCTGTGGCTAATGTTGTCGAGCCAAACACTCCCGGGTCAGCATAGGAGCCCAAAGGGATGAAAGAACCGCTATCCCCCACTCGATAGTCGATCGTCCAGGTGGTGGAACGAGTCTGCACACTCAACATCTGCGCCTTCAGAGATAGGCTGAAGTTCTCCAAACCCACGGTGTCGTCGATCTCGAAGACAAAGGCTGCCCCTGGATCCCCGAAAGCCCCAGTTTGCCGGATCCCCAAAGCCCGATCTAGCGCCGCACTTTGCTCCCCCGCAGTCGCGGCTTCCCCTAAGGCTTCACCAGAGGCAAAGTTCTTAAATCTTCCGGCGGTATCCGCCCAGGCGGTGGGGGCGGTATTGAACGTTGGCTCAGTGCCCAAGTTGGTCGTGGTTGCTCCGGTACGTAGAGTCCACCCGGCAGGCAAGCCAGCACCAATTTCATCAAAAGTTTGGGTGTAGGCGGTGCCGGAGAGGGTTAAGTAGCTGGGGGCAAAAGCAACCGGACTAAAACTCTCTTCGTCTAGGTCGCCCGTGGTCAACTCTTCGATGACAGAGGAGGTTGTGGTGGAGGTGGTTTGTTCCGGTAGCACCACCAGCGGGGATCCCCCGCCAGAGCCACATCCTTTTAGAACAATCAAGAACACCAGCCCCACCACCAGCCCCACCATCAGTTGGCCAGCACAACGCAGAGCCGCTTGAGACCCACGGCTGCATCACTCCTCCTTTGGGGATCCCATCAGGGATCCCATCTTTTCATGCCCTTCCATCAGTACCATCCTCAGGGGAGAACCTGAGTAAAGGGGGAGTTAAGGTGTGCTTAAAAATCAAGTTTTTATGAAGTTGCCTCAGTCTGTATCGAAATCTGTGGGTGGACAGAGGCAGGCGTGTTTCCCTAATCCCCCAATTCTGGATCCGGGCGAACTCGCACTTCCATCTGTCGCAACAAGCGCAGGGATCCCTCTGGCCCGTCGATCATCTGCTGCTCGTTGATCCAGTAAGTGGCAATGCCCAGATCCTCCAAAAAGTCGATGTACAGATCAGGAGGTGGCCCATCAAAAACGGCGGCCTTTTGTACGGAAAAGCCCTGCTCTAGCCAGGAGCCGAGGGCAAACCGTTCGTAATATAACAACTGCCCCACCACCTCTTGCAGGCTTTCTGCCGCATCTTTGTGGTGCAAGAGCTTCACTTCCGCCAAGAGCAAGTGCCCCTCTGCCACCGCCAGAAAGTCGAAGGTGTGTTGGTCTTCCCGCACCTCCAACCCAGCCAGACGGAACCAACGGCGAAAATGGTGCAAAATCTCGTTGTGACGTTCGCTGCGCTCCAATTGCCGCCGCCGCCGCCGCTCCGCCATCATCGGGTCTGCTCCGGCACTGTGGGGGATTCCGCTGCTGCGAAATTGCGGCGGTTCATCCGGATCCAGAACCACTCTGCCCCCAGCCGGTTGGTGGAGTAGGGGTGGCATCTGCGGCAAATGGGCGGATCCCCAGTGCATTTCCGGTTGTGCCGCCCAGGTGAGCAGATGGCGGTTGAGGGGGTGCTCGGGGTGGGTATCGAACAACTGGCGAAATTGTGCCTGACCAAACTGAAAATCCAGACGAAATTGCTCTATGGAAAGGCTGCTGCGTCCCTGTTGTAAAGTTTCTTGGCCAAAGTAGAGCATCACCAACAATGGGTACACTGGCAGCGGACGGTGGGTGGGAAGCAACATAGCCCACATGGCATCCGTCCAGTGGGGAAGCAAAATCTCGGCTTGTTTGCCCTTGCCTACCACCTGCAACATTTTCGGGTGCCCCGGCTGCCAACCGCAGGGGTGATCGTCGAAGCCACAGGTCTGCCGCCCCTGATCCACACTGAGGGGATAGCGCCCGTCGTAGAGGCGAAATGGACAGAGATCCCGGTCTTCGGCCAGAAAGCGTTCATCCTGCCAGAGGTGGGCTGCTAGAGCATGACAGCCGATGCCCTCCTGGCTGTTGCAGCCTTTGAGCCAGCGCCGCTCTGCTAACTTTCCGCCCACAGCACTGGGAGCTAAGGGCTGCACCAGGCCGTTTTCCGATTGGTTAAACAGGGGCCACACCAAGGGATCCCCGCTCTCGGGTAGGGTGGGGAGAAGGGGATGGGTTTTGCTGTAGAACGGATCACAAATGTGTTCGGCCACCTGCTGCAGGGGCAGCCCCTGGGCGGATCCCACCCAAGGCAACAGGGATCCCGAGCCAGCTTGGGCACGATGATATTGAATGGCCAAAGCCACTTCCACCCCAATCGGTCGCAGTTCGGGGGTTAACTGCCGATACCGCTGCAGAAGCCGTGAAGCCTGTACGAATAGGTCATAGCGCTGAACTGAAACTGCGTCAACCATAGTGTTGCAGAAAAAGGCTCCGCACCGCCTGGGGTAAAAGCTGCCACGTACACACGCCTTGTCTCAAAAGCTGAGACCCTCACTAAGGGATTACGACAGGATTACGACTCTTCTGAACCCATCGGATTATCCCTTGATTCCGCTGCACCTCGAGTCAGTTGTCAGTGTAATGGAGAAACCCAGGGGTGAGAAGATTTTGACACCTGCCATCGGGCTGTAAGAAAAATTCATAAAACTCTAGCGTCGGGGCCACCAGGGAAAGCGAAAGGGGCGTTCGGTTTCTGCCTTGCGGTCATACTCGGTGGGGCGGCCTGTATCCTCCTGAATCACCAAGCTACCCAGGTAGTCCGCCTCCTGATACACACGGGCAATCTGGTCATGAATCTGGGCCATATCTTCGGCGGAGACCACACCATTGCTGGTGCCCTTGTAGAACTGTACCGTTACCCGAATCGGAAAGCGCGGATCCCTTTCTATCTCCAGGTTATTGATTTCGGTGAAGGGGCCTTCCACCTCCCCATGCCCGATCACAGCGGCTTCCACATTGCTGCGGCTGGCCATACCCGATTCGGCACTCATCAACGCTTGTGGGGCAGCCGGTATGGGCCATCCAAACGCCACTCGTTGCGGCTGCCGTTGCTTGAGGGGCACTTGGATGAGCATCACCCTGTTCAGGGCTTCTTCTGCCACCTCCACGGAGGTGGGATCCCGGGGGGTGGGGTCGGTGGCTGGCTCGGCCTGAAAATCGCTGAGGCGCTGCCCGGTCAAGCTGGCCCGTTCGCCATTCTTATTAAAAAAGAGCCGTTGCCCCCAGGAATAGCCCGCTTCCAAGCCCTGTGGACTAGAGCCCAGTCCGCCATCCCGTTGGTTGTCGATGAT
This sequence comes from Synechococcus sp. Nb3U1, assembly GCF_021533835.1. NCBI lineage: Bacteria > Bacillati > Cyanobacteriota > Cyanophyceae > Synechococcales > Synechococcaceae > Synechococcus > Synechococcus sp. Nb3U1. Next base: position 2,010,587 of record NZ_JAKFYQ010000001.1, on the reverse strand, counting down.
GGTGATGCTGGTGCCCTCGCGGGTGGCCAAGATCGTCAGTACGGCTGGGTTACCGGGATAAGACTGGTAGTTGAACAGCACCGGGTTAAATTGGGCGGCTCCCCCTTGAGGAATGGGTAAAAAGGCTGCTTGGGCGCTCACCAAAACATGGCTATCGCGGGGGGGGGCCAGTAGAGAGCGCCGGTTGCCGGCCCAAGAGCTGCTATCGTGCAAATAACGGCGTAAATCTGCCAGCAGGTCGCGTAGCAGGACAGGTTGCAGGGCTTCTCCTTTTTCATTGCCGACCAACAGCCTTAATCCATCCATCGGCAGATCGGCAGATAAATCGGTGAAATTGGGATATCGGATGACGGGCATGAGGCTGAGTTCATAGCGGCCCGTCCCAGGGTTGAGCTGCTGCACCTGGATGGTCATATCGCTGATGTTGGGGCCGAGGGCGGATCCCTTGTGGCGTCCGGTATCTTCCCAGGTGACGTTGACTATGTCCAGGCCATAGCGCTCTGCCAAAGCACGAGCTTGTGGATCCCCGGTCATGGAAACGGTTTGGTCGATGACACGCTTATAGGCTTGGTACTCCTGCCATTTGTCCACGAGGGAGGGGGAGGTGGGCCGGGACGGGGTTTGTCCCAGAAGAAAATCTAATGGAGAGGCCTCAGCAGTGGGAACAGTCAGGTTGGGGGCTAGGGCTACCAGAGAAAGGCTTACCCAGCTCAGTGAACTCAGGAGCAGTGTTATCGGGGTGCGCATAAGCAGGAAGGATCCCTTGTGCATGTGGGGGAAGATGCCCTGACGCTAACTCGGAAAAAAGGGGATATTGGGTCAGTTTCGCTTTTGGTAACGGGATCCCGATCCCATCCCCTGCATCCATGCCTAACTGGCTCAGAAGGCAAATTCAGTCCCTGTAAGCGCCACAGGCCGCCTGGGCTAGGATAAGAGGCTGTAGCACTCTTTGCAGAATCATGACCGATACCTTCCAAGATCCCGAGGTAATCTCGTCTGCTGCTTCTGCCGAGCCTCAGGTACAGTTTCAGCTCTCTCCGCCCCCTTTGCCGCTGCACACGATGTTTCGCTTGGGCCTGTTTCAAATGGGTCTGGGCATGATGTCGTTGCTCACCTTGGGAGTGTTGAACCGAGTCATGATCGATGCCGAGTTGCTGGCCATTCCGGCAACAGTGGTGGGGGGATCCCTGGCCATGTACCAGTTTGTTTCCCCGTCCCGCGTTTGGTTTGGGCAACTCTCGGATGCCAAGCCGCTGTTCGGGTCGCACCGCACCGGCTATGTGCGCCTAGGGGCCGTGCTGTTCACCCTGTGCATTTTCTTGGCGGTACAGGTGGTCTGGGAGTTGGGAGATAGCTTTGCTACGACGGGATGGTCTTGGGCCACCTACGGCTGGATTGGGCTGACGGCCCTGGTGTTCGCCCTCTACGGCCTTTGCATCGGCACCTGCTCCACGCCCTTTGCCGCTCTACTGGTGGATGTGTCGGATGAAGACAATCGCTCCAAATTGGTGGGGATCGTTTGGTCGATGTTGATGGTAGGCATTGCGGGTGGGGCGATTAGCTCGGCTGTTTTGTTGCGCGGCCTCACTCCCGAGAATCTGCAGAGCACGATCAACCAGTTGTTTCTGGTGATCCCGGCGGTGGTGATCCTGCTGGCCTGGATCGCCACTTGGGGAGTAGAAAAACGCTATTCCCGCTATGGATCCCGTTCTACTTTGGCTGGACGAGAAGATCAGATCACCCTTGGCACCGCCCTCAAAGTGCTGACCGCCAGCCGTCAAACCCTGATCTTCTTCAGCTTTTTGGCCCTGATGACGATGGGGCTGTTTATTCAGCAGCCGGTGTTGGAACCCTATGGTGGGGATGTGTTTGGCATGACCGTGGCCCAAACCACTCAACTGAATGCCTTCTGGAGCCTGGGCATTTTGGCCGGGATCGTGCTGACGGGGTTTTTGATCGTGCCGAAGCTGGGCAAACAGAGGACGGCACGCCTCGGCTGTTTGTTGGTGGCGGCATCCTTTCTGCTAACCATTCTGTCGGGGGTTACAGGTGACCCCCTGCTGCTGCAACTGTGCATGATCCTGTTTGGCTTGGCCTCGGGTATCACCACCAACGGTGCGATCAGCTTGATGTTGGATTTGACGGCAGCAGAAACGGCAGGTACTTTCATCGGTGCGTGGGGCCTTTCGCAGGCGATGTCGCAGGCTCTTTCCACTCTGATTGGGGGGGCATTGCTGGATGTGGGGCGGATTCTCTTCCCCAGCTCGCCAGTGCTGACTTATGCCACCGTTTTTGGAGTGGAAGCAGGGGTGATGTTGCTGGCGGTGTATTTGCTGGGGCGGGTGAGTGTAGCGGAGTTTCGGGATACCACCAGTCGGGTACTGACGGATGTGTTGGCGCTGGAGTTGGAGGGCTAACCAAATTTGCGGCGATTGGCTGGGGAGCTAGCTTCCTTTCTCTGTATTTCCAAACAGCCGCTAAGAAGGGATCCCCCTAGAACCGGTTTGGGTCATGGCTGCTAAGCTCGAAACGTGTGCTGGACTGGGCAATGCGGCTGATCGATCGGCTGGGTAAATTGCGAATTCCACCCTCTTGGTTACAGCAGATCCCCAGTTGGGAGCTGGTGAGGCTGACTCTGCGGTTGGCGTGGGAAAATGCGATGCGCTACCGGCTGTTTGGGCTCGCATCTGAAATGGCCTACAGCTCGATGTTGGCGCTGTTTCCCTTTATTCTCACCATCCTGACCGCCATCGGGTTGTTTTCGGGATCCCCTGAGCAAACTTTTCAAGGGTTGATGGCCAGGTTAGGCCAGTTCGCTCCGCAGGAGGCACTGGTGATTGTAGATCGCTATGTGCGCGACATTAGCTTTGGGCAAAATCGTGGTTTGCTCTCTCTGAGCTTCTTGGGCACACTCTGGGCAGCTTCTGGGGCGTTGGGGGCGGTGATGACGGCATTGGATCTGAGTCATGAAATCCCGCAGGACATGCGCCGTCCATTTTGGAAACGCAAGTTGATCTCTCTCGTGTGGATGCTGGCCACGCTGGGATTGACGGGCTTGGCCAGTTTGATTTTCTTGTTCAGTGCCAGTTTTTTCCGCCTCTTGGCTTTGCAGGCGGGATCCCTGCCGGAAGGGGTGGCAGGCCCAACCCGTTTGGATCCATTCCGGGAAATATGGCTCAATCTATGGGGGATTCTCACTTTGCCCATTTCTTTGGGGTTGATCATCGTCTCCTGTTGGGTGCTCTACCGCTTTGGCCCCAGTTTGCGGCGACGTAAAATGCCGATTTTGCCAGGGGCCATTGCCGCCAGCGTGCTGTGGGTGGTGGTGTCCGGAGGGTTGCGGTTTTATGTGGGGCATTTTGGCCAGTTCAACCAAGCCTATGGCACCGTTGGAGCTGTGATCATCCTACTGCTGTGGGTTTGGCTCACCTCCTTGGCTCTGCTATTCGGGGATCAGATCAACATTGCCCTCTTCCAAGCCCGACAATTGATCCGAAAACGGCAGCAGAAATAATGCAAACGGACATCCTTTCCCCCAGCTCTGGCCACATTGAACTGGCGGCGGCAGCGCTGCGTCGAGGACAGTTGGTGGCTATGCCCACCGAAACCGTGTATGGTCTGGCGGGTCATGGCTTGGATACGGCAGCGGTGGCCCAGATTTTTGCGGTGAAAGAGCGGCCCCACTTTAATCCTTTGATCCTGCATCTGGCCCCTGCGATCCCTTTGGAAAAACTGCAGGGGTGGCTGCTGGATCTGGCGGAGTTTACCCCTGCTGCTCGGGAACGGCTTGAATCCCTGTGTACGACCTTTTGGCCGGGGCCTTTGACGTTGGTACTGCCGAAATCGGCTGTAGTACCGGATTTGGTCAGTAGTGGATTGCCTACGGTGGCGCTGCGCGTGCCTGCTCATCCTGTGGCTCAAGCGCTGTTGCAAGCGGTGCAAATGCCTCTGGCCGCCCCCAGTGCCAACCGATTTGGTCGCATCAGCCCTACTTCTGCCCAGGCAGTATATGCCGAGTTGTCGGGGCGGATCCCCTACATTTTGGATGGGGGCAACTGTTCAGTGGGGTTGGAGTCCACGGTGCTCAAGCTCAGCCCAGAGGGGATCCCAACTCTGTTGCGACCGGGCGGGATCCCTGTGGAGACTTTGGAAGCCCATCTGGGTTTGCGGATCCGGTTACCCGCTGACTGGGCCAACGCTTCTACCCACTCGGAAGGGCTAGAATCTCCCGGACAACTGAGGAGCCACTATGCCCCCAATAAACCCTTATTTCTCCTGCCTGCAAGGGTTTTGCAGCTTCAGCCTGCGGATTGGCAGCCAATCCAAAGCCAGGTTTCAGGACATGCTCACGTGGGAATATTGGGGTTTGCCCGGGATCCTGAGAAGCTGCTGGAGCGCCTGCAACCCCACTTTGCCGAAGCCATCTTGCATCTTGAACTGCTGGATCCGGATCCCAGCTTGGCGGCTCCCTCTCTGTTTGACCGTTTGCGCCATCTGGATGAGGGATCCGCGACTCTGCTTTTGGCGGAACCACCACCGCTCCGGCAGGGACTGGGTCATGCGATCATGGATCGGCTACGACGGGCCAGCACGCCATGGAACCCTCCCCCCCCTTGATTGCGATTGTCATGGGCAGCGATTCGGATTTGCCGACGATGGCTGCTGCGGCACAAGTGTGTGAACAGTTTGAGATCCCCTATCACCTTCAGATTCTCAGTGCTCACCGCACCCCCGAAGCAATGCTGGAGTTTGCCCGCTCCGCCCATACCCAAGGGATCCGAGTGATCATCGCCGGGGCAGGGGGGGCCGCCCATTTGCCGGGGATGGTGGCTGCGTTAACCCCTCTGCCAGTGGTTGGCGTGCCGATGGCGAGCCAGTCCCTACAGGGATTGGATGCTCTTTACTCGATTGTGCAAATGCCGCGTGGGATCCCGGTGGCAACCGTCGCCATCGGCAATGGACAAAATGCTGGGTTACTGGCGGTGCAGATTTTGGCCTGCGGGGATCCCGACCTATTGCAGCAGGTGATCGCCTATCGGGAAAGCCTGAAACAGTCAGTACAAGAAAAAAATATCCAATTGCAGGCCCAAGGCTGGAAAGACTATTTGGCCGACCAGTGAAAATGGCAGGGATCCCTACCAACGGGCCAGCAGCATCTGGAACTGGCTCTCCCCCAGCAGGGTGATCTGCGGGTTAGGATAGGTGTCCCGAAACCACTCCTGAAATTGCCGGATGGCAAGCATGAAGATCTCTTCCGGGATCTGCCAAGAGGCGCTGTAGGAGCGCTGTGCATACAAATCAAAGAGCGCCTGGGCACTGACCGCCGTTTGCCATTCTGCGGCCACCACCCGTTCTAACTGGGCACCCTCAGCTTGCAGATACTGCTCCACCTGCTCAGCATTGGCCCCCACCCGTTGGGGTTCAAAGCCTAGCCCCGCCAAAATCTCTGTCCAGCGGGGCTCAAACTCGCCTCGGGCGCTCACCACCCGATCCCCATAGCCGTAGAGATAGACCCCACCCGGCCTTAACACGCGGCGAATCTGGCCAATCACCTGCTGCCACTCCCGAATCAAATGCAGCACATGCACCGTAATCGCCACATCCACGGATCCCTCAGGAAAGGGCAAAGCTGTAGCATCGGCAAGCTGAACCGACACCTGCGGCGGGATCTGCCCCAGCCTTTCCCGTAACTTGCGCCGTAACTCCGCCAACATCTCTTCAGAAATATCAATGCCGGAATAGGAATAGCCGCGACGGATCAAGGGTAAGGCAATGCGTCCCGTCCCAATGCCCACCTCCAGAAAGTGTGTATCCGGGGTGGCCCCCACCGCAGTCAGGATTGCATCAGCAATTTCTTCATCTACGCCAACAGGGAAGCCACGGGTCGCATCGTAAAAGCCCGCCGCCCGATCAAAACAGACGCTGTAGGATTGCACCATTTCTGCGCGCTCCTAGTGCACTCAAACAAAACAATGGGCCAAGACCCTTTGGATCCCAGCCCATCTTAGAGCAACGAGACTGATTCCTGGTTTGCCTGTTGTTCACCTCAGTCAGGGATCCCCAACTTAGGCATCTTTAGGCATCTTCTGCCAAGCGGGCATAAAACAGGCCCTGAATGCGGACGGTGTGGGGCTCCATTGCCCCCTGCTCAGTGCTGGAGGGCTGAATGCTGACAAAAGAGCCCGCCATTTCGCCAGTACTGGGGTCAACACGGGCGATCCGCAGCGACATTTTCCCTTCCGAGACTTCATCCACCTTGCGGTTGGGGGCAAATTCATCTTTGGCAGCCTGCAACCCTACGGCGGTGTCGTAGCCGGTGTTGGAACCCCGTCCACGCGGATCCAAGAAAGAACTGCTGTGGTAGCCGGGCACCAAAAACTCCCCTTCAAAATCCGTTGAGGGGTCGATGGCGGATCCCTGGGCGCTGGCGACCAAATCTTTCACACTAAACAGCAGCGGCACCAGTTCGCGGCGGGGCATTTGGCCGGTGGTCGGCTGAGAGGTCATCCCATCCACTACCCTCAGCTCTAAGCCACTGTCTTTGGGGGTAACCTCTGCCTTGATAGGGCCAAGAGTAGCGGCTGAAATCAGAATGTTTTTGGCTTTGATAAACTCTTTCTCACCATTGCGCTTTTCTTCTTCCACCTCAATTTGCACCGGCTGGAAGCAAACATCGGTTAGTTTCAGGGATCCCCCGCTGGGTATTTCGATGCGGCCCCGAGAGTTGTCGGAGACCGAAGGACAAATAGCCGCCTTACCGGTGTTGCGGATCTGGTCATAGGTCAGCGGAGCCTTGGCAGCCTCAGCCCGAAAGGCGAAGACGCTCAAGCAAAGCGCCAACAGAATGGCGAGCAGTGGACGATACCGCATGGTCGAACCTCGAAAAAACCTTTTTTGAATCTGAACGCTGCTGGGGAAAACAAGCCAGAATGCCCCCATTGTACGCAATAGTGATCCTCTCTTTTGCCTCGTTTCGAGAAGTTTCTTTGCTGCCCAAATCGGTGTTGAGAGGGAAAGGGTTGAGGCCAGGTTGACCAGTCGGGGGCTTAGAGGCTGACCAACGGGGAGCCAAGCCACTGTTCCCGTATTTGAGCCACCAACTCGCGGATCGGCTGCTGATCAATGCGGTAGCTAATCGGATGGGCGATCAGGCGGGCCGTACTCTCAAACAGGCAGTCCCGTTCGATGAGGCCATTTTCTTTTAAGGTGCGCCCTGTTGCCACCAAATCCACAATTGCATCCGCCATGCCTGTTATCGGTGCCAGCTCGACCGACCCATACAGAGAGATCACCTCCACCGGCAGATCCAGACGGTTAAAGTACTCCCGTGCGCAGCCGACAAACTTAGAGGCCACTCGCGCATGGGGAGGTAACTGAGCGGCGGAGGTGTAAGGACTATCTTGGCGCAGCGCCACCGACATGCGACAGTAGCCAAATTTCAAATCCAATAGGTGAGCCACCCGTGCTTCGGTACTGGCATAGCGCTCCCGCAACACATCGTAGCCGACAATGCCCAACTGCGCTTGACCATATTCCACGTATACCGGCACATCGTGGGTGCGCACCAGCAGGGCTGCGTAGCGCTGTCCATTCAACGGGGTGGGAGACTCAATCCGCAACAGACGATTGCCGGGATCCAAAAAGCGGCTAAAATCGATGCCTACCTGTTGAAAGCATTGGATGGCCTCTGGCAGTAAGGCGCCTTTGGCTAGGGCAACGGTGATCGGTCGATTGCCGGGATCCAAATCAAGAGCCTCTGGATCTGGAGCTGGTCTGTTGCTGGGAGCCATCAACATCGAAGTGCAGGGATCCCCCTTGCTGGGTATGAAATGCCCTCTGCAAGAGAGCAGGCGCTACTGATTTTATCCTTGTGGCGGCGCTGGAGGGGTGGGTTGACTCCGCGAAGCTCAGTTGGCTTCAACGGGAGCAGATGAAACAGATACTCAGACCTTTGGAAGCTCTGTTCTATCCCATAGGAGAGGGATCCCGGTACTGGGGTGATAAAGTCAGAGCACGGTTAACCCCGAGGAGTAACAACGGCATGAAAGCCATGATCCTGGCAGCGGGCAAGGGTACACGGGTACGACCCATCACCTACATGATGCCCAAACCGATGATCCCGATTTTGCACAAGCCCGTGATGGAATTTTTGGTGGAGTTGCTCCGGGAACACGGGTTTAACCAGATCATGATCAACACCAGCCATCTGGCCCACCAAATCGAAGATTACTTTCGAGATGGGCAGCAGTGGGGGGTACAGATTGGCTTTTCCTTTGAGGGGCACTTCGAGAATGGCCAACCGGTGGCCCAAGCCCTCGGCTCGGCTGGCGGCATGCGCAAGATCCAGGATTTTTCTGGTTTCTTCGACAGTACGTTCGTGGTGCTCTGTGGTGATGCCCTGATCGATCTGAACATCACAGAGGTGGTCAATTTCCACAAAGCTCGAGGGGCACTGGCGACAGTGGTGCTGCGGCAGGTGGATCCCAGCGAAGTCTCCAGCTATGGGGTGGTGGTTACAGACGAGATGGGCCGGATCATCACGTTTCAGGAGAAGCCCAGCCAAGAAGAGGCCCTGAGCAATACCATCAACACCGGCATTTACATTTTTGAGCCGGAGGTGTTTGACTACATTCCCCGCGATTGTCCCTACGATATTGGGGGTGACCTGTTTCCAGCCCTGGTGAAAGCGGGTGCCCCTTTCTACGGGGTGACTGCCGATTTTCAGTGGGTGGATATTGGGCGCACTCCCGACTACTGGTTGGCGGTGCAGAAGGTGTTGCGGGGCGAGATCAAGGGGGTACAGGTACCGGGGTTTCAGATCCAGCCGGGGGTGTGGACTGGGATCAACATCCGTGCCAACTGGGATCGCATTCACATTAAGCCACCGGTGTATATCGGGGCCAGCAGCCATTTGGCGGATGGGGTAAAACTGATTGGCCCTACCGCGATTGGTTACGGATGCGTGTTGAATGAAGGGTGTACTCTGGATGGCAGCTTGATTTTTAACTACACCCAGATTGCGGCAGGGATCACCTTGCGCCACCAAATGGTGATGGGTCGGTACTGCATTTCCTCGGATGGCAACGCGATTGACACAGAAGAATCCAACCTCACCTGGCTGATTGGGGATGCTCGCTCCAGCGCCAATGGCAGCAAAGTTTCTGTCTAAGCCGCGATTGGGCTGAGGATTTCGGTTGCCCTACGTGCCGCTGCTGATGAGTTCTGATGAGTTTTTGATATGGATCCTGTATCTACAAAGATATCTACAGATATTTACGAAGATCTCCCTGCTCTGCCCTTTCTGAGTGACCCATGAGTGCCCTTTACCTGTATGGGATTGTCGCTGCCCCCGGCCCGCGCCATTTGAGTGGGGTGGGTCTGGATAAGCAGCCGGTGCATACTCATCTGCTGGGCTCCCTGACCTTCGTTTATTCACAAGCCCAACAGGAGCGTTACCTGGCCAGCCGCGCCAATTTGCTTGCCCATGAAGCGGTGCTGGAAAAGGTGATGAGCGAGGGGCACCGTGCTCTGCTGCCTTTGCAATTTGGCCTGGTGGTGGGCAGTTGGGAACAGGTGGAACGGGACTTGGTGGAGCCGCGCCTGGAAGATCTTTTGGCTTTGCTCCAGCATCTAGAGGGCAAACGGGAGGTGGGAGTCAAGGTCTTCTGGGATCCCGAACAGGAGCTCCAATTGGGATTGGCGGAAAACCCGGCCCTGAAGGCCAAGCGGGATGAAATGGTTGGAGCACCCTTGGGGTTGGATGCGGTGGTGCAAATCGGGCGGGCCTTAGAGCAACTCCTAGAGCAGCGGCGGCAGTATATTGCCCAATCCTTCACCACAGCCCTCAGCCCCCTGGCCAGCGATCGGGTGGAGGGAGAGTTGCTCACGGAAAATATGGCCTACAACGGCTCGTTTTTGATCAACTGGGAAGACGAGCCCAGCTTTGCCAAGAAAGTGGAGGAGCTGGATCAGGCCTTTCAGGGGCGGCTGCGCATTCGCTACAACAACTTCACCGCCCCCTACAACTTCGTCAAGCTCTAGTCTCAGGCTAGCCCATAACGGGCCAAAAAACGGGGCAAGTTCACCACAAGGCAACTGTAGGAGCCCTGCATGATCAGCCGCCCCTGCTGCCGGATCTCCGCTTGAAATTCAATGCGCCTCCCTTCTACACCAACCACCTCCACCTGTACCTGCAAGGAATCCCCCGGTAAAGCCGCCGCCTCATGTTCCAGGGCAAAGCGGATCCCTACGGCGGCTTCCTCCGCTTCGTAGAAAGGTTGTAGGGTGGTGTGGCTGCACTGCTCGATCAGGGTCAACAGGGCCGGGGATCCAATCACCTTTACCCCTGGGTTACCCAAGGCTTCAGCCGTCTGTTCGGGCCCTAGGATCCCTTGCCAAGTGCCGGTGGTGCTGAGGGAAAGGGGTTTCATCCCGGTTGCCGCAAACGCACCTGTTGCCAAACTTTCCAACCCTGCCAAAGCAAAAGGAATAGCAGCAGGATACCGCTGATCCCCCCCAGCACCAAGGCCCGTTCGATGCGGGTGGCATAAAAGCCGGTCACCGTCCAATCGTGGCTGAGACTGGCACCCAGAATGGCAATCACCGTCAGGCACAAGCCTTGTGCGCCCCAAAAGCCCACAGTTACCTCCCCGGTTCCCTGACGGGATCCTTGACTCCAAAAAACCGGCTCCAAAGCCGCCCACACCAAAGCCATCATCAAGGCTCCCAATAAGAAGGCTGCCTGTGGTTGTGCGTGAATGAAGTACCCTACCCCCAGCGGCAACATCAGGCTAGCCACCGTCAACCCAATCCCCGTTCTGCGGGGGTTGTCCTGCCCGTACAGCCGATGAATGAGCGCCGCCAGCACCATGCCCGCTATACCCAAGTACAGCGCTGCTGACACATAGGGCTGGGTGAGATCGATCCCGGCGGTCTGTAGATTGAACTGGTGCAACAGGTTTTGCAACAAGGGCCGGGCCGCCAAAAACAGCGCTGCCAGCGCCCCCCAACGGCTGGGAAAAGCCAAACACCCCAACCCCAGCAGAGCTGCCCCGTAGGATCCCCCCAATCGCAGCGCCAACAACGCCCCTCCCCCCACCAGCATCAGGCCCAAACAAGCCCGCCAGAGCAGCACGCCCCGTTCAACACGGGATTGACCCGATTGCGGTGAATCGGCTTCAACAGGGCCAGAAAAGGGAGCAAGTTGAGCCTGTAACCCCGACAAACCCCAGGAGAGCAGCCCCCCCACCCCGTATAACAAGGCCAAAAAGGGATCCTGGTACAGCCCATTGCGAGCCAATACGAGTGCCAAGGTGGTGGCCACCAGCCAACCCACCCCATGGCCCAAAGCCGACAGTAGCCCAGAGGAGGTGGATTGCGCCTCGGGAGTGGTCAACAGAGGCACTGTGCCCGCCACTAAACTCAAGGCCGCCAACCCCACCGGCAATAGCACCTGCCAAGGTAAATCCTGCTGGGATCCCATCTCCATCAACCGGGATCCCCAGGCAAAGGCCGCTACACCAACCCACCCTTGCCCCAGAGCCATCAGCAACGGGATCCCTTCTGTCTCCGCAAGCGGGCTAGATACCCGTCCGCACAGTCGCCCCAACAGCGGGATCCCCACCAGGCCCAGACCCAGACCTGCTGCGGCAAACGCGGCCACTCCCATTTCCGCCCCAAACCCGTGCAAACTCGCCCCGGTGGCCAAACTGAGCAACAGCACCACCAGCCCCTGCCCCGCCCGTCCACAGCCACTTAAACCCAGCAATCCTACCCCTACTAGTCCCCCCAGCAACAGAGCCATGGGGACAGGCACAGGCAATTGTCCCAGCCAAAACCCCAGCGCCACCAGGGCCGCCAAGCCCAACCCCAATCCCAGATCCCAAGGGTGAAGCGCCCCCCAGCGACGGTAGCGGATCCCTTCCAACAGGAGGACTACCAGGCCAATCGCAGCGGCAATCGCCAAAACTCCGGTTACCACTTGCCCCATCCTTTCCAACCCTTCCACAACTATCGCCTATCGGGAGCCGGTCAGGGTCAGCGAAAGGTTTGCCCCTTGCCCCAGACCCAGTCGGGGGATAGCAAAGATAAGCTGTAGAAGTGCGGCTACCAGGCGTTCATGTCTCCAGAACATTACAAATTCGATCTCTTTTTGCGCTACCACCGGGCTCAAGCTCGTTGGGCGCGGCAACTGGCGGAGCGGCTGGATCGAGAGGGCTTCAAAGTTTGGTTTGACCAGTGGATGTTGCAGCCGGGGGATGACCGCAGGCTGGAGCTGCAACTGGCGATCGAACAGTGCCGCTGGATCGCGCTGGTGGTCTCGCCCGAATTTGTCGGGGATCCCTGGCCGAAAGATGAGCTCTACAGTGGCTTTCCCCATGCCCCAGCCCGGCAAAATCAGCGGTTGCTGGCTCTGCTCCACACGCCGGTGGATTTGCCCCGACCGATCGAACAATCAGAACTGTTCGACTTTACCGGCTCAGAAGAGGATGCAGTGCTGTTCGAGTACCGCGCCCTGCAGTTGATGCATTTTTTGGATCCCAGCTTTACCCCGCCGGGGGATCTGCAACGGTTCCGGCTGCAATATCGCCGCTCCGAGCCGGTGGAAGATGAGGAGGTGCGGGGCTTTCAGGGCTTTTTGCGGGCCATCCAAGCGGCGATTGTCCGCATTGCCAGCGGGGAAACCCCCTCCGTCACCCCCGAAGAAGGGATCCGCCAGATCGCCATTCTGCAATTTATTCAGCGCTTATTTCAGTGGAATAGCGCCGATATCCAATTTGAGCGGGGGGAAGACTGGCGCAAACGGGGTAACCTGACGGAGGCTTTGGCCGCCTACGACCGTGCCCTGAATATGGATCCCAACTTCGCCTTGGCCTGGAGCCGGCGGGGGGATGTGCTGGTGCGGTTGGCCCGCTACCGGGAGGCGGTGGACAGCTACAACGGATCCCTGACCATCAACCCTTACGACGAGGTGACCCGCCTGAGTCTGGCCTTGATTTTGGGGCGCTTAGGGCAATATAAGTCAGCGGTCGTCAACTACGACAAGGTGCTGGAGAGCAACCCGGAAGATGCGCTGGCCTGGCACAACCGTGGCATTCGGCTGCTGCAACTAAAGCGACCGAAGCTAGCCCTGAATAGCCTCAACAAGGCCCTGCGCTACAGCCCGAAACAGCCGCGCACTTGGTTGGCCCGTGGGATCGTGCTGCGCCGCTTGCGTCGGCCCAGTTCGGCGGCGGCCAGTTTTGCTCGGGTTTTGAAGATCAACCCCAAAAGTGCGCGGGTTTGGCGTTTTCAAGGCAATGCTCTGCTGCGGTGCAACCGGCTGCGCTCGGCCATCGAGTGCTACAAGCGCTCTTTGCGGCTGCGGCGACGGGATCCAATCACCCTGCACAATCTAGGAGTTGCCTTGCTGCGGCTGGGGCAATATCGGTTGGCCAGCGATGCCCTAGAACGAGCTCTGCGCTACGATGCCGACAACCTGAAAAGTTGGTATGCCCGTGGCATGGCCTTTCAGCAATTGGGCTACCTGAAGGAAGCCTGCATCCACTTCGAGGAGGCACTGAAGATTGATCCCGAACATTTTCCAGCCCGCTATGCTCTAGCTCTGGCCCGACAGGACTTGGGCCAATACGAGGCCAGCCTGGATCATTTTGAGCGTCTGTTGCAGCAACGTTCCCGTAGCTTTGCCTGCTGGTTTGGCCAAGTGACCAGTTTGCGCCGCCTGGGGCGGTTGGAACAAGCTCGCAGTGCCTGCCAGCAGATGATCCGCCTCAACGACCGGGATCCCCTCGGCTGGTTTGCCCTGGGACTGAGCTACAGCGATCTGGGGGATCCGGAAAAAGCGGTGCAGGCTTACTCGCGGGTTTTGCAGCTCACCCCCGAAGATGCCGTGGCCCTGAACAACCGCGCCTGGGAAGCTCTGAAGCTAGGGAAACTGGAGGCCGCCCTAGCGGATGCCGAACAAGCCATCCAACTGGAGCCAAGTCGCCCTGGCTTTTGGCATACCCTGGGATCCGTTCAACAGAAAATGGGGCAGATAGCACCGGCCCAAGCCAGTTGGCAACGCTGCCTGGAACTGGATCCCCAGTTTCAGCCGGCCAAAACAGCCCTGGAGGCATTGGGCCACAAGGACTCCGTCCCGCTGGCGCAAACGGCGTTGCCAGAGTTGGACAGCCTCAATCCGGAGCCAGAACCCCAGCCGCTGGACCGTAGCTCATAAATGGCTCATCAGGCTCATCCAGGGATTCGGTCAGAAGAACATGCCACACTGGATCCCACCCTTTCCACAGCACCGCGATGGCTCCCCGTCTAATTCCCGTCAAGCTGCCCAGCAGCCAATACGACATTCTCATCCATGCCCCCGAAGGCCCCAGCGGCCATAGCCTGATCCAGTTGGGATCCCAGATGCAGGCGCGCGGGCTTTCCGGCAAGGCCATGGTGGTGAGCCATCCGGTGATCGCCAAGCACTTTGCGGCAGGGCTAATGCAGGGGCTACAGGAAGCGGGCTTTGAGGCACGGCTGTGTTTGCTCCCCGCCGGAGAACGCTTCAAAACACCGCGCTCAATCGCCAAAATTCACGATGCCGCCCTGGCCTTTGGCCTAGAGCGCTCCTCCAGCCTCATCGCCTTGGGGGGTGGGGTGATCGGGGATATGGCGGGCTTTGCGGCAGCAACCTGGCTGCGCGGGATCCCGTTCGTGCAGGTACCCACATCGTTACTGGCGATGGTGGATGCTTCCATTGGCGGCAAAACCGGAGTCAACCACCCGCAGGGGAAGAATTTGATCGGGGCCTTTCATCAACCCCGTCTGGTGTGGATCGACCCAACGGTGCTGAAAACTCTACCCGCTCGGGAGTTCTCCTCTGCCTTGGCAGAGGTAATCAAATACGGCGTTATCCAGGCCCCCGATGTGTTTGAGTTTCTGGAAGATCGGCCCAAACTGAGCCGTTATGCCGACTTTGCCCCCGCCGATCTGCATCACCTGTTGGTGCGCTCTGCCGAGTGTAAAGCGCTGGTGGTTCAACAAGATGAAAAAGAAGGGGGATTGCGGGCCATTCTCAACTACGGCCATACCCTTGGCCATGCCCTCGAAAGTGTTACCCACTATCGCCGTTATCTGCATGGGGAAGCCGTCGCCGTGGGCATGGTAGCAGCCGGAGAAATTGCCCAACGCTTGGGGTGGTGGAGTGCCGGAGAGGCCCAGCGGCAACGACAACTGATTAAAAAAGCCGGTTTGCCCAGCCAGTGGCCGACCGGGATCCCTTGGGAAGCAGTGTTGCAGGCGATGCAGGCGGATAAAAAAGTCAAGCAGGGGCGGATTCGTTTCATTTTGCCCCGCCAAATTGGCCAGGCGGAACTGACGGATCAGGTCAACCTGGAGCAGGTGCGAGCTGCTGTAGAGGCCATCACCGCAGCCTAATTGTTGACGAGCTCTAGCTTCTAGCTTGCTTCCGCGTAGGGGTAGGACGGGGCTTCTATCCCTTTTTCTGCGGTCAAGCTAGGATCCAATAGCTGAACAGGATAGAGTTCTGGGAGTCGCCATCTGTGAACGATCATTCGCGTTCCCCTTCCTCCGGTCAGGGATCCTGGCAAGACTACATGCGGCGGATCCACCGAGGTGCAGCTCAGATGGGATCCCAGGTGGCGCTGCTGCTGGTCTCGACTTTGCGCGGCCCGCGTGGTCATTGGGGTGTTTTGGCTCTCTCGGGGTTGGCCTTGGTCGGATTGGCGGTTTGGAATTGGCGGCTGGGTCTTTCTCTGCTAGTCGGCTCGTTGGTGATGTTGGGCCTCTATGCTTTGCGGGGTCGGGAACTGATCCGACGCTGGCAAGAACTTCAGGCTTGGTTTCGTCGAGGAGATCGCTCCCTGTTGGTGGCGATTGGTTCTGGAGCAGCTGCTACCCTTGGCACCTATACCCTCGTTTCTATCTGGGCAGAAGCCAATCAACGCTGGCTGGCTACGGGCGCGATTTTGCAGGGACTGGCTACTTTGGGGTTGTTGGCGGTGCTGCTTTGGGAGTGGTTAAATCGCCGACAGGAGAGGCAACGGTCTCAATTGGAGCGGGATCTGAGCGATATTGCTTCCCCTGATTCGTTTAAGCGGCTGGTGGGCGTTCGTCGTTTGCAAAGTTTGATGCCCCAGTTGGATGCTGACCAAACCCGTTTGGCAGTGGACTATCTGCGTTTGGCCCTTGATCAAGAGACGGTGGCCATTGTGCGTGAAGCCCTACTGGAAGCCCTACAAGGATGGGGGATCCTGCGTCGCCTCAATGATCTGAATGAATTTAGCCGCTCCGAAGCCCCCGGGGATCCCTCCTTACATCGCAACCCTTGAGGAGCCCCTTCTGCCAGCCTGCCAGAGTCGCAACCCAAATGATGTTACCTGCTTCTCCACCCCCCAAACTGGCCCTGACCCTTGGGGATCCACTCGGCATTGGCCCGGAAATTATTCTCAAGGCGCTTGCGGAATCTGAAGTGCAAGCCTGTGGACAAATGACGGTGGTGGGCAACCGACAGGTGTTAGAAGCCACCTACCAAGCCTTGAAGGAGAGAACCCACACGCCCCTAGCCGATCCGGCCCATCTTTCGATTTGGGAATGTGATACGGATTTTCGGCTTCATCCCTCTGATCTTGGCCAGGGCAATCCTGACAGTGGTGCTGCCAGTTTTATTTATCTCAAAACGGCGATTGAACAAACTCTGCTGGGACAGTTTCAAGCGATTGTCACCGCTCCTATTGCCAAATACCTCTGGCATCAAGCGGGCTACCGTTTCCCCGGTCAAACCGAAGTTTTGGCGCAATTCAGCCACTCTGAACGCTACGGCATGTTATTCGTGGCCCGTTCCCCCTTCAGCCACTGGCAGCTGCGGGTCCTGTTGGCAACCACCCACATTCCCCTGCGCAAAGTTCCAGATAGGCTCACCCCAGATCTGCTGCGGGCCAAATTGGACTTGCTAGTGGGATCCCTGCAACAGACCTTTGGAATTTCTGATCCGGTGATCGCAGTAGCTGGACTGAATCCGCACGCGGGCGAACAAGGTCAACTGGGAGATGAAGAGCAGCGATGGCTGACCCATTTGCTCCAAACCTACTCCAAGGCACGCACCTGGGGGCCGCTCCCACCGGACACGATGTGGCTATCTCCCGCCCAAGCCTGGCACAGTCTGGGCTCCGCCGCTGTCGCTGATGCTTATGTGGCCCTTTATCATGACCAAGGGTTGATCCCCGTCAAGATGCTGGCTTTTGATCGGGCGGTGAATATGACAATTGGCCTGCCTTTTATTCGCACCTCCCCCGACCATGGCACAGCTTTTGATATTGCTGGGAAAGGGGTCGCCCGTGCCGATAGCCTCAAGCAAGCAATTTTATTGGCAGCAGAACGGTTCCCCATTGACAGGGTGCTCTCTTGAATCTCTAGTGAATAGGAACAGAAATAGCTCAGGCTGGGTCAGTATAGCCGCCGCATACCCTGAGCGATGGGATCAAAGTCGGCATCAAATTGGGTAAGGCTGTCGAAATAGGCACCGCCAAAGGCTGCTCCTGTCAACTGTGCCCCTCGCAGATCGGCCCCCCGCAAATTGGCTCCGATCAGCACCGCCTGGCTCAAATTGACACCTTGGAGATTGGCCGTTTGACCGTTGGCTAGGCGTAGGAGAGCCCCACGTAAATTCGCCCCCCTCAGGTTGGTCTGCCAGAGGGTACAGGCGCTCAGATCCGCTTGTTCGAGGCTGGCTTCATTCAAGTTGGCTTGAAACAAATTGGCCCCGCGCAAATTCGCTAGATTCAGGTCGGCCTCTGTCAGTTGAGCTCTTTGTAGGTGTGCCTGCTGCAGGTTAGCCCGTCGCAAAATGGTGATGCGCAAGTCCGCCCCCTCCAGACGGGATCCCTGCAAATTGGCTCGGTGCAGGTTGGAGCCGCGCAAATTGGCCTCACTCAGATCGACCTCCTCCAGATGGCTATCCTGGAGGCTACAGCTCTCTAGGTTGGCTTGGCTGAGGTTACCCCCGTGCAGATGAACCCCCTCCAGATGGGATCCACACAGCATGGCCCCCTGCAGATCAATCCCCGGCAGATGGGATCCCTTGAGGTTGATCTCTCGCAAGTAGGCGGCTGGCAAGCTGGCGCCGTGCAGGCAAATGCCGATAAAGTCTCGTTCCCAGGCGGCATAGTGCTCCAGCAGATCGGCAGCGGTGCGAACGGTGATCATAACGGCTCACAAGCGGTAGGCTCCGGTGAACCTCAACAGCATACCAGAGGGGTTTAATCGTCCGGCTGCTCCAACTTCGGATCCAGACTCTTAGCCGTCAGGCGCAGGGCTTCTGCCTGATCCATGACCCGTGAGGCTTCTGCTGCCGCTTCAATGCCCTGGCCATAGCTCTCCCATAGGGGCATTTCTGGGTAGGTGGTTTGCAGTTGCTGGATCTGATCCAGAAGCGCCTCCAACCAACCGGCACTGCTCCAGGTGAGCAAAAACTGAAAGGGGTTCCAAAGGTTTAGTTGCCGCCCCAATTCGTTCAAGCCTTCGTTACGGATGGGTGGATCGAAGGTATCGGCCACCGCCATCAACTGCCGTGCCAACAGGGGCTTCAGGGTTTTCTCGGCAGCTTCGGTGACAGCGGGAATGGCCGCCTGGATCCGTTCTGGGGTAGGGATATTCCGCGCTTGGGGCAAGGCTTGTAACACCAACTCCAGCCGACGTCCTGCTTCGGCGGATTCTAAGGCGGACTCCAGGGTGGTGCCAACGCTGAGAAACACTTCCCCCGTCAACAGCCGCATCGCGTCGATCACCAGGTGATACAGCGGGGGAATGAGGAGCTTAATCCACTCGCTCTGGAAAAATTCCCGTAGTCGCCGCGCCACATAATCCCCCACTTGGGTGGTTTGGATCCCCAGTTGGGTGAGGTTGAGATACCAGTCGTTGCTAGGGGGGGATCCCTTGGGATCCAACCAACGACGCAGGGTTTGCCATTCCTCTTCTGTGAGAGCGGTGCGCCCCTGTTTCAGGCCCGTCTGCCGCAATTTGCCATCGGCACTCAAGAGTTTGCGCAGCTCCGGTGTGCCCAGCAAAGACAAGGCACCTGCCGAACCCACGCTGCCGATCTCGATGGCGATCAGGGTGGCCAACAGGGCAGCTGAGGCTTTCACTTGGATCTGACCCGACTTGTCCATCACCAGGGGCATGCGGCTGTTGCCATAGGCGCGGGCGCTCATAGTCTCCAAAGAGGAGCACTGATCAGGGGATAAGACAGACGGGATCCCGTCTGTTGGGGTCTCTGGATGTGGTTGCTCTTGCCCCCAGTGGAATAGCAGGCTGGCCACCAACGCCCGGTCGGAAGCACGCGCCAAGGAGGCGATCACCACTTCCCATTGGCTGGGGTTCAGTAGCGGCAACAAAGCCCGGATCTCCGCCGGAATGGGCTGCAGGGATCCTGTGGCTTCGGCGGCTTCCAAAGCTTTTTGTAAGCGATCCCGCGCTTCTCGACACAACCCGCCCCACTCCAGTTGCAACCGAGCTAGGGTTTGTTGCACTGTTTCTTCGGAGCGTTGTGGGAGTTCCTGCCAGCTTGCCTCCAGTTGCCGCAACAACTCCTCCCAGTTCAGGCCCGCAGCAGGGGATGTGGCCGATCCATTAGCGGATTCCGACGCAGCCGGGTCGGCAGCAGTTGCAGTGGATGAAGATGAAGAAGAGTCAGACTGGGGATCCAGGGGCTTAGACATGGGCAAAATCGGCCTCAGAGGGGCTATCGGCATTATAGCTAGGGGTAAAAGGCCAGCCGGGGCAAGCCCAGAGTTTCTGGCCAACCCATCATCACATTTAGGCACTGCACCGCCTGTCCCGCTTGGCCCTTCATTAGGTTGTCGATCACTGAAAGGACGATGACACGGTTGGTGCGGCTATCCACCTCCACCCCGATCATGCAGCTGTTCGTCCCCGAGACCCATTTGGTTTGCGGGTAAACGCCCCGGGGTAGAACCCTCACCCAAGCCGATTGGCGATAAAAGGCGTTGTAGATGGTGAGCAGGTCTTCCCCCACCAGGCCGGGATCCCGCAGGGTGGCATACAGGGTGACATGAATGCCTCGCACCATTGGCACCAAATGGGGGGTAAATTGCACCGTGATCGGGGTGTGGGCCAAATCAGAACAGGCTTGCTCGATCTCGGGGGTATGGCGGTGTTGTGCCACCCCATAAGCGGCAAAAGAGCCATCCACCTCCGCAAACAAAGATCCCACTTTAGCGGCTCGCCCTGCCCCAGAAACGCCAGATTTGGCATCGAAAATGAGGCTGTCTAGCTCTACCAACCCTTGCCGCAAGAGGGGGGCCACGGCCAACAACGAGGCCGTCGGATAGCAGCCAGGGCACCCCACCAATTGCGCTTGAGCGATCGACTCCCGGTATAGTTCCGGCAACCCATAGACGGATCCCTCATTGGCTTGACGATATTCGGGGCTGGGCCAGTTGGGATCCGCTTGGCCCATGCGGTACCAAGACTGATAGGTGGCCAGGTTGCGAAAGCGGTAATCTGCCGACAAATCCAAAACTTTGCAGCCTTTGGCCAAGAGAGGTGGGGCCAGATCCGCGGCCAATCCATTGGGTAAGGACAAAAACACTACATCGCTGCTGGCGGCAATTCGATCCACATCCACCGGCTGAATCGACAGATCCACCATATGGGCCAATTGGGGGTAGAGATCTCCGTATCGTTTACCGACGCTGTCTTGCCCAGCTAGATAAGTCATTTGCACGCCGGGATGTTCGCTCAGCAACCGCACCAGCTGTACCCCCCCGTAGCCAGAGGCACCGATGATCCCGACACGAACGGCTTCTGTGGGGTGAGAAGGACGGGGCGCTGCGGCGCTGTTGGACATGATAGGGTGCCTGCGCAAAAGAGATTGCCTTACTTTTATCGCATTTGTCCGGATCCCGTCTTGGTCAAAAGTGGAGTTTGTTATGCTGAATTCACTTGGAGCGGCTCTGAATCCTGACAGGCTATGCAGTATGAGCGACTGATCAACATTGTTTTGAGGGCCTATGGCCAAAGCAGCCGTCATGGCCTGGATCAGGAAACCCTCACTCTCTACGCAGAAGGCCCCTACACCCTCTACAAGCTCACTTCCCACTTCGACCGTCGCTCCATTTTTGTCTTGGCGCAAAATCAGCGGGATGTGTTTGTTTCGGGCGATGCTTTTAACAGTAAGCTGATTCCTGGTGACTGGCAGGTGTGGCTCCAGCAGAAGGCTTTGGGCATTGCCCCCGATACGGCCCAAGCGGGTTAGTCGGGGGCTGGTTTGGGTGTAGAAGGATCCCCCGAGACCCAGCGAGCCAGCCAGAAACCGGTCACCCCGCCGTAGGCCAGCCACCCCAACCCATAGACCACCGCCGTAGACCCGCTGGATCCCAAGGCCGGCCCCGCACAGAGCAACTCACAGGCATAGGCGCTGATCCCGCCTCTGAGGGCCCCCGCCAACAGGTTGACCCCAACCCAACTCAAAATAGGTAGAGGAAATCGCCGTAGGTACAGCCCCCACTGCAGCAGCGACAGCCCCAAGCCCTGCGCCGCCTCATTGACGAAATTTAGCCAGACTACCCCGGCAAAGCTAAAAAGCGGGTTCAGGCCCTCGATTAGAAGGGTCAACCCCGGCTGCATCCCCAGCCGCACCCATCCTGCCAGGATCCAAGCCAAGCCCGTCACGGCCACCCACCCCCAACCGAAGGTGCGACAGGATCCCATGACCTGCGGTAGGCGGAAACCAGCCAGGCCAAGACTTTGAGCCAAGCCGACAGAAAACCCCAACAGCAGCAGTGTGGCCGAAAACTGCCAGCCGGATCCTTCTAGCCACCCTGCCACAGCCCCCCCCAACCCACTGGCCAAGCACCAGCGCCAAGAAAAATTCGCCAAGCACCCTGTTTGGGCGGGCAGTTTCCGAAAGGGATCCATGTTGGAGAAAACCCCGCGCAAGAGCTGTAACCCAGCCTAGCTGGCACTGGCCAGGATCCCAGGCTGCAGCTGTCGAGGTACGACTGCCAAGCGATCCACATCGGCACAGTAGGCCAGATCCGTCTCATTCTCTGGCCCAAGCCCCAAAAGCCGCTGCCCATGACTGGAGCGCCGCACTAGTTCCAGCAGAGCCCCCTGCCAAGTGTGATACAAAGCCAAGGCCGCAAGCGCCTCGTCGTTGCCCAGCTGCTCCAGATGGGTTTGACACCCCAGACGATGCAAAATGGCCCCGGCACACACGGTATCTTCCAAAGCAAAAGCTCCCTCCCAGCCGGATCCCACCAGCCACACCTCCTCAAAGGCCCCCGCCTTGAGAAAATCCACCACCGCTCCCAAGTTCACCAGCGCTGCCGTAATCACCACAGGGATCCCTTCAACGCGCTGTAGGCTGCGGGTGCCGTTGGTGGTGCTCATAAAAATGCGCTTATCCTGAACCCGTTCCGGTGTGTAGTCCAGGGGAGAATTGCCCAGATCGAATCCCACCACTGTTTTACCCCCCCGTTCTCCGGCCAAGAGCCGCTTGGGGGCTGGCCAAGCTTGGCTCACCTCCTGCAGCTGCTGCAAATGGGCAAACACCTGTACCGCTTCTGCTCCCGCTGCCAGCGCCGTGGCAATGGTGGTGGTGGCTCGCAACACATCGATGACCACCGCACATTCGGGGATCCCGGACAGAGGCACCTGTTCAGGGGTATGGAAATGGAAAAAACGCATGAGGGGAGGGAATAGTGGAGCAAAATTTCAAGATCTGGGATTCAACTAGGATCAAATCAAAATTGACGCCGTGCAAACACCAACACCGCTAGGATGAGCAGCAGAGTCGTATAGACCAAGCCATAGAGGGCATCCCCCAGCAGCTCTCCTGCCGATGGAATCTGGCCGTAAACGGCGGCATCTCTCAGATTAAGACGTTCCAGGTCGGGCAAAACCAGATAGATCACCTCGAACACCTTGCCAAACCCGGCATCCTCCACCAACCTGCTCAGTTGCAGCAGGGCGCGGCTGGCATGGCCCATGAGGAACAGGGCAATCGTGTAGAGGGTGGCCAAAATCGAGGAGGTAAACACCCCAAACAGCAACGCTGCCGCCACGATCAACACCAGCTCTAGGAAGATAAACACCGCCGCCCAGAGAAGGGCGAACAGAGGGATTTCCGCCTGCACCAGCAACAGGCCCAGCAGAAAAATCGCCGTCATGATCGCCAGCAGCACCGACAACAAGGCCGCCAGCCCCAGATGCTTACCGACGATAAACTCCGCCCGACTCATGGGTTTGGCGATCAACACGTAGACGGTACGCTTTTCAATTTCTTTGTTGACCAACCCTGTGCCGACGAAAATTGCCACAATCAAGCCGAGGAAATGAATCGCCGCCAGCCCCAGATCGGCAATGACTTTGTTGTGGGCTTGGTTGGCCACTTCCGGAATCAAAACAATGGCCCCCAGCATGACCACCGCAAACACCATTACCAGGTAGAGAATCCGATCCCGAATCGTCTCTCGGAAAACGTTATGGGCAATGGCCACCACTCGCAACGTATCCATGATTTGATCCAAAGCCGTAACGGTCTGGCTGATACACTCGTAGCAGATCCAACATTCATTCTATGCAGTTCCAGGCCCAGATCCAGATTCACCTGCGCCCCTCTGTGCTTGACCCCGCCGGTGTGGCGGTGCAGTCCAGCCTGCATCAGTTGGGCCATACCCAGGTGCAGCAGGTGCGCATCGGCAAGCACATTCAACTTCAACTAGAAGCCCCAGATGCCGAAACGGCGCAAAAACGGGTGGGGCAACTGTGCGATCAACTCCTGGCCAATCCGGTGATCGAGACCTATCACATCCAGGTGGATCCCATCGGTTCTTGATGGATCCTCTCGGTTGTCTTTTTTCAAGGATCCCTATGTCCAGTGTGAAGTTCGGTATCGTTGTCTTTCCAGGATCTAATTGCGATCGGGATGTAGCCTGGGTAACGCGGGGATTGCTGGGCTGTCCTACCCGCCTGATTTGGCATTCGGAGCCAGATCTATCAGGGTTGGATGTGGTGGTGCTACCGGGGGGCTTCAGCTATGGGGATTACCTCCGCTGTGGGGCCATCGCTCGCTTTGCCCCGGTGATGGGATCCCTGCAAGACCATGTGGCGCGGGGGGGCTATGTGCTGGGCATTTGCAATGGCTTTCAGATCTTGACGGAGGCGGGCCTGCTGCCGGGAGCCCTGGTGCGCAATGCCAATCTGCATTTCATCTGCGACCGAGTGGGCATTCGCATCGAGCGACAGGATTTAATCTGGACAAGTGCCTATCCCCAGGGATCCACCCTTACCCTGCCAATTGCTCATGGGGAGGGGCGCTACACCTGCGATCCAGAGACCCTCAAGCAGCTTCAGGATCAGGGTCAGATCGTCTTTCGCTATGATCCAGTGGCTCCCAATGGATCCCTTGATCAGATTGCCGGCCTTTGTAGCCCCTCCGGTCGAGTGTTAGGGCTGATGCCCCACCCGGAACGGGCCGCCGATCCAGCGTTGCCGGGACAAGACGGGATCCCTTTTTGGCAGTCGATTGTGCAGAGCTTGGCAGCTTAGGTAGGTGGAGAACCAACTGGGTTTCAAGCCTGCTACGGTTTCTGGGAGGACTGTGGCAATACCTTACGCACCTGGTTCACCATGTCTTCGTGATCGACAACCGGCTTGGCAATATAACCATCTGCTCCGCTCTGGGCCAAAAACGCCTCCCGGTCACCCCGCATGGCATGGGCCGTCACCAAAATGATGGGGATAGGGTTGCTTTTGGGATCCTCTTTCAACAGTTGAGCAATGCGGATCCCGTCTACCGCCTCACCCCGAAAGGTGCTTTGGGAAAGGGAAACATCCAGCAGAATCACATCCACCTCATGCCCTTGGGCCAACTGCAAAATTTGCTCCACATTCTGGCTGTGGAAGACCTCGAACCCACCCCGCCGCCGCAATACCTTGTCGAAAACACGGGCATTGACGGGATCATCTTCCACTAGCAGCACTGTTGCCATGGTTCATTTGACTGTGGACTTTCACTGTGATCTTAGAAGGTCAAGGTGCAAGGGTTCTCCGCCAAAATGCTGAGAATTTCAACCGAAGCGCTAGAAAATCTGCACCCCTAATACACTCCTAAATACAACAAAGCCGGAGGGATCCCCGCCGGCCTTGCTGGCAAGAGAATATACGACCCGATGCCCCATTGGGCCGTGGCCTCAGCTCCCTCAAACGATTCTCAGATGACTCTTGGGTTACTTTTTGGTGATTTTGGGGGTTTCCCGAAAGGCGATGGCAAAGAACAGAACGCCCAGCGTCAGGAACAGGATAAAGGTGTAGGCAATGGCTTCCATACGAAACCTCCGAACTGGATTTTTAAGATGGCTTGATTTCAGATTAACTCGGAACCGTCAGCACCCCATCCTTAATATCAGAACAGAGTGCTGACGGCAGCGGCCAATAGGGCCTTAGGCTTCTTGGGCTTTGCGAGTGGTGGGATCCCCCAACTTTTGGAAGACACCAAATTCCACCATTTCTTCGCTCATATCCGGGTCAATACCGGCAAACACATCCCGGAACAGAGTGCGAGAGCCGTGCCAGATGTGGCCAAAGAAGAACAGCAACGCAAAGACCGCATGTCCAAAAGTGAACCATCCCCGGGGGCTGGTGTGGAAAGTACCATCCGCTTTCGGGGTTTCGCGGTCGAACTCAAACAACTGACCCAACTGCGCTTTTCGGGCGTACTTCTTAACGGTTGCGGGATCGGTGAAGACTTGGCCGTCCAACTTACCGCCAAAGAACTCAACCGTCACCCCCACCTGCTCAAAGCTGTAGCGAGATTCCGCCCGACGGAAGGGAATATCCGCCCGTACCACCCCATCCGCATCCCGCAAAATGACGGGGAAGGTCTCGAAGAAGTTGGGCAACCGTTGTACCGTCAGTTCCCGCCCTTCTTGGTCACGGAAGACGGGGTAACCCAGCCACTCGGTCGCCAAGCCATCCCCTTTGTTCATGGGGCCAGCGCGGAACAAACCCCCCTTGGCCGGGCTATTGCCCACATAGTCGTAGAACAGCAGGGATCCCGGCAGGGACTCATAAGCCTCATTACGGGTCATACCGGCTTCCATGGCCGCATTCACTCGCCGATTGATCTCCTGACTGTAGTAACCGGAATCCCACTGATAGCGGGTGGGGCCAAACAGCTCCACCGGGGTCGTGGCACTGCCGTACCACATGGTACCAGCCACCACAAAGGCTGCGAAAAACACCGCCGCAATCGAACTCGAGAGCACCGTCTCGATATTCCCCATGCGCAGGGCGCGATAGAGGCGCTGGGGCGGACGAACCGTCAGGTGGAATAGGCCAGCGATAATACCGACGATGCCAGCAGCAATGTGGTGGGCGACTACACCGCCTGCGTTGTAGGGGTTAAACCCAGCGGGACCCCATTCCGGTGCTACCGGCTGCACATGGCCTGTGGTTGCGTAGGGATCGCTCACCCACATTCCAGGGCCGAATACCCCGGTCAGGTGAAAAGCACCAAATCCAAAACAGAGGATCCCGGCCAACAGCAGGTGGATCCCAAACATTTTCGGCAAATCTAGAGCCGGCTCACCGGTGCGGGGATCCCGGAACAGCTCCAGATCCCAGTACACCCAGTGCCAGCAGGCGGCCAAAAAGAGCAGCCCAGACAAGACGATGTGGGCAGTGGCTACCCCTTCAAACGTCCAGAAGCCTGCATTGGCCACGCTCTCACCATAGATATTCCAGCCACCCCAGGAGTTTTCCACCCCAAGGCGAGCCATAAATGGCATTACAAACATGCCCTGACGCCACATCGGGTTCAGGACGGGATCCGACGGATCAAAAATGGCTGTTTCATAAAGCGCCATCGATCCGGCCCACCCTGCTACCAGAGCGGTATGCATGAGGTGCACCGAGATCAGACGACCTGGGTCATTCAGTACAACCGTATGGACCCGATACCACGGTAGTCCCATAAAGTTCGGTCCTCCACGTTCTCCAACAATTGCGCGATATCCAGTAAAAAAATTAAGCCGACATCTTCACCTGGGATCCTGACCTGAGCAGTCTCTTCAGTCAGTCTCTATCAGTGTCGAGGGGTGCCGCACCCGCCTGAACCCCTAAGCGCACCCAGTAAGGATATCGCTCTCAGAATCTTCATCACGGGCATCAAACAGTATAACGAAACGCAACCGACCTGAGCGGTTTCAGGCAGGATGCCGTCTGGTTTGGCATCATCCTCCCAGATCTCTCGACAGAGATTAAAATTGTGACTTAAAATGTAACAATATTTGGTAAAAGTGAGCGCTTTCCTAGCTCAGGCTGAAAGGTGTCGTCGTCCCCTGCTGCTCTATGGCAACGATCCGCTTCGTCAACGAAAACCAGGAGATCTTCGTCGCTGATGGCGCCAACTTGAGGTTGAAGGCGCTGGAAAACCAGATTGATCTCTACAAAATGATGGCCAAGCTGATGAACTGCGGCGGCAATGGCCAATGTGGCACCTGTGTGGTGGAAATCCTGGAAGGGTTGGAAAACCTCTCGCCGCGTACCGAAGCCGAAAACCGCAAGCTCAAGCGCAAATCCGACAACTACCGCCTTGCCTGCCAGACCAAAGTGCTAGGAGATGTTTCCGTCAAGACCAAACCCTAAGATGAGTCCTCCCGCCCTTTGCGCAAGCCGTACCTGAGAATGATATGCTGACTGCCAGTTGGGTTCGCGGCATGTGGAGTTATGGAAACAAACTACTTGGGCCTCCTGGGTACGATGTTGGCGATTTTGGTGCCCGCTATTTTCTTGGTGATCCTGTACGTGCAAACCTCTAGCAAGTCCAGCGACTGAGTCTTTTCATCTGGGTCTAGTTTGGGTCTGGTTGCTGATGCTACGTCTGGGCTGGACTCAGAAAGAAAGGAAACTTAGGAAAGTAAAGTTACGAAGCAGAAGGGATCCCTGTTCTGAGTCAAGGGATCCCTTTTGTTTGGACGGGAGATGTTGTATCTACTCTTGAGCCATACCTCTTGAGCCATACCGCCTAAGTGCCTGAAGCAACGGCTTGGCCTGCCACGGTTTGAGCAAAGGTTCCGGCAGGCTCATACAAAAACTCAAATAGGTTGCCGTCGGGATCCTTGCCATAAAAAGAGGCCGTGCCATCCCGATGTTCGTGAATGGCTCCTACGGGGATCCCTTGGGATTTCAAGCGCTGGTGCTCTTGCTCCAGTTCCTGCAAGTTATCGAAGACAAAGCCAAAGTGAGGCCCTGCCGAGCGATATCCTGGCCCCAACAGTGCTAAGCCATCCTCTCCCGCCTTCATGTAGGCCCAGTCTGCATCTTGCCAAACATTGACCATACCCAACTGACGGTAAAACTCCACCGCCTTAGGAATGTCTTCGACTCGAACAGCGACATGCCCGAGTTGCTTGAGTGCCATGTCATCCTCTGTGCTCAATTGAGCTTACTGCAATTGTTTCTCTTATCATTCAGCATAACTTGCGGCCAAGAAGGGTGGGGGAGCCATCGCCAACCCGGCCAATCAATTCAACGGGAGTTTAAGGAACGTCCACTTCTCTTTTTACCATGGGTAGATCTGGCAAGATTTGAGGCACATCTGTCACCTCAAGCTCGAGCAACATGGCCATATTGTTCCACTTCCCCTCATGGAGGATGTAAGTGTAGGCCAAATCTACCGGAAAATCATTCAAATATAAAGAATAATAATCATCCAAACCGGTGTAGTACACAGCAATTGCATCCACCGTCAGAGATTCGGACTGTGTATCTCCACAAGGCTGACAGAAAAAGCGCACCTCTTGATCCAGATCAATGCGGTTACCGGCTCGAATGGCATCGGCTCGGCTAATGTAGCTGGCTTGGTCGGCGAAGGCGGCTACTCCTGGCCAATGGACGGTAACCACCACAAAACCCGCGATCCACAGCAGTCTTCTCACGACCTTGCCCCACAGTGATGATCGACAGTAGACAGTTGAAAACTAGCACTTCAGCAGCTTGGCTTCTGTGATCTGGATCCCGAACTTATGGCACTTGACGCAGGGCACTTCGGTACAGAACCTCGAATACCAGCAGTGTCCAAAGGATATAGGTGACGAGACCCACCAGCACCTTGGCCAGGATCCCCCCTCCAACCCATAGGCGAGGCAAGAGGACAAAGCCCGACACATAGCCCCACAACAGGCCAAAGGCATAGCCCAGGCTCATCATGAAGGCTATGGCCAAAGCCCCCAACTCTAGGCTAGGGGGGAATTGCCGCTGGAATAACCACAGGTAGAACTCTGTCAACTTTAGCCCCAGCCAAGGGGGGACAAAGGTGGAAAGGATCGCCCAGAGAAAAGTCAGGCCCACGACTCCAAGCAACTTCCCCATTGGCTGGCCACCACGTTACACCTATCTTTTCTAGCAGCTTTTTCTTCAGTTTCTGCTGAATTTCATTGTAAAGAAGGCTCTCTTGAAAATGTGGTGGAGCAGGAGCCTTCTGTGCCTTGAGATCCTTACTCCGTAAGGCGTTGACATGTGGAACACCTAGTGTTGTCACCATAGAGTCAGGAGAACCGCAAAGAATCAAGCTCAGGTTAAGGCTTCTGCAACCGGCTGTTGGGCCAAAAATTGTTCCAGTTCACTTAGGGCTTCTGCATCCATTTTGGTTTGCATCGGGCAAAACTTTGGCCCACACATCGAACAAAACTCAGCGGTTTTATAGATATCGGCGGGTAGGGTTTCGTCGTGGTATTCTCTAGCACGCTCCGGATCCAAAGATAACTCAAATTGGCGGTTCCAATCAAAATTAAAACGAGCCTTGGACATCTGATCATCCCGATCCCTGGCCCCCGCTCGATGTCGAGCAATATCGGCGGCATGAGCAGCAATTTTGTACGCGATCAAACCATTGCGCACATCCTCCGCATTGGGCAAACCCAGGTGTTCTTTCGGGGTGACATAGCAGAGCATGGCGGTGCCGTACCAACCGGCCAAAGCGGCCCCAATCGCTGAACTGATATGGTCATAGCCTGCGGCAATATCGGTTACCAACGGTCCCAAAACATAAAAAGGAGCCTCGCTACATTCCTCCATTTGCTTGCGCACGTTGAACTCGATCTGATCCATCGGTACATGACCAGGCCCTTCCACCATCACCTGCACATCCTGCTCCCAAGCTTTCCGAGTCAGTTGGCCCAGGGTTTTCAATTCTGCCAGTTGGGCTTCATCGGAGGCATCGTGTAGACAGCCCGGTCGCAGAGAATCTCCCAAACTAAAAGAGACATCGTATTTTTTGAAGATCTCGATAATGTCGCGGAAGTGGGTGTAGAGAGGATTTTGTTGGTGATGGGCCAACATCCAACGGGCTAGGATCCCGCCACCCCGAGAAACAATCCCCGTCAAGCGATGGCGCACCAGGGGCAAATGCTCGATTCGGATCCCGGCATGGATGGTCATGTAGTCCACCCCCTGCTGGGCGTGTTTTTCAATGATGTGCAGAATATCTTCTGCCGAGAGTTTCTCCACCTGGCCATGTACACTTTCTAGAGCTTGATACATGGGCACAGTTCCAATCGGCACGGGCGAAGCCTGGATAATCGCAGTCCGAATTTGATCCAAATTGCCGCCGCCGGTGGAGAGATCCATGACGGTATCGGCCCCATACTTGACGGCTAACTTCAGTTTTTCGACTTCTTCAGTCAATCCCGAGGAATTAGGGGAAGCACCGATATTGGCATTGACTTTGCACCGAGAGGCGATCCCAATCGCCATGGGTTCTAGGTTGGAGTGGTTGATGTTGGCCGGGATAATCATGCGACCCCGAGCAACTTCGGAGCGGATCAATTCAGCAGGCAAAGCTTCCCGTTTGGCCACATAATCCATCTCTTCGGTGATCAACCCCTGACGGGCAAAGTGCATTTGTGTGACATTCGCTTGCCCACGACGACGGGCAATCCATTCGTTGCGCATATTGTTTGCTCCAGTGCTTGCTTTCCTACGCTGGTGTGAGCCAGTTCAGGTTCCAAGGATGTAATCTCAGCCTGGGGAAGGGATCCCAGACACTCCTAGCGTGGTGTAATGTTATCACCTGAGTTGAAGTAGGGCGGGGAGCTTCACAATTTGTTCGTTTCAGCTTCAGCTCCTTGGCCAAATCAATGGGATACAAGCCCCATTGTTCTAGGACGGCTTCCCTTGCCCCTGAATGTACTGGTTGGTCATTCTGCTGAGCTCATGGCAGCAACTCCTGCAGGATCGGGGCAAGGCTGGGGTAATCTTGACTGAGATAGCAGCAGCGCCAGCGGCTGGGATCCTACATCGGCAAGGCTAAGGCTGGTCTTGGTGCCACCCATATCTCCTGCTGGTAGCAAGCCCATACGCTTTTCTCCTCTCTCTGGCCAGCGCATCCGCTCCCACCCTGACATCCCTGGAATGCCGATCTCAGCCGATCTCAATTGTAAAGGTCTATCGATACTGGAATAGCCGGAATAGCCGAGCAATTGTGGGCATAGTCTTGAGACCTTAGACTTGGCGACTCGGGGGTGGCCACGTCAAACTTGGGGTTGTGCCGCCCTACTCATGCAAGCCAGTAAAGGGATCCCTGATGAGCACCAATGCTGATATTGTTCGCGAGTACCACACCCGCCTCTGGGCCCAAGGGGATCTCAGCGCAGTAGAGGACTACTGGCTACCCACAGCTGTAGTTCACATGACCGGCTTTGATGGCAATGGCATCGATGTGGTTAAAGCGGATGTGGAACGCTATTTCAAAGCGTTTAAGGAGGTGGAAACCCGGATCGATCATCTCGTTACGGAAGGAGATATGGTGGTGCTGCACTGGACCACAAGTGGCCTACACGTAGATACCTACGATGACATTCCCGCCACCCAAAAGCGAATTACCATGACGGGCATTGATCTGCTGCGGTTGTCGGGGGGGCGCTTTGCGCAATGTTGGTCTATCTGGGATGGTCTGTCAGTCTACGAGCAACTGGGGGTATTGAAACTTGAGCGGAAGTGCCCCCCTCAATAGGCTATTTATTGAAACTTGTTGAAAGTTATTGAAGATGTCTTGCGGATGGCCTTACCAACTAGACTACAGCTCAAATTGGGCATGAAGTTGCTGGAGGTTCCCTCCCGCCCCCGCTCCCTGCTGTCTGAGCAGATTGGGCAAGATGGAGTGGCTGTGCTGCCAGGGATCCTTGAGCCCAATTTGTGCGCTGCATTGATTCGGACGATCGATCGTTTACGGGCTAAGCCAGGGCCTCATTTTCGGACGCTCTCCCCACCCGGCGAGCCCGTTACTCAAAGCGACTTGTTTCGCTGGCTCGAGGATGAAACCCTGGCTGGGGTTGCAACTCAAGGGATCCTGCCCGAGCTAGCAGCAAGTGTCTTTGGCACCCATTCGGTTCTCTTGCTAGAAGATCAGTTTTTTTACTCGGAGGCTGGATCCCAAACCCTCAGCCCCTGGCATCAGGATCACCCCTATCACCCTCTTGAGCCCTGGTTTCTAACCTTTTGGATTCCATTGGACAGGGTTCTGGAAGGGCAAGGATTACGGGCTGTGGTGGGATCCCATCACGGGCCGCTCTACGCCCCTGTTGAATTTTCTGCGGCGGAGGCCACTCTGGCTGAGGGGGGGCATATTCTTGCTCCCGTTCCTGATATTGATGGGGCAATGCAAGGGAAAAGACTGGATCCTAAGTTCCGGATTCTTGCCCCCAGTTTCCAGCCTGGGGATGTCATGATTCTGGATTCCCGCACCCTCCACGCTGGTGGCCAGGCCTGTCCCCATCCCTTCCGGCGGATTTCCATTCGCTATGCTCACCCCGAGACTTCTGTTGTGGAGCGAGCGTGGCCTGTTGCGGCCTTTTGGCAAGAGCAGTAGCTATAGGTACAGAATCTACCTCAACAGTTGGGGCACTTTTGGGGCAGCGAGCTGTTTTTCTCTCTGTCTCAAGAGGGTTTGATGTCTGGATCTCATGTTTTTTCTCGTCGTAGCGCCATCAAACTCTTGGGGGCTGGTGGGGCCTTTGTGGCTGGCTCCTCATTGCTGCGGTCTTCCTATGTCCGTGCCGCTACATCGGTGGGCTTTCAGCTTTCCTGGTTGCACTCGGTGCAGTTCGGGGGCAGCTACATTGCCCAGAATAAAGGGTACTGGACTGAAGAGGGGTTGGAGGTGAGCTTAGTACCCGGCGGCCCCAACGCGCCCGTCGAGCCGCCCGTGGTGAGTGGCACCGCCTTGATGGGCATCTCGGCGGCAGACTACACGGCGGCTGCCGTCTCGCAAGGGGCTCCCTTCAAGATCATCGCGGTGGCGATGCAGAAAAACCCCTTTGCTATCGCCTCTTTGCCGGCTAACCCGGTGAACGAGCCCAAAGATCTGGAGGGTAAGAGCATCGGCATGGCCACCGCCAACACCCCTGTGTTGCAGACCCTCTGCACCCTCAACGATGTGGATATCGACCAGATCACCATCATCCCTACCCAGTACGATGCCGCCCCGTTGGTGAATGGCGAAGTGGACTGTCTGTTATGTTGGCTCACCGACTTGCCCGTAGCTATGACCGTCCAGGGGATCGACAACGTCACCCTGTTGATGGCGGACTATGGCTACACCGTTCATAGCCAGACCTACATTGTCCTAGAAAAGAGCCTAGAAACCCGCCGAGAGGAGGTGATCGGCCTCCTGCGCGGGGAGATCAGGGGCTGGCAAGACTACAAAGCCGATACCGACGCGGCTGCTGAGCTGACCCTAGCGATGTTCCCGGATGCTGGCCTGGATCTGGAGACCCAGAAACTACAGGCCAGGGAGCAGCTGAAGCTGATGTTCTCGGATTTGACTGACCAGAACGGATTTGGCTGGTTTACCGATGACACAGTGGCTGCCAATGTGGAAACCCTCAACCTCCTAGGAGAGGAGGTCACCCCTGCTCTTTGGGATCGCTCAATCTTAGAAGAGATCTATGACGGTCGATCTACCATCTAGAGCCAACCTAAGGGATCCCAGAGCCATCCAGCCCCCAGAGGTGCGGGTGGTGGAGGGCAGCAAGATCTTCGGCTGGGGGCGATCTCAGGTGCCAGCCCTGGCCAATATCAACCTGCGGTTGCAACCGGGATCCCTGACGGCGCTGGTGGGGCCATCGGGCTGTGGCAAATCCACCCTACTACGGGCGATCGCGGGGTTGGAGCAGTTGTCCTCTGGCCAGGTGCTGATCGACGGCCTACCGCCCGTGGTGCTGAAGAAGCGGGGGGAGATCGCCGTCGCCTTTCAGGATCCCTCATTGCTGCCCTGGCGCAGCGTGGAGTCGAATGTGGCTCTGGCCCAAACCCTGGCCCGGCAGTCGGTGGATCGGCAGGTGATTCGAGATCTGTTGGCGCGGATAGGTCTTGAGGGGTTTGAACGGGCCAAACCGGCCGAGCTGTCGGGGGGCATGCGGCAACGGGCGGCTATCGCCCGCTGTCTCATCACCCAGCCCCGACTGCTGCTGCTAGATGAGCCGTTTGGGGCGGTGGATGAGCTGACGCGACGGCGGCTCAATCTGGAGTTGCCCAGCCTCTGGGAAAACCGAGGGGCGACGGCTCTGTTGGTCACCCACTCCATCGACGAGGCGGTGCTGCTGGCTGATGAGATCGTGGTCATGAGCGCGAGGCCAGGCCAAATCGTGGCCCGAATCCCGGTAAGGCTGCCCCGACCTCGCTCAGCTCAGATCTTGCGCTCCCCAGAATTTCATCACCTGGTCGCTCAAGTCTCAGAGGCATTGGGACTGGAGCAGATGTTGGAGGTGCAGCGGTGAGCCGGCTCAGGGCTGGGCCACAAGGGATACTGCTAGGGGCCAACAGCCTACTTATGGTTGGGGGCTTGCTATTGGCTTGGGAGCTGCTGGTGCGGCTGCTGCTATCGGAACGCTATATTTTGGCGGCCCCCAGCGCTATCGGGGAACGGTTGGCCAGTCGTCCCGATCTGTATGCTCGTGCCCTACTGGTGACCCTGCGGGAGGCGGCTTGGGGTTTCCTATATGGCAATGGGGCGGCCATGCTGTTGGCTGTGGTGGTGGCCTTGTTTCCAGTGAGCGAGGGATTGATCCAAAACCTGGCTCTAGTGGTGTTCTGTCTGCCGCTGGTGGCCACAGGGCCGGTGCTGCGGGTGATATTTGGCACCTCCGATGGCCCGCAAATTACCCTGGCGGCCCTGGCAGTCTATTACACTACCTTTGTGCCCCTGGTGGTGGGGCTGCGGGCTATTCCCGCCAGTTGGGCGGATCTGGTGGCCAGCTATGGTCGTAGTCGACTGGCGATGCTGCGGTATGTGCGGGCGCGTGCTGCTGTGCCCTATCTGGTGGCCGGGTTGCAGGTGGCGGCACCAGCAGCGGTCTTGGGGGCGATGGTGGGGGAATTTACCGGTGCCGAACGGGGCCTGGGGGTGCTGGTGATTCAGGGGATTCGGTCGCTGGATGTGGTGGCCACTTGGACGGTGGCCAGCCTAGCGACGGTGGCTTCCATCGCGGTTTATCTTCTGGCGGTGGCGTTCGGGCAGTGCCTATCTCCGGGGGCCCCCCCTCTCTTGCTGACGGCCCGCTCCAACCGCAAGCCAGCACCAGGGTGGATCTCTTTGGGGATGGCACTGTTGACGGGGCTGCTGATCCTACTGGCGTGGCAGACGAGCATGGATTGGCTCAACCTCAACCGCTTTTTTGCCAAGCGGCCGGGGGATGTGTGGGAGTTTTTGGTTACCCATGCCAACGCGGGATCCCATCGAGAACAAGTATTTCAGGCCCTGGGATCCACGCTGCGGGTGATGGTGCCGGGCTATTTTGTCGGCCTGATGGCGGGCTTACTCACAGCCTGTGTATTTGAGCTGTTTCCAATGGTGCGGCAAGGGGCGATGCCGGTGGCTATTGCCCTGCGTTCAGTGCCCATCATCACCACTGCCCCACTGGTGATCATCATTCTGGGGCGGGGTGGCGCCAGCCTGATCACGCTGGTGGCGGTGATGACCTTCTTCCCCACCTTGATCGCCTGCGCCCAGGGGTTGCGGCAGGTGCCGGGGCAGGTGGTTGATGTGTTCAACACCTTCGCCGCCCACCGACTGAGAATCCTGATGTTGGCCCGTCTACCGGCGGCGTTACCCGCCTTCTTTGCCAGCGCTCGCATCGCCGTGCCCACCGCAGTGCTAGCAACAACGGTGGCAGAATGGCTGGCTACCGGCACCGGCATCGGCAACCTGATGGCCCTCACCTACTCCACCAGCAACTACGGTTTGTTGTGGAGTGCGGTGGTGGTGCTGACGTTGGTATCGGTGGTGGGGTATGGCTTGGTGGTGGGGTTAGAACGGTTGGTATTGTCGCAGGTGGCCCCTGAGCAGGTGGTGGGATGAGTTCTGTACAACTCTCTCCTCAAGGGGGGGTGGAACGGGTTAAAGCCCTTTACGATGATTTGGCCGCGGATCGCGATTGGGTGCTGGCTGCCCCTCTGGCCACCAATCAGGCTCTTGTGGCAGATGTGGCCCGTTTTTTGGCCCTAGAAGCCCGTCTGTTGGATGCGGGACATTTTGAGCGGTGGCTCCAGCTCTGGGATCCCCAGGGGTGGTACTGGATCCCATTGCGGCGGGACAGTCATCCGGGAGCGGATCAGGCACTGTTTTTGGATGATCGGCGGCGATTGCAGGAGCGAGTCTGGCGTCTGAGGGATCCCTATGCCTGGGGGATCCAACCCCTGCCAGAAACGGTGCGAGCGATCACCAGTGTTGAAGCCTGGGAACACCCCCGCACAGAGGAGGGCGAAAGGATGGTAGTGGCCAGCAGTGCCCTGATACTTCACGGGGGTGTGGGATCCCAGCCCTGCCGGGTGGTGGCCCGTCAGATCCACCGCTTGCGCCCTGAGGGGCCTAAAGTGGAGGGGTTTGGGTTTGAGATGGTTCGCAAAACCCTGCTGATTCCAGACCTAGCCCAGGGATCCCGGCAGATGGGTTGGTTGCTATAGGTTTTGAACGGAGTCTGGCTATGGTCTTTCCCACCACCGACTCACCTAATTTTGACTGGCTCATCCAGTCAGACCGAGTGCATCGCTGTCTCTACACGGATCCCGCCCTATTCGAGCTGGAGATGGAGCGCATTTTTGGCGGGACTTGGAACTACTTGGGGCACGACAGCGAGCTCCCTCAACCAGGCTCCTTCGTCCGTCGAACCCTGGGTCGGCGCCCCATTTTGCTGACCTGGGGGCGGGATGGCCAGATTCATGGCCTCTTCAACCGTTGTACCCACCGTGGCACCCTCCTGGTCACGGCGGACAGGGGATGCAGCCAGCGCCTGACCTGCCCCTATCATGGCTGGTGTTTTGACTTGGACGGTCACCTGCACACCTTGCCTGTAGCCGAAAGCTACGCCAACCCCCACAAGGCGTCGTTTCATTTGGGCCAGCTGCGGGTGGAGACCTATCGGGGCTTGATCTTTGGCACCTTGGCCGCAGACCCCCCGAAGCTGGCGAACTGGTTAGGAGCAGCGTTGCCGTGGCTGGATGAGCATCTCAATCGTCATCCCAAGGGTACCATCCGGCTGTTGGACTCTCCGGTTCGGCTGGAGTTTGCTGGCAACTGGAAGCTGCTTTGGGACAATGCTGCCGATGGGATCCATGCCACCTTTGCCCATCGCTCCTACAACCAACTCGGCCACCAAGCTAAGACGAAGACTGTTCTGGCCCGCAATCCAGCCAGCACCCCGATGGTCAGCCAAACCCTTGGCCATGGGCATTGTGTGGTGGATCAACGGCCTGGGATCCCGGGCGGCCCGTGGTCAACCATGCGACAACTGCCGACTTGCGAGGAATTGGAGGGATCCCTACGGGCTCAGTATCCTCCCGAACTGCTGGATCTGGCTACCGGCAA
Source organism: Synechococcus sp. Nb3U1 (assembly GCF_021533835.1). Classification (NCBI taxonomy): domain Bacteria; kingdom Bacillati; phylum Cyanobacteriota; class Cyanophyceae; order Synechococcales; family Synechococcaceae; genus Synechococcus; species Synechococcus sp. Nb3U1. The sequence goes on along the minus strand of NZ_JAKFYQ010000001.1, from coordinate 1,972,702 downwards.
CATGGTCAACCTCAGCCTCTTTCCCAATTTGATTCTTGTGGGTAACCAACTGATGGTAATAGAACCTCTAGCGGTGGATCGCACCCGCATCAACCTATACCTCGCAGTGGCGACGGATGTACCCGAGGAGATCAATCTGCTGCGATTACGGGTGGACGAGGATTTTGTCAGCTTTGGCACCCCGGATGATTTGGCGATTTTTGAGCGCATCCAGGAGGGGTTGGGGATCCCTGAGGAGGAGTGGTTGGATATCAGCCGGGGGGAGCAAGCGGGTGATCGACAGGATGATTGGGGCCGGGTCACAGGCTCTATTGCCAGCGAAGCGCCCATTCGAGCCTATTGGCAAGAGTGGAAACGCTTGATGAGGGAGCCTGTCCCCCTGAAGGTGCGGCGGGCTGTTGTGCGGGATTGAGGCATCGAGGCTGCTGAAAGAAGAGCCGAGCCCAAATGATTATCATTATTCAACGCCGGGATCCAAACCACCGCCGCCAGCCCCACCAGGGATCCCTTCTTGCTGCGGCAGTGGCCCTGAACAACTCAGCAACTTCTTCTCCCGTCGGCTGGGCAGGCAGGGTTTGCAAGACGCCATACAGGCCTGGCTCTTCCTGTTGCCAAACACTCCAGGGATCCGGATACGCCCGAAACAACGCCCCTTCCACCAACGAGCGCAGGTAGTAGCTGGTTTCAAAGGTACTCAAGAAGCGCTGACGCAAGCGGCGACCGGCCAAGCCCACCCCCACAGTGGCCGCATCCTGCAATTGCGGGTTGAGCAAAATCACCGGCTTGGGATCCCGCCCTTTCTGAGCCAACCCGGAGGGATCCCCACCACTGACTAGCTGGCAAACTCGTTCCACCTGATCCAGGCCATACACTGCCGGCATCACCAACAAGACACTTTGCTCCGGGCTGGGCTGAGTGCGGGGGCTGAGGCTTTGCAGTTGCAATCCCTCTGGTGTAGAGTCCCATTCCCGTTGCGCCAGGGCCGCCCCTCCCGCATCGCTAAACAACACCAACGCCGGTGGCTGCACCAGATCTAGGAAAGGACGCGCCAACACCTCCGGCTTCAGGTCAGGAGCGATGATCTCGACTAGCAAGCGACGATACCCAGCTTGCATCGCCAATCGAGTCGCCTGGATCGCTTGTTCACAGGCTTGGGCCAGATCAATGGGCAGATCTGGAAACTGGGTCAGTTGCAGTGGCTCTACCACAGCCAGGGATCCCAACAACAGTTCATCATGTTCAAGCGTTTCAAGAGTCTTCCCAAGCCTTGTGGGTGAGTAATTCCTCCAGAACCCGCGCCCCACGCAATTGGTTGGAGAGGGGTAAATGGCCCTTAGGAGCCGAGGGCTCCCAGGTGAACTCATCCGGGTAGCGGGTCCAGTGGTAGCCCTGTTTCCAGCCGATGAGCGGCCAGAGGCGTTCCCACTTGCGATTCACTCCCAGCCACAGTTGCCGCTGAATTGAGTACCCGAAGCGACCTGAAGAGGCCACCCGCCACAGTTGATCGATGGTACGCAGATCTTCAACCGGGATCCGACTCACCTCGGAAAAATACAGCCAGCCCCGCCGCATCGCTCCTTCCCCTGCCGCCCGACAGAGCAGCTGCAAGGTCAGCCGATCCGCCTCTAGCCAAGAACCTGACTCCAGCAATGTCTGCAAGGGACGGTAATCAATATCCAACATCGATGTGAGAGAGACTGCCGCCATTGCCCCATCAATTGCTAATACTACTAGGGTACCCCCCAGGATTTTAGTCGCTGTTGGCCGGGATCCCTAGACAAATCATTGCCACTCAAGTCTCGGGAGGATATTCGGGGGGATCCCCAAACATAAGGCGGTAGCCAATGTATGCTACCACTAGCAGTCCTGCCAGGATCCACAGGAACGTCGAGAAGGGTATATACGAAAAAAGAACAATATAAACCCGACGGCTAAGCCAAGACAGGATCAGGTATACCCCTGCCAAAAGGCCGATCCCCTGTAGCGTGCGAAAGGCCGGTACCCGAGAGAGGGGCATCCGCTGTCGCGCCACCCAAATGGAGCTGATGATGTAGTAGGGGGGCAGCAACAGCAGGAGGATATCCGCCTGTTTCACCACCGCTTGCCAGCCTCCGGTGTTGGAAGCATAGGCCAAATACCCAGCCCAGAGCACCACACTGACCGTTGCCAAGCCGATATTCAGGCTGAGCAAAAAGGGCTCTTCCCACTGTCCCGGGATCCAATGACAAAGGATCCAAATCAGCCAAGGGGCGGCCAAAACCAACAGAGCGATAGGCAAGCTGTTGTTATTCAACCCGATCAAAAACGTTTCCAGCGTCATGGTAGGTCATCCTAGCGCCGCCCCGATCTTGGCCGCCAAATCCACCACCCGTGAGGCATAGCCATACTCGTTGTCATACCAAGAGAGCACCTTCACCGTGCGATCTCCCAAGGTCATGGTGGATCCCAAATCGACAATCGAAGAATGGGGATCCCCGACAATATCTGCTGAAACAATCTCCGGCGGCGCAATCCCCAATACCCCCCGCATCCGGCCTTCTGATGCCTCCACAAATGCCTGATTAACGGTCTCTTTAGTCACGGGCTGTTCGGTGCGCACCACAAAGTCCACAATCGAACCGGTTAGCGTTGGCACTCGCAAAGCCAGACCGTCCATCTTCCCTTTCAGAGCGGGCAAAACTTCCGCAACGGCAGTGGCAGCCCCTGTGCTAGAGGGCACAATCGACACGGCTGCTGAGCGACCCCGACGAAAATCTTTGGGATCCGGACGATCCACAATTGCCTGGGTGGCGGTATAGGCATGGCAGGTGGTGAGAAAACCTGTCTCAATGCCGAAGCGATCCAGCAAAACCTTGGCCACCGGAGCCAGACAATTGGTGGTACAAGAGGCATTGGAGACAATATGGTGGCGGTCGGGCTCATACTGGTCATCGTTCACCCCCATCACCACCGTCAGATCGGGGCCTTTGGCAGGAGCCGAAATAATCACCTTTTTGGCCCCAGCTTCCAGATGTTTTACGGCCCCTTCCCGCTTGGTGAAAAAGCCCGTTGATTCCACCACCAAATCAATTCCCAGATCCTTCCAGGGCAGTTGGGCGGGATCCCGTTCTGCCAAAACCCGTACCTTCTGCTCGCCAACGTGTAAATGTCCTTCTGCAGCACTCACCCCCTGGGCCAATCGTCCATAGGCAGAATCGAACTGGAGCAGGTAGGCCAGATTGTCCGGTTCGGTCAAATCGTTTACTGCCACCACCTCCAGATCCAAGGCCGGCTGAGACAGCAGTATCCGCAAGAAAGCCCGCCCAATACGACCAAATCCGTTGATGGCTACCCGTGTTGTCATCGTTATCCTCCCGCGTAAACACTGTTGCGATGGATAGGTTATCTTCACAAGCGATAGGGTAAGGGGAATCAGGAGCCCGAGAGACTTTTCCACCCAAAGTCTCCAGATTTGCAGCCAGGATAAGCTGAAGGAGCTGCCAGCAAAGGAAAAAACCAAGGGATGAGGGTGTTGTTGACCAATGACGATGGCATCGACGCTGCTGGCCTCGCCAATTTGAAGCTGGCCCTACAGCCCCTGATCCCGGAAGAGCAATGCTGGATCGTGGCACCCTACCAACAATTTTCCGGTTGTAGCCACCAGGTGACGACGGGGCGACCTTTTCGAGTGGAAGCTCGGGGGGAACGTGCCTTTGCGGTGGAGGGATCCCCTGCCGACTGTGTGCGGGTGGGCTTGTATAAGTTGGCCCCAGCCGTGGATTGGGTACTTTCCGGCATTAACGAAGGGGGCAATCTCGGGTCGGATGTGTACTTGTCGGGAACAGTGGCGGCAGTGCGGGAGGCAGCGATGCGACGGATCCCGGCGATTGCCATTTCTCAATATCGGGCTGGCGGCAAGCCCATCGACTGGGAACAGGCACGCCGCTGGACGGGCAAAATCTTAGCGGAATTGATGGAACAACCCCTGCCCACCGGAGCTTTTTGGAATGTGAACCTGCCCCATTTGCCTTCGGGATCCCCTCTCCCGGAGCGAGTGTATTGCCCGTTGTGTACCCAGCCCTTGCCCCTTGACTATGCCGTTGAAGCCGAAGGCAATGAGTCTCTGTGGTTTCGTTACCAAGCCCGCTACGCGGATCGAGTCCGGGATCCGCAAACCGATACAGACGTCTGTTTTTCAGGCCGGATCGCCATTACCCAAGTGCAGTTGGCGGCGAAGAGCATGGACAATAAGGGTTAGGAGTTGGGTTTGGTACCCCTAGATGACGGCTGGGAAGCCAAACAGAATCCATGCCTGTAGCCTCCCATAGGTTTGCCGCAGCGAGCTTGGCAGATACGTCTGATGCACTGGGGGAAGTCAGCCCAACCCCCGCCGATCCCGTGCAACATCACCAGCAGCGGCGTGGATCCCAGGCTGGCTTGGCGGGGAGGCTGAAAGTGATCAGTCAGCGGCAGATTGCTATTTCAGCTAAGTTTGTGCCGCTCTTGCTGTCCTTATTGCCAGGGGTAGGGGTGGTAGCGCTGGCGACAGCTGGGGTGACGGTGGTGTACATCTACACGGATTCGATTCGGGAATTGAATGTGCAGGCCGCTCGGCAGGGAGTGGAGTTGAATGTTGGGCTGGTCACCACCCGCTTGGCGGTTCCGCCGGATGAGCCGTTGTTTTTGCCCTTACCAGAATATGAACTCACCGATGCGTTCCAAAACAGGATCCCTGTGGCCCTCCCTCTACCTAGCTTCCCTCTGCCAGAAGCACCTCCCACCCTACCGGGAACGATAATCCTTGATCCTAAGGATAGTTCTATTGGCACATCTCCCTTTGGCGAGGGAGTGGATCTGATCGGTATCATGGCCCTCCGCCTCGTTCCCCGATTTTCCGGTCAAGATACGTCTTCCAATAGAGGCATCAAGGCTAAACGCCTCAGGACGGGATGGGATAACCCTGATCTCTCATGACTCCTGTCTACCTGAGTATGCGGTTGCCCTGAAAGTTGGTGAATCCTCCTCAACCTATGAGACAAACCTATGAGATAATGGCAAAGCTGTGCCCTTTGGCATAGTCTTGTGTTTCTATCTGGCCAATTAGGGGATAGTATGGCTCACACACTATCTGGCCAATTAGGGGATAGGTCTCTGGCTCTAGTCGGGCTCCACTGCATCCTAGAGCTATACGACTGCCCGGCCAATCTTTTGGATGATGTCTCTCTTGTGCAACAGGCATTGCGGGAGGCAGCGAGACGCTCCAACTCCACTTTTTTAGGGGAACTGTGTCATCAGTTTGAGCCCCAGGGGATTACGGCCCTCGCGCTTTTGGGGGAATCTCACATTTCTATTCACACCTGGCCGGAGGCGGGCTATGCGGCGGTGGACGTGTTCACCTGTGGTCGGCATACCCAGCCGGAGGTAGCCTGTGAGTATTTGATCAGGGTGTTTCAAGCCCGTGGACATTCTCTGCGCAAGGTACCTCGCCGCCCGATGGGGATCACCGACCCTGTAGACTCCCTTAACCCTAGCTGGGAAGCTGCCCCTCGGCGAGGACGCTAGGGCATGGATACGCCTAGGATTTGGGTACAGGAATACTCCACCCCCTGGGACTACAGCGTTCGCGGCATCACCCGCATTTTGGCCTACCGACAAACCCTCTTCCAACAGATGCTGATTGTCGAGACGGGGGCCTACGGCAAAGGGTTGGTATTGGACGGGCGCTGGCAATCGACCACGGCGGATGAGTTTCTTTACCACGAGGCCTTGGTGTATCCGGCTCTGTTGCAGGTTCACCAGGCGGGTGGGATCCCGAAGCGAGTCCTGGTTTTGGGTGGCGCAGAAGGAGCGACGGTGCGAGAGGTGCTGCGCTGGCGCTCTGTTGAACAGGTGGTGATGGTGGATATCGACGGGGAGGTGGTAGAGGCCTGCCGAGAACACTTGCCGGAAATGCATCAGGGGGCGCTTGAGGATCCGCGGGTGCAGGTGGTGATTGCCGATGCTTTGGACTTTCTCCATCACACTGGCCCGATCTGGGATGTCATCCTTTCGGATTTGTCTGACCCGATCGAGTCTGGCCCTGCCTACCGCCTGTTTACCCAAGAGTTTTTCCGGCAGATCCGCTCCAAGTTGCAACCGGATGGGGCCTTCGTGGTACAAGCAGGGCCAGTGGGGCCGGTGGAATTTCAGCAGCACACCCGTATCGTTCACACCCTAAAAACGGTCTTCTCTGCTGTACAGCCCTATGCCATCTACACCCCTACCTATGGCGGACCACTGGGGTTTGCCCTCTGTGCCAGTCAGCCCATTCCCTCTCGACCAGACCCAGGCTCGATTGACCAGATCCTGGGCCAACAGTTGGATCCCGGTCGAGGAACCTTGCGATTCATCGACGGCACCACCCTTTTGGGTCTTTACCAAGTTCCTGCCCATCTACGGCGAGCTATTGCCGAAGAAACCACGGTTTATACCCTAGACACCCTTCCCCACATCGAATAAGCTAATTTCCTCAATTCTTGGCCGCAAAAACGGGATCCCGCAGGAGTTTGTCTTTGATCCCATAACTTGATAGATTCGTGAACAATCGAATTTTTCTCTACAGATGAAAGTCCTGATTATTGGTGGCGATGGATACTGCGGCTGGGCAACGGCTCTGCATCTATCCAGCAAGGGCTATGAGGTTGCCATTCTCGATTCTTATGTTCGCCGCCTCTGGGATCTGCAATTGGGGGTTTCCACTCTGACGCCGATCGCTCAACTGGAGCAACGGGTGGATCGCTGGAAAAGCTTGAGCGGCAAGGATATCCCCATCTTTGTCTGTGATATCACCCAATACGATGCCCTGATCTCCAGTCTGCGCCAGTTCCCACCGGATGCCATCGTGCATTTTGGCGAACAACGATCCGCCCCCTACTCGATGATCAGCCGTGACCATGCGGTGATGACCCAGGTGAACAATGTGGTGGGCACTCTGAACATCCTCTACGCCCTCAAAGAGGAGTTTCCCGACTGCCATCTGGTGAAGCTAGGCACGATGGGGGAATACGGCACCCCCAACATCGACATCGAAGAGGGGTACATCACCATCGAGCACAATGGCCGCAAGGATACCCTGCCCTATCCGAAGCAGCCGGGATCCATGTACCACCTTTCCAAGGTGCATGACAGCCACAACATTCACTTCGCCTGCCGCATTTGGGGTCTGCGTGCCACCGACCTCAACCAAGGGGTGGTATACGGGGTGCTGACGGACGAAACCGGCATGGATGAGATGCTGATCAACCGTCTGGATTATGACGGGGTATTTGGCACCGCGTTGAACCGCTTCTGTATTCAAGCTGCTGTTGGGCATCCGCTGACGGTGTACGGCAAAGGCGGGCAAACCCGTGGCTTTTTGGATATCCGCGATACGGTGCGCTGCGTAGAATTGGCCATTGCTCATCCTGCTGAGCCGGGGCAGTTCCGGGTGCTGAACCAATTTACCGAGCAATTTAGTGTCGAGCAGTTGGCGCTGTTGGTGCAGAAAGCGGGCACCGCGATGGGTCTCAAGGTGGAGGTGAACTACCTAGAAAACCCCCGTGTCGAGCTAGAAGAGCACTATTTCAACGCCAAAAACACCAAGCTGCTGGATCTGGGCCTGCAACCCCACTACCTATCAGATTCCCTACTGGATTCGCTGCTCAACTTTGCCCTTAGATACAAAGACCGGGTCGATATGGGGCAAATTTTACCCAAGGTGAAGTGGAAGGGTTAAGGCTCGCCCTCAAGGCACACCTGCGCCAGACTCAGCCAACTACGGGCCAAATTGTTCAGGTCGTAGCCCCCCTCGAGGCCGAAAAGGGTTTTGCGGGTGACTTGCTCTAGGCAGAGCTGAGCCATACGGCCAAAATCTTCAGGTTCTAGCAACATGCCTGCCAGGGGATCCCCTTTGGCGCAGTCAAACCCAGCACTGATCAGCAGCAGATCCGGCTGGAACTTCTGTAAAAACGGCAGAATCTTCTCGCTCAGGGCACTTTTGTAGACTGACCAATCTGAACCGGCAGGTAAAGGCACGTTACAGATGTTGCCATGGATCCCGATTTCGCTGGCGGATCCTGTGCCGGGATAGAGAGGAAACTGGTGGGTGGAGGCATAGGCCAACTGTGGATAGTGCTCCACCACCGCCTGGGTGCCATTGCCGTGATGAACATCCCAATCGAAAATGGCGACCCGCTCGATGCCCGGTTGTTCGAGCGCCCAAAGGGCTGCAATGGCGGCATTGCTAAACAGACAAAATCCCATCGCCTGCTCCGGTTCAGCATGATGTCCTGGTGGGCGACAGAGCACAAACGCCGGTTGAGAGGTTTGCAAAACCCTTTCCGATGCCGCAATCCATGCCCCTACAGCCAAGCGAGCCGCCTCAAAACTTCCAGAGGATACAAGTGTATCGGCCTCAATGCGCCCGCCGCCCGCTGCCGCCAGAGCGGCTACAGATTGAATGTGCTGAGGAGAATGAACCCGCTCGATTTCAGCAAGGGATGCCACAGGAGGATCCCGCCATTCCAGTTTGTTGGCAAAAGGTGCGCTGCGCAGGGTTTTCACAATTGACAGCAAACGCGCCGGACGCTCCGGGTGAAACGCCCCTGTATCGTGGCTGAGGAAGACATCGGAATAGTAAATGGGCAGCATAACAGAATGAGCAAGCTGAAGCGATGTTTTGCAGTCTAGCCCAGCCTCTTAACGCTGCCCCAGGTTCGGCCCCAAGGCTTTTAGCCGTAGAAGGCTTCCGACATGGATCCCGCGTAGGGATCAGCACCAAAGGAAGCTTGCTGCAACTTTTGATTGACCACATCCCGCACGACTGAGCGTAACAGTTCCTGCTCGGCAGGATTGAGTTGATTGCGGTTGGGGCACTCATCAGCAGCCAACCACATGTAAATGGCAGGGATCCGGTTTAATACCTGCTGCATCATCGATTCCCGCTCCATCGCATCATGGAACACCTGCTGGTGAGGATGCTCTCTACAGAGGCAGTCCTCTAATTCTCCCAATGCCAGGTACTCGATGATATTGACCAACATCTTTTCCATGATAAATCTCCCAAAATAATCCTTGGCAGCTCTTCAAGAGGTGTTCTGAAACGAAGATATCCTGACAGAACCTTGCTTTGGCTGAACCCCTGCTCACACCTGACTCTTGGCTGTAAGCAGTAAGGAACAAACCCCAACTTGGTTCAACCCTCACACAAACCTTCACACAATAGAAAACCCAACGTCACCAAAGCTTCCGCCAGAACGAATGGCAGGTTTCCAATTCAACTCCATCAGTTCCATCTGTCAAGTCCTAAGATCCTATCGATACCAACAATCAGCAAACCTGAAGCCCAAGCCATTGGTACCTAGCATCGGTACTACAGGGCTTGCACAGCCTTTTCACAGGTTCACAGTAAAGCTTGTGCTTCTACTGCTCACTCATGCCCACTCAACAGATCAAGCTCAATTTGCACTGCTCACACTGTAGACTGCTCACACTGTAGTATGTGGCTTGCCAAAGGACTGTAAAAGGACTGTAAGTTAGGTAAGATCACCAGCATTTGAGAAAAACATTCCAAGCTTCTGTGGAGAGAATAAAAGATCAACCAAATGAGAATCTGATGAGAAGAAGATGAGTATTTTGTTCATCGACCTCCTGTCTATCAATCAATCTAACATGCAATTGCGTAGTACCTTATGGATTTGTTGCGATCTGTACATATTTCTTGACCAAGTAAAACCTCCACGAGATGGGGTTACTTTGGAGTCACTTTTAAGATCGAGCAACGACGTGTAAAAGAATACTTGTGTAGAGAAATACTTTTGTCTTGGCGTAAGCCCAGAAGACTTAGCCCGCTATCGGCAAATTAACTCGGTGGGCCTGAGCCCAAAAAGATTCCAGATCGTAATAATCCCTTTCCTCTTGCATCAGCACATGCACGATTAGATCCGCATAATCGATCAGGATCCAAGAGCCTGATTCTTGTCCCTCAATACGGCGTGGGGCTTGCTGCCACTCTTCCCAGACCTGTTCTTCGATCGCTCGAGCAATGGCGCGGACTTGTGTAAGGGAATAGCCACTGACCAGAAGAAAGTAATCTGCCAACGTCGAAACTTGGGATACTTCCAGCAGAACGATATCGCCACCTTTTTTGTCTTCTGCGGCGCGGGCTGCGCTCAACGCCATGCGATAGATGGGATCCCCAGCAGGGTCAGGCATGAGATGTAGCAACTAAAAACCTCCTAAAACAACTGGATTTACAGGTTGATTGGCCTGGGATCGGAACACCGGAATTCCTAAGGGATGTAACAGAAAATGATTGCGCGTCATGAGCGTGCGCGGATGGATCACCTGACTCCGGTTTAGCAAAAATTTGAGGCTGAGGTCACATACCCCCACCACTGTTTGGGCCAAATCGGTGAGAGCTAATTGCCGCAACTGCGCTAAATCTGGGTTGTGGCCCCGATTCGGTTCTAGGGCATCGGCAACAAAAATCACACAACTTAACGGATCCATGCCGGGCTGCCCCAAGGTGTGGTTGGCAATGGCCGCCAAAATTTCGGGATCCTGCACCTGAAAGTGATCCCGCGCCACCAGGGATCCCGCTTCTGCGTGGAGAATATGGGGTTCTGCCCGTTCGATTTCATCCAGCTCTCGCTCTTGAGCCACCATCTCCAACAGTTTCTCAGGCGGGAAATACTTGGCCAAGTCGTGCATTAATCCCGCCCAGGCGGCCTTTTGCTTATCCAAACCATAGTGAGCCGCCAGCTCCTGTGCCGTGGCTTCTACTCCCAAAATATGGCGGAGGCGAGGGGCAGGCACCTGCTGCTCTAGCCAGTCCAGCACCTCTTCTCGTCGCAGTTGGGATCCCATCACACTACTCATTCTGCAACTTTAACACCGCCATGAATGCCTCCTGCGGCACATCCACCGTGCCCACCGATTTCATCCGTTTCTTCCCTTCTTTTTGCTTCTCCAACAGTTTTCGCTTGCGGCTCACATCCCCTCCATAACACTTAGCTAAAACATTTTTGCGCAGGGCAGGGATAGTTTCTCGAGCAACGATTTTGGAGCCAATCGCCGCTTGAATCGGCACCTCAAACTGATGACGCGGGATCAATTCCCGCAACTTCGCCACCAATGAACGGCCCACATAAAAGGCTTTATCTCGATGCACAATCGTGGATAATGAATCCACTGGATCCCCGTTGATCAAAATATCCAGTCGCACCAGATCATCCTGTCGGTAGCCAATAATTTGATAATCCATGCTGGCATAGCCACGGGTGCGGGATTTCATCTGATCAAAAAAGTCAGTGACTACTTCTGCTAGGGGCAACTCGTACACTAGCGTCGTGCGGCCCTGGGTCAGGTATTTCATATCCTTAAAGGTGCCCCGCTTGGTCTCACACAATTCCATCACCGTGCCGACAAATTCCTCGGGCAAAATGACCTCAACTTTGACGATCGGCTCCTCAATACTAGTGCGCTCGTTGGGGGAGGGCAATTCGCTGGGGTTATCCACCCGAATGACGGATCCATCGTTCAGGGTGACCCGATACACCACCGTCGGGGCCGTGATCACCAAATCCAGGTTGTATTCCCGCTCTAGACGCTCCTGTACCACCTCCATATGCAGCAGGCCCAAAAAGCCACAGCGGAACCCAAACCCCATGGCACTAGAGACTTCTGGCTCAAAGTTGAGGGCAGCATCGTTGAGCTTCAGCTTTTCTAAGGCTTCTTTCAGTTCCGCATATTGATCCGAACTGCTGGGGAATAAGCCGCAAAACACCATCGGCTTGGCTTCTTTGTAGCCCGGTAGTGGCTCCGGGGCCTTGCGACTGACCAGGGTGATAGTATCCCCAACGCGGGCATGTTCGACACTTTTAATGGCAGCAGCAATGTAACCCACTTCCCCTGCATGGAGAGCGGTAACCGGCTCTTGTATGGGGCGCATTACCCCCACTTCAGCAATTTCATACTCCCGCCCGGAAGCCATAAAGCGGATTTTGTCGCCGGTTTTCACCTCCCCATCCATGACCCGCACATAGACGATCACACCGCGATAGGGGTCGTAATAACTATCAAAAATCAAGGCCCGCAAGGGATCCACCACAGTGTCTCGGGGAGGGGGCACCCGCTGCACGATCGCTTCTAGGATTTCGTCGATACCGATGCCGACTTTGGCAGAAGCCAGAATCGCCCCGCTGCAATCCAGACCGATCACCTGCTCAATTTCTTCGATCACTCGCTCCGGCTCGGCCCCCGGCAGATCGATTTTGTTGATCACCGGAATGATTTCCAGATCATTTTCCAGCGCCAGATAGACATTAGCCAGGGTTTGGGCCTCCACCCCCTGCGAGGCATCCACCACCAACAAAGCCCCCTCACAGGCCGCCAGAGAACGGGACACTTCGTAAGTGAAATCCACATGGCCTGGGGTGTCGATCAGGTTCAAAACATAGTCCTGACCATCCTGGGCGCGGTAGTTCATGCGGGCTGCTTGCAACTTGATGGTGATACCCCGTTCCCGTTCTAGCTCCATGTTGTCCAACAGTTGGGGCTTCATTTCCCGAGCAGCCACCGTGCCTGTATCTTGCAGAAGTCGATCCGCCAGGGTGGATTTGCCGTGGTCAATGTGGGCGATGATCGAGAAGTTGCGAATGCGGGAGACGGGAACGTCGGTCATAAAAACCTGAGAAGGGCAAAGATTTTTTACGATCGTAACCCCTCCAGACTCCTACGGCTCGATCCCATGCCAAGGTACTGAGGCCGTGCTGAGTTGGCCCAACCTCGGCAGAGGATCTCTGTACTGCTGTCCCTATCCCTACTTGTCCAGCTTCTCAATGTGGTGGCGAATCTCGTTCAGGTCGATGTAGCGGTCGGTAGCATTACGTAACTCACGGGCGATCATTCCTTCGGTGGAGACCACAGTGATCAGGGTATTCTTAGAGCGCAACAACTCAACAGCCCGCTCGAAGTCGCCATCGCCGCTGAACAAAACAATCTTGTTGTATTGTTCGACCGTATTAAACATATCGATGACGATTTCGATATCCAAGTTCGCCTTTTGGGAATAACGTCCAGAATCATCATCTCGATATTCTTTGAGAAATTTGGTACGTACTGTAAAGCCTAAACTAATCAGGGCATCTCGAAAGGCTCTTTGGTCATGGGAATCCTTGATTCCGGTATACCAAAATGCATTGATCAGTTCGACATTAGGCTGTGATTTGGCAAAATACTCTAGGACGCGGCGTGGATCAAAAAACCAGCCATTCTTTTGTTGGGCATAAAACATATTGTTGCCGTCAATAAAGATGGAAACCCGAGTGACGGGAGCTTGAAACATAGAGTCATTTCCAAAAATTAAGGGTGAATGTCCAGAAAATGAGAACCCACAGAACAGGCATACAGATGAGCCAAAAGTTCATCACTTGCATCCGTCAGCGACTGAGAGATGCCGATCTCTTATCATAACCAATAGAGGGATCCCTTTCTTAACAAGCTAGCTGATCACGGCGGCGCCACTGTAGACTAAGGTGGGTTCTGGCTGCCGCAAAGCATAGTTGGCTCCTGGGTGCCCCGCCTGACTGACGTAGAGTTCCGCCAGTTGTCGCGCTAGGTTGCGAATGCGCCCAATGTAGAGGGTTCGTTCTGCCACGGCAATGACGCCACGGGCATCAAGCAGGTTGAAGCTGTGGGAACATTTGAGCACATAATCGTAAGCGGGTAGCAGCAAAGAAACCGCCAACCGATCAGGCAAAATTTGTTCCTGAAGCTTTTGTTGTGTGACTTCAATCAACCGTTTGACTTCTGCTTCATAGCGACGAAACAATTCAAACAGCATTTCTGGATCGGAGTAATGAAAATTGTAGTGGGACTGTTCCACCTCGTTTTGAAAATAAATTTGTCCATAGGTAATGCGCCCGAGGGAAGGATGTTCATTCCAGCAGAGATCGAAAACGGAATCCACCCCTTGCAGGTACATAGCTAGGCGTTCCAACCCATAGGTGATTTCCACAGAGACAGGTCGACAATCTTGCCCGCCCACCTGCTGAAAATAGGTGAATTGGGTCACTTCCATGCCATCTAACCAGACTTCCCAGCCCACACCCCAAGCCCCCAAGGTGGGAGACTCCCAGTCATCTTCCACAAAACGAATGTCGTGCTCCGCTGGATCAATCCCCAAAGCGCGCAAGCTATTCAGGTACAAATCCTGAATATCATCGGGGGAGGGCTTAATCAGTACTTGATACTGAAAATAATGCTGTAGGCGATTTGGGTTTTGCCCATAACGTCCATCGGTAGGGCGACGACAGGGCTCCACATAAGCCACCCGCCAGGGATCCGGCCCCAAAGCTCGCAAAAAGGTATGGGGACTCATGGTGCCTGCCCCTTTTTCGGTGTCATAAGGTTGCAGGATCAAGCAGCCTTGTTCCCCCCAAAACTGTTGCAATTGAAAAATGAGATTTTGAAAATGATGGGTTGACATGGCAAGTGAAAAAGGGCGTAGACACAGGGCAGCTCCCATCCTATCAAGGCCCTTCCCCCCTCAGTCGATCAGCTCCTCTTGATCTTGGGGATCCAGGTAGGCCCACTCGATCGGTGGCATTTGGTCAAAGGCCTGCTTGAGGGAACTCTCCCACAGTTTGCGCATTTTGGCTAAATAGGGATCCCCGGTGCGCAGGCGCAGGCGATGGCTCACTTTGAGCTGATCCGCCTGAACCATCACCAGATCGATGGGTGGCCCGACGGAAATGTTGGATTTCATGGTGGAGTCGATGGAGAGGAGGGCACATTTGGCGGCATCCTCCAGGGGGGTTTCATAGGAGAGGGTGCGATCTAGGATCGGTTTGCCATATTTGGTTTCCCCCACCTGCAAAAAGGGGGTTTCGGGGGTGGCCTGAATGCAGTTGCCCTGGTTGTAAATCAGGTAGAGGGATGGATTTTCGCCGCGGATCTGTCCCCCCAGCAGCAGGCTGCATTGGGCATCGATGCCATCTTTTTCCAGCCAGGGGCGGTCTTGCTCTTGAATGATGCGAATTTTGGAGCCCAGGTAGCGGGCGATGTCGTAGAGATTGGGCAGGGTGTGCAGGTTGAGGGTTTCCTGTTGGCGCAGATCCCGCTGAATCTCGGTGAGGACGCTCTGGGTAATGGATAAGTTGCCGGAGGTGCAGATCAAGATCACCCGCTCTTCTGGCAACGAGAAATCGAACAATTTTTGATAGGTGGAGACGTAATCAACCCCTGCATTGGTACGGGAATCTGCGGCCATCACCAACCCGGAGTGCGTGATGATGCCAAGGCAGTAGGTCATGGAAGTAACCGGCTCAGCCCTTTGATTGTAGGGTGCTTCAGGGGAGAGCAGATCCGATTTTGTCGCGGATTTCTTCGCGGATGCGGGCGGTGATCGAGGCTTCGTCTAGGTCGGCCAAAATCTGGGCAATGCCAGCTTTGGGCCCCTCGGGTCCCCAACTGGCTCCTTGGGTGAGGTAGCGGCGGGCCGATTCCCCAATCGCGTAACAGGAAACCCCCGCCAACACCGCTTGGGTGAGGGCCACGGAGGTGTAGGCCCCCAAAGAGAACCCCCCACCGAAGGGAACGGATCCCCCCAGCAAGGTTTTCAGGGATCCTAACCCCAACAGGGCTACCCATTCCCCGGCCCCCAGGCTGAGCATGCTGAGGATGATCTTTTGTAGCAGTTGAGTCGCCCCCTGAGTGCTCATGGGTAACCCGTACAAGTGAGATAGGCGCAGGATGAGGGCGACATCGATGGCCAAGCCCCCCAGCGTATCCAACAGGGTGATCGGGTTGAGGGCCACCGCCAGCGCTTTGGTGCGTGCTGCTGAGCCAATCAGATCTTGCGCTTGTTCAGAGCGGGTTTCTAGCTTACGTTCGATCACCTGTTGATTCAAGCGATCCGCAAACAGCAAAGCATTCAGAGCCAGCAGAGAACGCCCCTCCCGGTGCAAGACTTCCAGGATCTTCAGCCGTAACCCATCCACCTGCGGGGATCCCACCTCTAGCTGCGCCCCGAAGCTGCCATCCGGCTTTTGCACCAAGCGAGGAATGCGGGGGGATGCCGCCACCATCACGATTTCGTTGGCAGAAAGGAGCTGCCGCACCCGTTCATTGCGGATTTTGTCGTAGATAGCCTGCCGATCTGCCTCGGGGTACTGGTCGATTTTGTTGAACACCAGCAGCATCGGTTTACCTGCCTCCCGTAGGGCCGCCAACGCCTCAAACTCCACCCGTGTCAAGTCTCCACAGATCACAAACAGGATCAAATCCGCCCGCTGCGCAACCTCCTGGGCCAGTTGGGCTCGGGTTTCTCCATCCACTTCGTCGAGGCCGGGGGTGTCGATCAGCTCCAGACGGGATCCCTCCCAACGGGTTACCTGTACCGATTGAACCGAGGCCGGGGGTAGGTAGGATCCCTGGGCGGTCACCGGCTCCGCTCGGGTTTTTGGGCGGGTTTCCCAACTGACGTTCCAGGCGGCGGCTTGCTGGCTGCGGGTAACGCCATGGGTGGGCCCCGTTTCAAACACCGACTCTCCCAACAGGGCATTGAGCAGAGAGGATTTGCCCCGTCCCACCAGGCCAAAGGCGGCGATGTGAATCACTTCCGTTTCCAGCTTGTCCAGGAGGGTTTGCAGGCTGTGCAACTCCGCTTCCAAGCCCACTGCTTCTTGGGGCTGTAGATCCAGTTGGGCCACCCACTGGCGTAGGCTGCGTTTGGCTTGCTGGTAGTTGAGATCATCTTGGAGGGTATTGCGGCGGGCCATGGTGACCAATACAAATAGGGGATCCGAAAATCAGCCGGTTTTCCAAAGTTGCAGGAAATAATGGAGGAATACAGCCTCGGCCCGGGCTGGAGCAGTGGGGGCGGGCTGATCCCATTTAAGGCTTTTCAAGAGGAGACTCACCATGCCCAAGGCGATTTGGAACGGAGCGGTATTGGCAGAGACAGAGCGCTACGAGACCGTAGAAGGCAATATCTATTTTCCGCCAGAATCCCTCCATCAGGAGTATTTTCAACCCAGTTCCACCCACACCACCTGCCCCTGGAAGGGGTTGGCTAGCTATTACAGCATTGTGGTGAATGGGCAGGAGAACAAAGATGCCGCCTGGTACTACCCGGATCCCAAGCCTGCCGCCGCCAACATCCGCGGTTATGTGGCCTTTTGGAAAGGGGTTAAGGTGGAAGCCTAGCCATCCTGGCTGACTCAGTAAGATGGAGTAGAGAAAAACCTGGAGGGGCAGTAATGCTGACCGATAGCCTGACCCGTTTGCGTCAGCAGAACGGGATCCTTTTCAGCTTAACCCGCTGGTCGGGGGGGCTGTGTTTGGCTGGCCTGAGCCTGCTGCTGTTTGGCTGTACCCCCGAGGGCTTTCGCACCCCACAGCCCAACCTCACCAACAGCGGCCTAAACAGCATCTTCCCGGATGGGGAGCCTGCCTTTAGTGGGGATGGCCGTTACTTAGTGTTTTCTTCGGCTCGCAGTGGCAGCCAAGATATTTTTCTGTATGACACCCAAGAGCGGCGCCTGGTAGAATTGCCTGGCCTCAACTCCAGCGATGTGGCCACCACCTCCCCCGACATCAGTGCGGATGGCCGCTACATCGTCTATGTATCAAACGCGCTGGGCAAGTCAGAGATTTTTCTCTACGACCGCCAAACCCGTAATGTACAAAATATCAGCAGCCGGGTAGCCGGGGATGTGCGCAACCCCACCATTAGCGGTGATGGTCGGTTTATCGCCTTTGAGAGCAACGGCCAGGGACAATGGCACATCGAGATTTTCGACCGTGGCCCTGCCGCCAGCACTCGCCCCACTACCCCCTCTTCCCCCAATCCCAGCTCCGGATCGTGAATAGGCTGGGGGCGGACTGGCTCAGGCTAGGATAGACTTCCCCGCCCTGGAAGAGTTGCTGCATGATTGCCCCTTTTGCCCAACGTCTGCACCCCCTTGGCTCCAATGTGTTTGACCAGATGGATCAAGCCAAGCGGGAGGCTCGGCAGTCGGGTCTAGATTTGATCGATCTTTCCCTGGGATCCTCCGATCTGTTTCCGCCCCCCGAGGCGTTGGCCACAGTGCAATCGGCCCTCTCGGATCCGACCACCTATGGGTACACGCTCTTTCACGATACGGTTGCTTTTCGTGCTGCCTGTGCCAAGTGGTATGAGGGAAAGTTTGGCCTAGAGATTGACCCAGAAACGGAGGTGTTGCCGCTGATCGGATCCCAGCAGGGGACGGCACTGTTGCCCTTGGCTCTGCTCAACCCTGGCGATGTGGCGTTGCTTACGGATCCGGGCTACCCCTCCCATGTGGGCGGGATCCATTTGGCGGGCGGGATCCCCTACTATTTGCCCTTGCTGGCGGAGCATTCTTTTTTGCCCCAGTGGAACCGGATCCCGGAGGAGATCTGTCGGCAGGCGCGGCTGCTGGTGTTGAGCTATCCCCACAACCCCACCACGGCAACGGTGACACCGGAGTTTTGGCAGGAAGCGCTGCACTTTTGCCGGCAGCACCAACTGGTTTTGGCCCACGATTTCCCCTATGTGGACTGGCGTTTTGATGGCCAAGTGGCCCCTTCAGCTTTACAGGCGGACCGGGATAAGACCTGCACGATCGAGTTTTTTTCCTTGTCCAAGTCTTATCACATGGGGGGGTTTCGGGTAGCCTATGCCATCGGCAACCGGGAGCTGATTCGGGCGCTGCGACTGGTGAAATCCACCATCGACTTCCATCAATATCAGGGTATTCTGCGCGGCGCAGCAGCGGCTTTGGCGGCTCCAGAAACTTTTTTGCACCATTGGCGGCAGGTGTATCGTGAGCGGCGGGATATCGCAGTGGCGGCACTACATGGCATCGGTTGGCCCGTGCCGCTGCCGGAAGCGACGATGTATCTATGGGCACCTTTGCCGGCGGGCTACGCGGGATCCTCTGGACAGTTCTGCCTGGACTTGGTGAAAACAACGGGGGTAGCGTTGTCTCCCGGCTCTGGCTTTGGCCTCAGTGGGGAGGGCTACGTGCGTTTTGCTCTGGTGGTCGAGGGATCCCGTTTGTGGGAAGCCGTCGGACGGATCGGCCACTTTCTGGCAAAAGGAAGGGGGGATGCCCTCAAGAATCCTTGAGCTGAGCCTGAGTCACCGCCAAGGCTAGGGCCGTCGCGCCAATCGTCCCAAGCGGCAGGATCAACAGGTTCAACAGCGGAATCGCCAACAGGAGTGCCGACATGAGGCCAAATCCTGCCATCAAGGCCCGATGTTCGGAAACAAACCGGAGCTTTGCCCCTAGCCGCCAACCCCACAGCCCCAAGACGGGATCCACCATATCCAGGGCCGCCAAATAGATCCAAATCCCCAGCCCGATACTGTGTCCTAGCCCCGGCAGTAACCAACTAAGCCCCAACCCGATTAGGGCCAGCACCAGTTGCAAGCCGATCAACCCCAACACGTCTACCAACACCGCCCCTAGGCTCAATTCCCCCCGTTTGACCTGACCGATCAACCGCTGTTCGGTTTGGGCTGCCAAGTGTTCCCGAAACGGGCCGGCCACCAGCGTGACCAACGGAAAAAACAGAAAATAAGTTAGCCCCAGCACAATCAATAGGGCCACCAACCCTTGTGCTAACCCCAACAGCCACAGAGGAACGGCCAAGACTTCGAGGCCATGCCGTGTTAGCCAAGCACCCAAGAACGCCAATCCGCCAAAGGTGGCCGCCGTTATGAGCGTGGGCAGGGCTCCCCACAGTTGCAGGTGCCGAGAACGCCAAAATAAGCTCCACCCAAAGACGAAAAAGCGGATACCCATCCAAAATTGGTACAGGGATCCCCCATGGCGGCGATACTGGGTGATCAGCGTCGGAGGGATCCCCAGAGATCCTTTTAGAGCAGGGGAATGGGGATCTGGGGAAGGATGGGATAGGGCCATTGGTTTCTCTTGGTACTCTGCCTAGTCACCCTGACTGAGAATTGCACCTTGCCCAGCAAGATAGTGCTACGCACCTTGCCCAGCAAGATAGAATAAGGCCAACCAACCCTTGCCCTGTTGGATCTGGATTGGGGTTGACCGTGGGATCTTTGGCTATGTTCGACAAACTGCTCTTTCCCATTGATAACTCGCGTGAGACCAGTCATGCCTTGCCGTTGGTGGCGGATATGGCGCAGCGCTACCAAAGCCAGGTGTATCTGCTTTCGGTTTTGGATGATGCTGAACTCGGCCCTGAGCAAGCACAACAGGCACGACAAAACATCCAAACTTTGCTCAAACAGACAGAGTCGGGCCTGCACCAAATTGGGCTTGGCAATGTCAAGAGTGAGTATCGGGAGGGGAAGGTGCCCTTTGTGATTTGTGATATGGCCGATGAGCTGGAGATCGACCTGATCATCATGGGCTGCCGGGGCCTCAGCCTGTCTGGACAAGGGCGGGACGACTCCGTCAGTAACCGGGTGATCAACCTCTCCCCTTGCCCAGTGTTGGTGGTGCCCTAGGTGGGAGGGATCCCATAGACGGTATTCTGAAGAGTACGTCAAGGCTGGTTCTTGTCTGGGTTCTTGAATGTTGCCTTGTGTAACGACGAGGCTGCTGTCATTTGTCTCCCTAGAGAGGCTGCAGTACAACGAAGAGCGAGAGAAGACCCATCGTGATGTGATGCAGCGGGTTTCAGTTCCACCGTTAGGGATTGTCATGGAAAGTCGTGGCCATAATAAGTCCTCGCAGAAAAATTTTGAGGTGATGCGGAATTTCGCAGAGACCTACGCCAAACGTTCCGACACTTATTTTTGCTCGGATCCTTCGATTACGACGGCAGTGATTGAGGGTTTGGCCCTCCATAAAGAACAGTTGGGAGCGCCCCTGTGTCCCTGTCGCTTTTATGAGGATAAAGAGGCAGAGGCGAAAGCGGGTTACTGGAACTGCCCCTGTGTCCCGATGCGGGAACGGAAGGAGTGCCACTGTTTGTTATTCTTAACCCCTGAGAATCCCTTTGCGGGCAGCAATCAAACCCTGGAAGAGGTGAACCTGGAGTATTGACCCCGAAGTATTGCGAAATATGGATTGGCAGGTGGATTGACAAGGGATCCCTGGCAAAATCTGGCAGCGAGGGAGCAAGTGAAGATTCAGAACGGTTGCAAAGCTCGATATGATCGAGGAGCCCTTTGGGGCTATTGACTCGCACAAGAAGGAAACTCTTTTATGACTGCCTCACTTTCTAACTTCCTCTGGAGCCTAGTCGCTGGTGCTGTGGTGCTGGGTGCTCTCTTCGGCGCTATTGTCTTCGTCAGCCAAAAGGATAAGGTTCGTCGTCGTTGAGCCTTCGCTCGAAGCCCTTGTGGCTGGGATGGCTGGTTCTACGGTTGCAAGTTACTTGTAAATTACTTGGGTTCGTCAGTACTATGGCTCACTCTCTTCATTTGCATAGAGTGGGCCTCAGTCCTGGCTTAGGGTCTGAGCTGATGAGAGGCGAGTTTGCGACGATAAAGACTCATGGGTTTGCGCTGGCTCTTGCCTGGGTTTCCCTGAACGATTCAACAGCAGATGGGCACTGGGTACGGCATAGAGGGCCAAAAGGGTGGTTCCCCCCAAGCCCCCGGCAATACAGATGGCCAAGGGCGGCCAGAACCCTGTAGCATCAAACAGCAACGGCGTGAACCCCACCAGTGTGGTCAGGGTAGTCGCCACCACATGTCGGGTGGAACGGCCCACCACTTGCAAGGTGACCACAGGATCCCCCCACCGGGTCAGCGGATGCTCCCGCAGAGCCGAGAGCACCACGATTGAGTCGTTGATGGCTAATCCCACCAAACCCAAGGTGCCCAGAATGGCGGTAAAGCCGAAAGGATAGCCCGACACATACAAAGACCCCTGCCCCAATCCTCCGGCACAGGCGGCGATGACCAGGATGATCCCGGCGGGCACAAAGGAGTTAAACGAGAGCACCAGGGTGGCCAACATCAGCACCGACAATACCCCCACTGTCGAGAGCAGGTTGGCAATCGAGGAGCCCCGCGCATCCGCTTCACCCCCCAACTCGAAGCGATACTCCAGCGGCAAAGCCAGGGCACTTTGATCCAAGCGCTCCAGAAAATCCGCTAACACCTGGGAGGGCAGGATCCCGGCGGTGGTATAGGCCTGAATGGTATTCACCCGTTGCCCCTGCCGGCGGGCGATCACCGCTTGCTCAGCCATCAGGTTCACGGATCCTAAGGTGGCGAGGGGTACCCGCTCCTGCCCCACCACATCCAGGGATCCCATCGCTTGCACCTGGGAGCGCAGTGTGTCGGGCAGCCGCACCCGTACCGGCAGCTCTTCGTTATCCTCCAGAATAGATCCGCCCGTTATCCCCTCTAGATAGGCATCCAGTTGGGTGGCCACCTCCGCTTGGGTGAGGCCGACGCGGCGGGTTTCTTCTTCATCCAGAGTTAAGCCCAGCTTGGGCAGAGCTTCGCTGAGGGTGGCGCGGGTGTGCAACACCTGCGGGGTTTGGGCCAACAGACCGCGCACCTGTTCCCCCAACTGCCGCAACTGCTCCAGATCTGGGCCGTAGAGCCGCAACTCGATCGGAGCCTCGAAGGGGGGGCCTTGCTCCAGTTGCCGTACCAACACTTGCGCCTGGGGCAGAGCCTGATCCAGCTCCTGCTGCAGGTCACGAATCAGCTCGGAACTGGCGGCTTCTGTCAGTTGCACCAGTGCCTGGGCATAGTTGGGGGAGTTTTGTTGACCGCTCAAGACGTTGTAATAGAAGCGGGGGGCGGCTTGGCCCAAAAACCAGCTTACCTGCTGCACATCAGCATGGGTGAGAATCTGCTGTTCCGCCTGCAAGACGACTGCTTCGGTGGCCGCCAGAGAGGCCTGAATCGGCAGCCGCAACTCGAGATAAAACTGATCCCGCCCGGCAGGCGGAAAAAACTGCTGTGGCAACAGGGGCGCAACGGCAAATCCGGCCACGGGCAGCACCAATCCCAAAAGGATCCCCACCAAGGGACGACGAAAGGTAAGACCCAATGAGCGCTCATAAATGCGGCTTAGGGCTGCGGAATGAAAGCCAATCTGCCACCAAGCCTGCCCAGGGGCATTCATTAGACCATCGAGGCGACCCACCAGAGCCGGGATCACCCTCAAGGACAAGATCAACGAGCTGGTCAAGGCCAAAATCACCGTGGTGCCAATTGTGCCCGTGAACTCGCCTACTGCCCCAGGGGCCAAGGCAATCGGCAAGAAGGCCAGCACCGTCGTCAGGGTGGATCCCAATAGGGGCACCGCCATATGGCCCACACTCTGCCCCACCGATTGCGCTCCGTCCAATCCCGCCCGCAGACGGATCCCCACCTCATCCACCATGATGATGGCGTTGTCGATCAGTAACCCCAAGGCGATGATCAACCCCGTGATGGAGATCTGATGCAAGGGGATCCCCATCGCCTTCATGCTGCCAAACACCATCAAACAGGACAGGGGCAAGGCCAAACCCACAATCAGCGATGACCGCCAGCCCATGATCACCAGCGTCACCCCAATCACCAATCCCGCCCCAATCAGCAAATTGCCCAGCACCGTGCGCAGGCGGGCCTGCACATAGCGGCTTTGATCCAGCACCACCTGCAAGCGGATCCCGGGGGGCAAACTGTTTTCAAAATTCTGCAACGCCGACCGGGCACGGACGGCCCATTCATCCACCTGCTCTTGGAATTCTACCTGGGCCGACACTACCACTGCCGGCTTGCCATCTAGCAATGCTTTGGTCGCCAGCGGTTCGCGAATGCCCCGGCTCACCCGGGCGATATCCCCCACATAGGCCACCTGCCCACCGGATCCCAATTGGATGGGGATCCGCCGGATTCGCTCCAGTGAGTTCAGCTCCCCTTGAATTTCCAGCAACAGCTGATTGTCAAAGCCGCGCACTTGCCCCGCCGCCACCCGTGCATCGCTGGCCTGCAACTGAGCCGCCACTGCCTGGGGGGTCAAGCCCAACTGCGCCAAGCGCACGGGATCCACCTCCACCCGAATCTCTTCTTCTGCTTCCCCAAAGCGTTCGACAGTTTTGCTACCAGGCAGGCGGCGCAGATCCTCCTGCAGGGTTTCCGCCAGTCGGCTCAAGAGGCCGTAGTTGGGATCCCCGGGCAAATTCCACACCAACCCGGCAATCAGGGCATTGGCGGAGATAGTGGCCACCTCCACCTCGGGCTCTGTTGCCCCGGGCGGCAGTTCAGGAATAGCATCTGAGGCTTTGTCCCGCACCCGCGACCAGGCGGCATCCACATTGCTGATGGTGTCCTTGAGCTGCACCTGAATCACCGAAATGCCTAGCCGCGAGGTGGAGGTGAGGGTGTCGAGCTCCTCTAGCTCCCGCAGCTTTTGCTCAATCGGCTCCGTGACCAGGGTTTCCATCCGCTGGGGGCTAGCCCCCGGCAAAAACGTCGTGACCGTGGCATTACGGGGAGTCAGTTCCGGATCCTCTAATCGTGGCAGGGCAAAAAAGGAGCTCAATCCCCACACTAGAATCAAAATCAGCGTCAGGATCAGCAGTTGCACATTGCGAAAAAACAAGTTCGACATGATTGGGGATCCTCTAGGGCAAGTCAATAGTCAAAAATGTCGTTGCTCATCGACTGTCGCCATTCGGGATCCTGTTGATAATGCTCAAGCACGGCTTCAGCTTGCTGTTGCAAGATCCTGCTGTGTTCAGTTACAGGCCGCACACTCACTACCTGACCGGGTACCAACCGCTGAGATCCCTCGATGATCACCGCATCCCCTGGCTGCAGCGTGCCCCGCACCAACACCTGCTCCGTTTCGGTGTGCAGGATCTCCACCTCTTGCCGTTGCACCTGAGTTTGCCCCATCTCAGTCGGGCCAACCGTATACACCGTCCACAAGCCCCGTGCCCCCGGCACCAAGGCTGTTGTCGGCAACCAGAAACCTTCCATCGGGATCCGCTCCGTCAGGGTGAGTCGTGCCGTCTGCCTGCACCGCAAGCAACACCGTCACTGTGCGGCTAGCGGGATCCACCTCCGGCAAAATCGCCACCACTTCCGCCCCGTAGGATTGGGAGCCCACCTCCAGAGTTTGCCGGGATCCCACTGGGGGCAACAACTGGGGCGGCACACCAATGCGGGCCTCCCAGGAGCCACTTTCCACCAGCCGCAAAACCGGCTGACCGGATCCCACCACCGTGCCTTCATTCACATAGCGCAGCCCTACTCGTCCAGCAAAGGGAGCCCGAATCACGCTCTTGCTCAGGGCCACATCCAGGCTGACCAGACTGGCCTGAAGCTGCTGTACCCGCGCTTGTTGGGCGGCGATCTGTTCTGGTCGGGTGCCGGTTTGCAATTCCTGGAGTTGTTGCTGGGCGGCGGTGAGCCGAGCTTGTAGGGATCCCACCTGATAGGCCACCTCATCCAGCTGTTGACGGGAGATCGCCCCTTCATTGAAGAGATCCTGTCGCCGTTGTCGGGAGAGTTCCGCCAGCGCCAGTTGTTGACGCACATCTTCCACGGCGGCGGCAGCAGCAGCAATGGTCTCCACACGGGGGTCGGCCTGGAGCTCCTGTAGTTGCGCCTGAGCTGTGGCCAGTTGGGCCAGGATCCCCTGTCGTTCTGCCTCTAGGGTGCGGGTATCCAAATAGGCCAAGGGGGATCCCGCTGTGACCGTCATGCCCTCACTCACCAGGATCTGCACTACCTCGCCCCCGCGTTCAAACCCTAGTTCACTGCTGCGTTTGGCCCGAATTTCACCGGTGTAAGCCTGCTGGGCTTCGTAGGCTTGAATGGGCTGAACCTCCTGAGTAGAGACCGGCAGAGCCGTAGAACTTTCTTGCGCCAGAGCTTGCCTGCTGGCCTCAGAACTGGGCAACCCCCGCCACACCAACCCCAGGACGGATCCCAAAATCAAACCACCCGTCACCCACAGCCTGGGTTGCCAAGGGATCCCTTTTGCCTTCCCGTCCATGCCTGCCAATCCTTAACTCTGTTTACTACTCAATTTTTTGAATATGTGACTCAGTGTATTGAGTCTGAGTAGGACTGTCAAGGCCCAATGTCAAGCATGGGCTGGAGGGTTTGGGCAGGGGATCCCTGATTTGCGCGGATCTTTGGAGTCAGGGAGGCAACAAAAAGGGCTTGGCGCGGAGCGAAAGATGGGCTTGATGAGTAACCCGTCACAGATCCAATGGGCTTCTTAGCGGCTTGAGGTCGGACTTGATGGTGTGGGTATAAATCATCGTGGTGCGGACATCACTGTGACCCAACATCTGCTGGATCTGACGGATATCGTAATTGGCTTGCAGCAGGTGGGTGGCGAAGCTGTGGCGTAAGGTATGCGGTGAAACTCGCTTCAGGATCCCGGCCCTCAAGGCAGCGGCTTTGATGGCTCGCTGAATATCGGTTTCTTGCACATGGTAGCGACGCAGTTCCCCTGTTTCTTTAACCCTTGTCAGGTTGGGAGCAGGGAAAAACCATTGCCAGGCTAGCTCTCGCGCCGCTCCTTTGGCTTTCTTTTCAAAGTTTCCTGGCATAAATACTCCGGCATACCCCCTGGCTAAATCCTCCTGATGGAGAGCTTTGATGCGCTCTACTTGCGCTTGAATCTCACCCTGAATACTCTCTGGTAATGGCACTGTCCGAGATTTCCTCCCCTTACCAAACTGTACCGAGAGCATACCGGTATCAAAGTTGAAATTATGCAACCGCAAAGATAGCGCCTCGGAAAGACGCAAACCGCATCCATAAAGGAGCTTCCCCATCAATCGATAGGGTGGCTGCAACTGTTCGATGAGTGAAGCCACTTCTGAGCGAGAAAGCACTGTGGGTATCGACTGCCTGCGTTTGGCTCTGGGGGTATCCGCAAAGTTTCCAAGCTCACGCTCGAAGACGTGTCGAAAGAGAAACAGTAGGGCGTTAAAGGCTTGATTCTGAGCTGAGGCAGAGACCTGCTGCCGTACCGCCAAATCTGTTAGGAACCGCTGGACATCTTGGCTTGTGACCTCTGATGGTAGCTGATTGTCTAAAAACCGACAGAGTTTCCACATCCAGGTTGAGTAAGCCTTTAGAGTTCTGGGTGAGTAATGGCGCAGCATAATCTGTGCTTTGAGCTTGTCAGCCACTTCCTGCCAAGGATCCCGTATCGGATCCGGTTTTTTCTTGTCGGGGAGTAAGCCCCCCTTGGCCACCGTCGGTATGACTTTTGCGATGGGAGCGACTGAGTTCTCGTCAGCGACTACTAGTTCTATGGTTTCGGACTGGGCCTGGGCCTTCCCCCTTAGTTCAATAGATGGCGAGAGGAGGGAGCTAACTGCCCGCTGCGCTTCCGCCTGTTGTTCCACCGTCTGTCCCTTGGATGCCAGTTTTGCGATAAAAAGCGGCAGACTCCCAGGATCCCCTGGTTGATGCCCATACTTGTTACAGAAATGCAGGTAGAAGCGCACCCACTTCCGATAATCGGATCATCGTGCTGGTGGGATCTGCTCAGATCTCACCACTTCGTCAAACCTGGGGTCAACTTCTGGGAAACCGCTCATGAGGATCCATGCCGTATATCCTTACAATCTACATGCTATCCAACACCTCTATGAACTTAGCGAAACTTAACATAGGTTGACTAAACTGTGATCTGGCGGGTACAGCTTGTGTATTCAGATGGCTGGCAGGGGCTGGATATGGGCTGTTTTGCCGTTTATCCTTGCAAGTTGGGGGATATACTACCGATGTAGGTTGATCGTGCAGTTTAATCACTGGTTCGGCGGCGGAAGGGCTTGACGTTTGAGGCAGAACGGGAACCCCATGAATCAAGACGATCATCCGCAGGACGGACCACACCGCGAGCTCTTCTCCGACGGCACGCTTGCCGGCGAGGGGGCATACCGGGGCGGAAGGAAGCACGGGCGGTGGGAGTACTGGTATAAGAACGGGCAGCGGAAGGCAGTCGGCGAGTACGCAAACGGAGAGCTTCACGGACTGTGGCAGTGGTGGCGCGAGAATGGTCAGCCGCT
Organism: Synechococcus sp. Nb3U1; assembly: GCF_021533835.1. Classification (NCBI taxonomy): domain Bacteria; kingdom Bacillati; phylum Cyanobacteriota; class Cyanophyceae; order Synechococcales; family Synechococcaceae; genus Synechococcus; species Synechococcus sp. Nb3U1. The sequence goes on along the minus strand of NZ_JAKFYQ010000001.1, from coordinate 1,944,718 downwards.
CCAGGCCGGGGGGTTCCTGTTCGGCGTCCAGGTCGGCCACTGGCAACGGTATTACGACAACGGTCAGCTTTGGGACGAAGGGACATACGAGGGCGGCAACAAGGTCGGTCAGTGGACCGTGTATGACCGCGCCGGGGTTGTCAAGCAAAGCAAGGTCTTCAAACCCCGCAAGCCCAAGCAGGCCGAACCAGGCGCTGCAGCCGACGGCGGGGCCGTGTAGACTTTTCGTGCCATGTAGCTCACTCGGCCCCCGCCGCCGCTGAGCTTGGTCGTTAGGCCACTCCACGTATGTCTGACCTAAAACAACACGCCAAAGGGAAGTCGGAAGCGATCACGCGCCAAGTTACATCCGACCCGCGTTGGAAGCTTGAGGACGAGTTGATGTGCCAAGTCTTCGGCTTCACGCTTTATGGTTACGTCTTTGGGATTGGGAGAGTGCATTGCTTCATGGATGTCGGGGACATTCACGCGATTATCGTTGATCAGCTTGCGGGCCTCGGTATCGGCAGGAAATATGTCGAGGGATTGGTGGAAGCTGCGCACCAAGAGTTCATCACCGAGAACAACCAATCGTGGCAGAACCGACTGATTGGAGTGGGGCATTCCCACGCCCTGAAGGAGGACATGAGAGTGCTGGTTGATTCCATCTTCACCAATACCGCAGCGCTCCAAAAGGCAACATCGCAACCGACTGCGGCACGGCCTTGGTGGAGATTTTGGTGATGACAACGACGTGGCCTAACCAGGGCGCTGCAGCGAACCGCCGCCCCGCTGGGCAGTCGGACGGTTCGGGTAATCTGTCAGCGACTGTTACAGCCGACCGGGCGTTTCCGGCGGCGGTCGCTGAGCTTGATCGTTATGCCGCTAATATCGCCGTGTAAGCGTTCCCACCAGAAGGAGAAACTACGATATGGATATGATTATCTACGTTGATGTCTTTCCTGTTATTCCTCAGGCGTTGCCCAAGCTGTCTGCCTATACAATCAAAGCGGTGAGCGATGATGTATCGGCAATCGGCGGAAAGTTAGCATATCGCTTGCGGAATAAGTTTGGTGGGAATTGGGTATGGTGCGGTGGTCAAATCATCACAGACAAGCCGCCCCAAGATGAAGCAATTGAAGAATTTCTGAAACAATTATGGACAGAAGAACGATTAAATGATGTGCTGAGTGTTACTCTTAATACAAAATGGGAACCTTCGGCTTGGGAGCAGGGCGAATTCACAGCTCGCGGTTTGCTCGCAAACCACCAAGCAGAAATTCGGAGAGTGCTTGAGCCGAAAAAACAGAATTTCGGCAAAATCCGAGTTGACCGCGACTACGCTTTACGCGGTTGGGCAGTGAACAACGAACCAGCGATTTCCATCACTGTTTCGTCCAACATTTTTCATACTCAATTACTCCATGAGTTTGCCGCCACCCTGAAAAGTCCGCAAGAACTTGTCGGAATGATGGTCGCTGTGACAGCGAAGGATTTCAAAGGGACAATCGTCGAGATTACTGGCAATGTTCGCGAAATGCGTGAACGGCTTCTCAGTAAATCCAGCGATGAGATGACACGCAATTTGATTAGTCGCGCTCCTGATGATGAACTGACTGTTAAAATTGAAACTCGCACAAGCCAATATATTTATATTGCAAGTATGTTACGCCCTGTCGTTCGAATGGGTGATCTCAAGAAATTTAAAGTGAAGCCACGTCAAGTTTCCGAAGCATTGCGGCTTGATCCACAAACAAGATACACTCTTGTTCGTGAAATTGCCGCTATTGGTAAAAACAACGGAATTCTCGCCAACAGTTTCAATTCTGAATCATTGCCGCAAGCATTCTTGGGACCGCACGATGTGGCCTTTGAGCCCAAATTGCGTGTTGGCGACGATAAAATTCATCAAGGGCAACGCATTTATGAGAGCTTGGAAAAGCATGGCGCATTTAAACGTTCAAATGCATTTCCTGACAAAAAACACCCTATAAAAATTGGGGTAATTAACGCGTCATCGCAAGTTGCGCAGCAAGCATTGATGACGTTCCTACGTAAGCTCAAAGCCGCGTTGGAGAAATTGAATTTCTCTATTCAATCAGTTGAAGTCAATGGACAACGTCAACAGAAGATCGAAAGACTTTCGCGAGCAAATTTGGAAAACGCAATAAACTGTTTCGAATCGGCAAAGCCTGACATTTTTCTTGCTCTATTCCCTGGAAGTGCATACCACGACGAGCGGGAAGAAGGCGAAGAAGCGAGCATGTATCATGTCTTCAAGTCATTGACAATGCGACTTGGTATCCCGAGCCAAGTTGTCTATGAAGATACATTCTCTGAAAAATATGCGATGGACAATATCGTGTTGGGTATATTAGCAAAAACAAGGAACGTTCCATTTGTTTTAGCGAAACCGCTTCCTTACGCTGATATTGTCGTTGGGATTGATATTGCTCGTAGAGCGAAACAAAAGTTATCGGGAACCATGAACGCGACTGCCATGGCAAGAGTCTATTTCAGCGATGGTCAATTTCTACGATACATTATCCACGATGCACCGATTGAAGGAGAAACAATACCAAGCAGTATTCTGCGCAGTCTTTTCCCTCTCAAGGAATTTCAAGGCAAACGAGTCGTGATTCATCGTGACGGACAATTTCGTGGCGGAGAAAAATCGGCATTGAAGGAATGGGCAAAACAGATTGGTGCAGAGTTCCATCTGGTTGAAGTAATCAAATCTGGAGCCCCCCGTCTTTATCAAAGCACATCCGCCTCCGCTATAGACAGACCGCCGAAGGGGACAGCATTTAAAATAAGCGATACGGAAGCATTCTTGGTTTCTTCACTGCCTCCTTTCAAAGGCAGCACACCATGTCCGCTTCAAATCAGGACAGAACTATCCTTCTCAATCGAAAATGCTATTCATTCGGCGCTATCGCTGACGCTCTTGCATTATGGTTCGGTTAGAGAGCCGCGTTTGCCAGTGACGATTCATTACAGCGACAAGATTGGAGAATTTTCACTGCTTGGCATCAAACCAAAGGATTCAGAAGGGGACGTGCCATTCTGGTTGTAAAAGAAGGTAAACTTCAAAGAAAAGCGGCATAACCAGCGCATCCAGCCGGCACGCTCCGCGTGCGGCTGATGCTCTCGTTAGCCTGCAATCTTGGGTTCTGTGTTAACCTAAAAATGCAACTCGCAGCGAGGCTGAAAATTGAGTTTTGATTTCTCCACTGCCTCAGATTCGATCACGAATCCATTGAGCTATTTTTCTGATCGAGGCGAAGATTACGAAAAGTATCGCCCGATTTACCCTGCCTCAGCAATCGGCACAATTTTGTCAGATTTGGGATATTTAAGTCAGATTGTTGCTGCGGATGTTGGTGCAGGAACAGGGATTGGAGCAAGATTGTTGGCAGATCGAGGGATTCAGGTTCTGGCGATCGAACCCAACGAAGACATGAGAACATCAGCGACCTCGCATGAAAACGTAGAGTTTCTGGTTGGCACTGCTGAACAAATTCCCCTGGATAGTGCATCAGTCGATTTAGTCACCTCATTTCAAGCATTTCATTGGTTTGATTTTGATAAAAGTCTCAAAGAGTTTCGCCGTATCCTCAAACCCAGTGGACGTTTAGCATTAACATGGAGTTTTTGGGATCAAGATGACCTTGTTTCCAAAGAATACACTCGCTTGGTTTTTGCAGTATCCCAAGATCAAGAGAACCAATTCCGATCTGGAATGCAACCGGAAACATGGCTCAAGAGCATACGTTATCAACTGTTTTGGCAAGGGCTATGGTTGCCTTACTTTACAAACTTACAGCGACATGAGTTCGTCTCCAATCAATCCTTAGATCTTCCAGGACTAATCGGTTTAGCTCGAAGTCAAGGATTTACACCATCTGAAGGAAAAGGTTTAGAAAAACTCATGTCGGACTTAGCCGTATTCCATCAACGCTCTTGCGATCGACAAGGTTTGGTAAGACTGATTTATCGCACACGCTTGTATACTGCAATTTCCAACCATCGTTAAAGTACCACTTATTATGGATATCAAACCCTTGCAAAAGAAGGCTAAATCACGAGGTATTGCTGTTAATGGGCAAGGTGGTTATGAACGCCATATTTTATTGTGTACAGGGCATCGCCAAAGTGGAGATACTTGTTGCCCTGCTGAAGAAGGTGCTAAAACCTGGAAATATTTGGGTAAACGACTGAAGCAACTTACTCAAGATGGACACAACATTTATCGCACAGAAGTGGAATGTTTGATGTTTTGTCGAGGTGGCCCGCTTGCAGTTGTCTACCCTGAAGGGACTTGGTATTGTCACGTTACACCAGAGGTTTGTGAACGCATTATTCAAGAGCATTTGTTGGAAGGCAAACCCGTTGAAGAATTTATGTTTGCTTGTAACCCATTATTAGAAGACCTGTAAGCACACTTCCCATACAGGCTAACAACCGCGCTGCACCGGAACGTGTCAACATAATTGGTTGAGTTGCAAAGGTTATCTGTGTCCGGTGAGCGCGAACGTTGGGCGGCTGTGCCCTATTCGATTGCTAACAGTTGTGAGCGATACCTACCAAATTGCAAGTACAGGAGATTCTAATGAGCGTTTTTTCTGGACAATCATTACACGTTACTCTCCAAGATTTGCCACCTGTTTTCGTTGTTTATATTTCTTGCCAAATACAGCAAACTACAGGCAATTACATCGAAAAAATTCGGGACGGTTTTCAACGCATCAAAGATTGGGTTCAACAACACGGTTATGATCCATCCGCACTAAAGGTGATTGGCATCCCACACACAAATGATACGCAATTGGTCGGTTATGAGTGCGCCTTGGAGCTCACTGCAGCAGTATCCCCTAACACAGGAGACATCTCAACAAAGCAACTACCAGGTGGACGTTATGCAGTCCTATCGCTTGACAAAAACTCCGCTACAATTGGAGAGACTATCGGGCGTTTCTTTACGGAGTACATACCGCAACATCAACTGATCATAGACTCGCAACGCCCTATTTTTGAAGTCTACTACGAGCACACTATGGAATATTGTGTTCCTCTGCAGTAAGCAATCTAAGGATAAATTCGCACCGCAAAGCGCCGCCCAACCCGCCGCTCCAGCCGACGCCGCCTTCGGCGGCGCGGCTGAGCGGCAAGCCGTTAGCTAGCTCCGCATCCAGACCTTACACTCGTGCTTCAGCGTGATCGGTCAGCCCGAAACCGCCCAGAAGCTTGTCAGTTGAGGCCGTCATTTGAGTCCTGTTGGTGGTTGCGAAAGCGCCCAGCAGGTTATCGGTGAGGGCCATAGCGAGGGGCGATCGGTGATCCCGAAACCGCCCAGGAGATTGGGGGTGAGGCGTGGTTAGGGGGCGATCGGTGCGTCGCTGAGCTAACAACGCTGTTGCAACGGATTGGTGAGTTCTGGCTGTAGGGGAGCAAGATTGATCCGCAACCGCTGAACAGCAACGTTAGGCGTCTCGCACACCCCATGCGCCATATCAAATTTTCCATCGGTCGTATCGAAGCCATTGGTAACTGAGAGGCCTTGGTCGGCGGGCGTTGTTGTGGTGATGAGATTCGACGCGGTGACCGCACGACAGTGATTACGAAGTCAGACGGCGTTCAGGAGATCATGAGACGAGACCTGATGATTATCTTCCACACCGTTCGAGCGTATGACCGCGACATAGACGTGATCTCCCCCGGCATGACGGCGGGCATTATTGTTCCTGACACATTGGCTGAGGAGATGCGCCTCAATTGGGTTTTGGAGGGTGAGTGTCATGACTAGTAGAACGACGCCTAACCAGAGCGCTGCAGCGAACCGCCGCCCCGCTGGGCAGTTGGACGGTTTGGGTAATTTGGCAGCGACTGTTGCAGCCGACCGGGCGTTTCCGACGGCGGTCGCTGAGCTTGGTCGTTAGCCTGCTTCGTTTCTTAGTTGGGACGTAGCAGGAAGATTATCTGTTAGCATTCCGTTTCAAGTTGCCATGAGCTTGCATTTGGGACAAGAGTGTAAATGAAAACTGAGCATTACCAGAAAAAAGCTGATACAAACTTCCGTTCAATCCTGTCCATCGTTATCACACTATTTGGCCTGGTCTATTTATTACTGGTATTGTTAGGTCAAGTCGATAAACAAAGTAAGAGATTTCAAATACCCGAAGTTATTGTATTCACAGTAGTCCTTCTACTAAATTCAGAAACTTTGCAGCGGTTATCCAAATTACAGTTTGGGAAAGAGGGAGTCAGTTTAGAATTAAACGAGATCAAACAAAGCCAGGATGAAATTAAGCAAAATCAGGAGAGGATTCAGGCAACTCAGCAAGAACAGCGAGAATCCATAAGTGAATTGAAAGAGATCTTTGAGAAGTTTCTCGATAATAATCAACCTCTTGTCGCTATGCTTAAACGGGCGAGTGAGGTTTCTATAACTGATAGGTTCTTGCCTGATAAATCTTCTACTTCAGACACGCTTGAAGATACTTCACAAAAGACATCAACTACTGTTCTATCGTCTCTACTTAAACTTGCAGCAACTCATCCTGATGTATTAGATTCTGTAGTGACTGGACTAAGAAAGGAGCGACAATCACCAGAGGACGAAACGCCATCTGATCAGGATAGATAAGTACAAACCGGTTTTGAGCGTGAGTGCCATTTTAATTCACAGGCTAAATAATAGCTCTGAGCCGAGTGAAATGACTTCAACTCTGGCACGTTGAATCTTGCTAAAATTGTAATCAAGATTTATTACCCTGCGAGGATTTATGCGGTCGATTGAGCAGCTAACAGAGGAACTTCTAGCTCTCCCTAGTGTGTCAAGGGCACTTCTAGCAGAAAAGCTAGTTGAAAGCCTTGAATTTGATACCGACCCAACCATCCGAGCGGCTTGGATTACTGAAGCCAAGAAACGACGAGATCAGGTTCGTGATGGTTCTGCGCAACCTATTCCAGGAGAAGAGGCTTTGGCTCAAGTGAGACGGTTACTAGGGCAATGAAGTATGTTTTTCATCCTGAAGCTCTCACAGAATATGCTGAGGCTGTTCAATATTATGCAGAACAACGGACTGAGGTGGCACAGGCGTTTATTGATGCTGTTGAGGATGCAGTTTATCGTATTAGAGAATCTCCTACTCGCTACGTTGCTATCGATGAGGACGTTCGACAATGTATGACACGCAGGTTTCCGTATGGAATTCTCTATACGATTGAGCCGGACTACATTCTTATTCTGGCGGTGATGCATTGCAGCTGAGAACCCGGGTACTGGAAAAGCCGTAGGTAGTTGCAGTTGTCAGCAGGCTAACACTGCGCTGCAACGGACGGAGCCGAGACATTGGTGGTGATGCAAAGGTTGTCTGCCGCCGTTGAGCTTCACCGTTGTGCCGCTTTGGTTGCGAATGATGGCAGTCGTTGGGATATTGATGTCATGGCAAAGATCAAAGTACGCTAGTATCAAACAGCACCTTTTTGGATCGCTCTCGCGTGGACTTTGAGATTATTGGCAATATCACAAACATTGAGGTAATTGCCACAGGGACGGGAATCCGCGATCGGGCACGACTACAGAAGCAGTACGGTCGAGGCAAGTGGAGAAAGTTGAAGGGCATTGCCCAGGTTCAGCTTGCAAACGGTATGATACGGTTAGCCGAGATTCATTGGTATGAAGCTCATGGGATCGGCAAAAAAGAGTTCAAGCTCAAGCTACCGTTTCTGGATTGACTATGAAAGCCGAGCAAATCCAATCAAATCAGTTTGCGGTGTGCCTGAACAATGAGGGCTATGAAGCTTCATTGGAGGTTGGCAAAATATACCGAGTGGTTGCTGATGAGGAAGCAAAAGCAAACGGGTTAGTTCGGGTGATTGATGAAAGCGGTGAGGATTACGCTTTTTCTGCAAATCGGTTTTACCCGATCGAAGTGCCAAAGCCTGTAGAAGAGGTGTTGTTGTCAGTGAGCTAGTAGCGACAGCGGCACAACAATTCAAATGCAGCGGACGGTTGAAAGCCGTTGCTGCTGAGTTCAGAGTTATCTGCTGCCGCTGATTTGAGCCGTTAGGCGTCACTATCTGACCGACCGAGAGGTCTTGGAAGATGATCGACCCGGCAAGCCAAGCCCAACTGAGGGAGGCAATCGCAGACTGCATCGGCACCGACCAATGGGTGCTGGATGCACTGCGGGAAGAGATTCGCCCCCTGAAGAGCGCCACACGCCGCATCCAACCACGTGCCACGACGTCGATCTCGCTGGTCGCCACCGATGGCGGCAACAACCAGCTCCAGTTCGATCCCTTCCTCATACAGCTGGTCAGGGTGGTGGACAGCAGCAACAACGAGTACTGCCTGGAGGCGGTCTCGCCGACGACACCCATCGACAAGCTCGACAATCGCCAATTCGAGCCTGATGGAACACCTCGCACGGCACTGGGCGAGATGATGGCGTACTTGGACGTAGCATCCCTTCAAAACCTTTCTCCCGTCTTCCCACGACCAGAAAAAAACAAGCCTGTGTCTCCCAGCTGGGTGCAGGTCTACCGGGAGCTAGTCGAGTGGGCCATCTTGTTCAAAATACTCGGAAAGGACTACGGTACCGACACACTCATCATTTGTGACGGCCTACTGCGCAGCAAGGTTTTCGCCAAGGACCTGTTCCAGCGACTGCTCCAAGGTATTGAGGAGCGCATCAAAGCACAGTGGAGCAAGAGCCGTCGTCGCGTGTATCTCGCTGGTGTGGCCAAGCACAGCAAGGTGCTGTCCCGATACCGCTTGGCAATGGCGTTGGAAGGCGTTCTTCAGACCGACTATCCCGCCTATGTAGAGGTGCCACGCGAAGTAGAGGAGAAAGCCTACGTGTGGTTGGAATTCGCCCGAGGCGATGACCGCGCTGGTGAGGGTGGGGAGATCAACAAGTTCGTCGGCGGCAAGATGTTTTTAGTGAAGTTCGGGTCGCACCGACGCGACCCCGTGTGGCCGGTGGATATCTTTGTTCCACAAGTTAGCGAGGCTCAAGCCATCCTCGGTTCGATGCTCGCCGACGCGATCAACGGCTTCCCGGTGCCGCACTATCCGCGTTGCCTGCAAAAGGCACATGAAAACGCGGCCCTGGTCGATTTCGATTTCGACATCCTGCAGGACTTCATCTACGAAGGCGTCCGATCAAGTCTCGGCGGCGACGCGGGGACCTTGGACGCATTTCAGCTTCAGGATGCCGACCCGGCGCAACGCCGGTACGGATAAGGGAGCACAACATGGCAGAAATCCAACTCTTTCCCAGGGAACAGGTCGTTGGCATCTTCCGGGGCTTCCAGCAAGGAGGCATGGAGTTCCACGCCGACCTCGTGTTGCCGTACCGGAACGAGTTCCAGAACATCCCGATGCACGGGCAGTTCCTCCTCGTCCAATTGGAGACGCCCGATGAGGCGGTGTTGGGCCGCATCGCCTCTTTCTCCTCGGAGGGCAAGCTGTCCTTCGGCTCCGGCGAGGAGTTCAACATCCGCGCGGTCCGCGAAGACCGGCCGATCCCCGAAGACCTGCGCGAGCAGTATCTCAAGTACCGGGTCAACATCCGTGTGTTGGGCGTGTTGCGCAAGAATGGGAAGGGGCTGACCTTCGTCCCTTCGCATCGCCGGCTCCCCCATGTCGGTAGCAAGGTAGCCTTTCCAAATGACGAGGTGCTGCGCGAGATCGCCGGTCACAACATTGACGGCGCTCCCATCGGCCATCTGGCCTTTGGCGAGTACATCTATGCCACGGGCAGCAAGTCATTCCAGTCGCAGGAATGGATGCAGGTGGTTGCCCCGGAGGTCTTGGTCCGCTTTCCGATCGAGTCGCTGGTGTCTCGCCGCAGCTTCATCTTTGCCAGAGCGGGCTTCGGCAAATCCAATCTCAACAAGCTGCTCTTCTCGAAACTCTACGAGACGACGCCCTTCGTCACCAAGCGCGCCGGCAAGCAGGTGCCCGTGGGCACGGTGATCTTCGACCCTGATGGCGAGTATTTCTGGCCTGACGACAAGGGTCGCCCCGGCCTTTGCGACGTCCCTGCTCTTGAGGACAAGCTCGTCGTCTTCACCGACAGGAAAAATCCGAGCCCCTTCTATCAATCGTTCGTGGCTGGCGGCATCAAGCTGGATATTCGCCGCCTACGCCTAGGAGACGTGATTTCGATCGCGCTCGGACCAGAACGCCAGGAGCAGCAGAACGTTCGGAAGCTGCGCGGGCTTCCGCAAGACCGGTGGGAGTCGTTGGTCAATCTGATCGACACCAACGGCAACACTACGCCGCTTGACGATATTTGCCGACTGCTCGATCTCAATCCTCAGCGGCAGGAGGCTGAGGCCCTAGCGGCCAGAGGCAACATGACGGCCATCGTGAAGATGCTGCATGACAAGAGCAGTCAGCTCATGGACATGCTGGTTCATGCGCTCTCCGAAGGGAAACTGTGCGTCATCGACGTCTCCCAGATGCGTGGCGGTCAATCCCTGGTGCTCTCCGGCCTGATCCTGCGCCGGATCTTCGACCGCAACCAGCAGGAATTCACGGCAGCCGATCCAAAGACGATCCCAACGATCGCTGTCGTCGAAGAAGCGCAGTCTGTACTGAACGAGAACGCACCAGCGGCCGAGCCCTATATCGCCTGGGTGAAGGAAGGTCGCAAGTACGATCTCGGCGCGCTGCTGATTACCCAGCAGCCGGGCAGTATTCCTGTCGAGATCCTCAGCCAGGGCGACAACTGGTTCATCTTCCACCTGCTGTCAGCGGCGGATCTCACGTCCTTGAAGCGGGCCAATGCCCATTTCAGTGATGACTTGTTGAGCTCGCTGCTCAACGAGCCCATCCCGGGGCAAGGTGTATTTTGGAGTTCTGTTGGAGGCAAGCCCTATCCGGTCAGCCTTCGCGCCCTGTCGTTCGAGAAGATGTTCTCGTTGCGGGACCCTGGCTACAACCAACCCGCCGGTCACACCTACGCACAAACGCTGTGCAGCAAATTTGCAATGGCGGGGCAGACTACGACGACAGCCAGAATTCCTGAAGCCCCGGACGTAAGCAGTTTGTTTCCCGAAGAAACGGAAGCCACAGAAACCGAGTCAATGGATGTTATGGCGGCCATCGAGCAGGCCGCCATTGAGGCTTTCAGGCAAAATGACGATCTTCGTCAGAAACTCGAAGCGCAGAATGGCATACCGTGGTATGGGGTTCAGCAGTTTCTAATGGATCACTTGCCAGAACACTTGGATGACCGTCGTCAGTTTGCTTACAACCTGGTGTCGAAGGCGATGAGCGCTGTGTTCGGACAACAATCTACGGCGTGGGAGACTTTCAAGAAACCGAGTACCGGGAAAACATGGATAAGAGTCAGGAAATGACCGTTAACCCCGAGCGTATAGATGCTGTCTTGAATGGGATTTGTCCGTACTTCACGATGTTCCCGCTGGATTTCCCGCTTGGCATTCTTAAGCAGCATGCTCGGGCTGGCCAGGTCGTGCTGGATCCATTCTGCGGCCGGGGCACCACCAATTTCACTACACGACTTGTCGGCCTCCGCTCCCTTGGGGTAGATTCCAGCCCCGTTGCCGTAGCTATTACGGCATCCAAGCTCGCGACGGCCACCGTTGATGACATCCTTGCCGAAGCACGCAAGATTCTGACCGAACGTGAGGCGCGTCATATCCCGACGGGTGAGTTTTGGCGCTTGTGCTTTCACCCGACAGTGCTGGACGCGCTGTGTCGATTCCGGGAGGCATTTCTGGAGGACTGCACCACGGACGCCCGCATCGCACTCCGCGGCATCGTCCTGGGTGCGCTGCATGGCCCGAAGCAGAAGACCTTCCCGAGCTACTTCTCCAACCAATGCCCCCGCACCTACGCCCCTAAGCCTGCCTATGCGACACGCTTCTGGCAGGAGCGAGGGCTTGTGCCTGAGCCTATCGATGTCTTGGCCGTGATTGAACGGCGGGCGAAACGCTACTACGGAACGTTTTTCGACATCACGGGAGCCGTGCGATTGGCGGACAGCCGGGAGGCCGAGGCGCTCCAACCTGAAAACCCGGACACTCGGTTCGACTGGGTGATCACCTCACCCCCGTACTATGGTATGCGCACCTACATCCCCGACCAGTGGCTTCGCAACTGGTTCGTCGGCGGCCCCGACGCTGTCGACTACACCAACCGCGATCAGGTCGTTCATTCGAGCCCTGAGGACTTTGCGGCCGATCTGCGTCAGGTATGGCGCAACGCGGAGAACGTGTGCGCGGAAGATGCCAAGATGGTCATCCGGTTCGGCGGCATCACAGGCAGGCGCGCCGACCCGCTCGACCTCATCAAGAGCTCCCTCAGTGACAGCGGCTGGCGCATCACCACCATCAGGGAGGCCGGGTCTGCCACAGAAGGCAAGCGCCAGGCGGATGCCTTCCTGCGCATCAAGTCCAAACCGATGGTCGAGTATGACGTATGGGCGATCCGTCACTAGCTCTCATCGGTGCGGTGGGCATAAATCCGGGACAGCGACGCCCAACAAACGGTTGCAGCGGACGGCGCTGCACGCCGCCGCTGATGCTGAGCGTTATGCAGCTTCGATTACAGCTAGGGCGCAATCGGAGTATTATTTGTGGGACGCGATTGTACACAGTAGGCTAAAATTTGCTCTGAATTCCCAAAACCTTACTATTTTACTTATGACGATTGAAGAACTACAAGCCGCGTTGGCAGACATTAACAATTTAGTTGTTACGTTTCAAACATCAGTAGCCTTGGAAAAATACTATGCTGAGGATACTGTGATGATTGAAGGCGACGGTACGATCACCACAGGGAAAGAAGCCTGCCGCCAAGGAAGAGCTATCTTTTTCAACGAAATGTTGGTCGAGTTTAGAGAGTCTAGATTGATTAGTCAAGATATTGCAGTCTCAGCCGATCACAGTTATGACTTCGTTGTAGTTTCCAATTGGTACAACGATTTCACCATTAGATATGGTGAACAGATCATTGATAACAAAAGCAATCAACTTTCGATCGGTTATTGGAAAGATGGTTTAGTCGTCAAGGAAAGTTATAATTACCCAGTGATTTCAATGACCTAGTGCCGCATAACAACCGCGCTGCACCGGAACGACTCAGTACTGTCGGTTGGTTGCAAAGTTTATCTGCGTCCGGTGAGCGCGAACGTTAGCTGGCTTCGTTCCTGGGTGGTGGCATTACCGAATAATCACTTGCGGGTATCAGAAGTTACAAGTATCGGGCATACTCAAACCGAAAAAGTTATAAGGCTATGAAGCCATATTTCCAAAATCTGGTAAGCTAAGGGGTCAATTGCTCAATCCTACAAATGTACTATCCTTGGGTTAGTGCGTTTATAGTTTCTACTCCTGACTCATGGTTAACTATGTTGGAAAATAAGGAACGCGCCCCTCGAAATAGGACAATTACTCTGAAGGACGGGGAAGAAGCAAAATATAAACAGCGATTGTTGCGGTTAGATAAGCCTATGGGCTTGCAAGAAGTACTCAACCGCACGATTAACCAGGACTTGTTTCAAGTAATGGATTTCCTGCCAAAGCAATCTGTTGATTTGCTGTTTATTGATCCACCTTATAATCTCAATAAAACATTTAACTCTAGCAGTTTTAAGAAAAAAGATTTAGAGACTTATACAGATTGGCTAGATGCATTTTTAGCCGGTCTTGAAGGAATTTTAAAGCCTACCTCTTCGATTTATATATGCTGTGATTGGCAGTCTTCGCCCGCTGTGTTCGAGGCAGTTAAAAATCGTTTTCAGGTTCGTAACCGTATTACATGGGAACGGGAAAAAGGGCGAGGAGCCAGCAAAAACTGGAAGAACTCATCAGAGGATATCTGGTTTTGCACAGTTTCTGATGCATATACTTTTAACGTAGATGCAGTCAAACTAAAACGGAAAGTAATAGCTCCTTACACTGTGAATGGCACCCCGAAAGATTGGGACATGACAGAAAAAGGCAACTATCGTCTTACTCATCCTTCTAATCTGTGGACAGATTTAACAATTCCTTTTTGGTCAATGCCAGAGAACACAGATCATCCAACTCAAAAGCTAGAAAAGTTGGTTGCTAAAGCCGTTCTTGCAAGTTCTAATCCTGGGGATGTTGTTTTTGATCCTTTTCTTGGCTCAGGAACAACATCTGTAGTTGCCAAGAAATTAGGCAGGCAATATTTTGGTGTAGAGCTTGACGAAATGTACGCTTGTTTAGTTGAGAAGCGCCTTGAGATTGCTGAAATCGAGTCTTCGATTCAGGGCTACTCTGAAGGGGTGTTTTGGGAAAGAAACACGCTGAATGAACAGGTACGCTCTATTGACAAGAAGCGTAATTCCCGCAATGGCAAAGTAGCTCAGCAGCAAGATTTATTTCTTTTAGCGGAACCGTAATCCTGATGGAAAAGAGTCAGATTTTCTACAGCGACAAGTTTGGTGAAGTCCAAGAAGCTATTAGAGAATTTCTGAATTCTCAAGAAGATTACTTGTCCGCATCTACTGCAAACAGTCCAAGGGCAGTTGGTGATGCTATTCAGGATGTTCTTGGCAGCAATCTACAGCAAGTGCTCGGCGAAGAAATTTGTAAAAACTACTCAGCAAACTTTGCCCGAAGAGCAATGGCTGATCTGGCTTTCGAGGATGACAACGGCTTTTATTACGTCATTGATGTAAAAACACACAGGCTGAGCACAAAATTTAATATGCCGAATTTAACTTCTGTAGATTAATATGCCGAATTTAACTTCTGTAGAGCGGCTCACTCGTTTCTACGAGTCAGATAAGAACGTCTTTGCGGTTCTAATGGTTGCGTATGATGTTGAGGGAACCCGCGTTGAAGTTGAAAGAGTAACGTTTGCGCCAATAGAGTTTCTAGGGTGGGACTGCTTAACAATTGGAGCCTTGGGATGGGGGCAAATTCAGATTGCTAACTCAAATGTGATAACCGTCAACCCTGGGTACTCACGTAAGCAATGGATGCTAGAACTGTGCGACACCTTAGCAGAGTTCTATCCGCGAGAGATTGCTAAGATCGAGGAGCGGTTAACCCACTTTGGCAGAGTAAGGGAATTTTGGCTCAATCATAGTGATTAGACTAAGCATAATTTGGTCGTAGCGCCAGCCAGCTAACACTGCGTTGGTGCGGACGGTACAGAGGTTATTGGTGAGAGTTCAAGCTTATCTGCCGCCGCACAACTTCACCGTTATGCCGCTAACTTTTTGCTCATGTTGGGCTATATGGAACAAACTAGAAACATAAACCATTCTGTTGAGCCACCATGAAAATTGGGGTTGTGGGCGCTCGCGGTCGATTAGGTTCGGCCATTGTGGGAATATTGCAAGTTGCAGAGGGTGTAGAGGCTGTAGCTATTGACACTCCAGACGCTGATTTGAATGCGGTGATTAATACCGCGCCTCTAACCGACGTACATTTACATCGGGAGGCTCTGGGTTATGGATGTCACGTCGTGGATGTCACGATTAACCCTGATCTGATTCGGTCAATGCTGGCCCTAGATGAGGTCGCCCGGCAGCAAAACCTTTGCCTGATTGCGATGGCAGGACTTGCGCCCGGTCTAACCGGACTACTGGGTCGTGAGCTATTGCAAGAATATCCCCAGTCCAGCTGTGTACAAGTGAGTTTGCTCCAGAGTGTGTCTGGCAAGTCGGGTAAGCAGGGAACCCTAGAGATGCTGGATCTGCTGACCAGCCCTGACTGTAAGTTTGCCAAACGCCCCTATCCCGAGTCCCAGAAATCCCAGACATCATGTCGGGAACTGTTTGATTTTGCCAATCCGGAGTTAGTGTTCTTACCCTTTGCTGACAAACTTCGTCTCGTGACCGGCTTTGACAATGACAACCTGAACCGCATGATTCGGGGCTTGGCCTGGGTACGACAGATTTTCCCGGCTGGCTACTCCTTTCTAACTCGGGCGATCGCCCAAAGCAAAGCAAAGGCGAACAAGGCAGCAGCCGAGGTGATTGAAGTAGGTGCGGTTGCCTTGGATCAAGATGGAAATGTTCTGGCTGGTCGTTGTCTGAAACTAGATTCTGACTATGGCACCACGGCTGCGATCGCCAGTGCTACAGCTGTGCTTGCCATTCGGGGATTACCCACACTTGGAGCAGGACACCTCAACCAGTTCATTACCCTCGATACCCTGCTCAACCACCCCATTGTCAAACCCCATCTTCTCAATGGATAGCCGTGTTATTACAGCTCTCTCACTGCTGCTACTGAGTGCTGCCCTCGCGGTCAACTCTCTGCTGGGGCCGCAGTTTGCTCAAGTCCTGATCTATCCCCTTTCCGAAACCTTACTCAACCAGACCCGAGGACTTGAACTCTTCTCTCTCGTTGTGCTGGTGCCCTTGGGCATTGCGGCGGCAATCCTCACCTACCGGGGTCATCCTGTCGCTTCTGTGCTGGCATTTGCCCCGGCGGCAAACGTGGTCTACATGTTTGTCCAGTACATCGTTGGGCCTAACTATGACGATGTGCCATCGTTCATTCTGTTTCATCTAGGCGTTTTCATTCTGGGGATGGGAATACTGATTCGCTCCTAGAATGGGATGGCTACCTTGCCTCCATTGCCTCACCCTGCCGCCCGACTTTGGTCTTTAGTCCTTTTAGTTCTGGCAGCCTTTGTGGTCTCCCGCTACCTGAATGTGTTGCCGGGTGGTCAGACCCTCCCGAAGGAGGTAGCCGATGACCTAGCCATGTTTTGGTCGATGTTCCTGCTGGACTTGGGTATCGTTCTGCCGATCACGCTGGCCTCAGCAGTTGGTTTGTGGAAAGGAGCCGCGTGGGCAACCCCCGCCCTGTATGGCCTGATGGGATGGTTTACCTTGGTCCCCCCCCCTCTGTGGCATTGATGGGTGTAGTAATGGTTATGAACGACGATCCCTATGCGGCAGTCGGCAGCGTTATGGTTCTCAGTATTGGGGCAGCAATCTTTGTGATGCTAGCAGTGCGGTTATATCTCCCCCTGTTTAAGTTGGAATGATAAATCTCGACCTTGAAGCCGGTGTTACCATACTTGTCGAAACTTTCCGCTTGCATCTTGAGGATGTGGCGTGATGATCACAGCGGCATAACAACCGCGATGCACCGGAACAATTCAGTCTGGTCGGCTAATTGCAACAACCATTGGTGTCCGGTGATTGCGAACGTTAGATGCCCTTATTCCCTGGTTGGGGCGATCTTCTCGGTAATGCTTGGAAGACAAAAAATGATTAAGCAAGGAGATAATTAAAAATGTAGCCAACGCTAATGATCCCAACAGTCATCAGTCCAACAAATACAGCTAAGAGTTGAGGGCGCAAAACTTTCTTGAGAATCACGATTTCAGGAAATGACAGGGCGGTGACTGCCATCGTGAATGCTAATACAGTACCCAGCGGCATTCCTTTGTTTACTAATGCTTCGGTAATGGGCATCACTCCCGCGATATTGGCATAGAGTGGCACACCCAAGACTACGGCAAGTGGGACTGCAAAAGGGTTGCGAACACCTGCATATTTGACAATAAAATCGGTCGGCACATAGCCATGAATTCCTGCACCGATCGCAATGCCAAGTACAACATACAGCCAAACTGATCGCACAATTTCGCTAGATTGAAATCTGCCCTGCTCAAATCGTTGGTGCCAAGTTAAAGCAACGGTTTTGAGATCCTTTTCATTATTGACAACCATGCCTTGACGCGATCTTTTTAGTTCCCAAACAAAGGGTTCCACCCATCTTTCAAGTTTGAGCAGTCCGATAATGTACCCTGCTGCGATCGCTAAGCCCACACCAAAGCCAATATAGATCAAAACAACCTTGATGCCAAATAATCCCCATAGTAAGATTACAGCTACCTCATTGACCATCGGTGCTGCGATCAGATAGGAGAAAGTAACCCCTAAGGGGACACCTGCTTCTAAGAATCCAATAAACAAGGGAACCGCAGAACAGGAACAAAATGGGGTAATAATGCCAACAATCGCTGCCGAGACATTGCCAGCAAAGGTGCGCCTTCCTTCCAATAACGAACGAACTCGTTCTGGTTCAAGAAAGCTCTGAAATGTGCCAACGATAAAGCTAATTACAATTAGCAGTGTTAAAACTTTCGGTACATCGTAGAGGAAGAAATGCAGACTAGAGCCAAGATGAGAAGCAACCTCCAGCCCCAAGAGTTTTGTGACAATCTGCGTTGCTAACCAATCAAAGGGATAAAAGGGATCGAACATGATTCTACTCTCCTCTATGTTTGCAAGAGCGGCTGAATTTCCTCACTGGTCATCACTTTACCTTTGCCTACAACCTTACCGTTAATTGTTAGGGCAGGTGTAGACATGACCCCGCGCATCGCAATTTCCACGGGATCGGTAACATGCACGACTTCCGCCGCAAGATTCAGATTTGCTACTGCTTCTTTGGCATTTGCCTCTAGCTGTTGGCACTTTTTGCAGCCTGTTCCTAGAATTTCAATCTTGATGGTTTCCATGAGAATTCTCCTGTCTGATAATTTGTGATTTGGTCAAGCCAGCTTTCGGACGCTCTAGACCTTTTGCGCGAAGTAATTACGGGCAAAATTTCCGAGCGGGCAGTCAGGTTTTTGATCGATTCCTATGCTCTGAAATCGCTCCAGATACTGTACCTCAGACCAACCTTCTTGTTCAGCAAGGAACAGCAAGCTGAATACACACGCTCGTAATGCCGAAGCACAACGAACATAAATCGGCTGGGGCGATGTGTCGATCGCTTGCTTAAAAGTTGCTAGAGTTTCACGATTCAAGTTTTTGGGTGAAATGGGAACACTAACGTACTCTAAAGCCAGACTTTTTACCTCAGATGCATCAAGTTGATTACCTTCAGCCGCAGTACATAAATCAATAACAGTCTTATAGCCTTTCTGAGTAAGGTCTTTCAGAACTTCAGGCTGAGAGTCAGAACCAATAGCGATCGTGGCATTAATCTCTTTGAACATGGGTGTTTTCCTGTCTACTATGACTGTAGCTTCAGGATAAGCCCTATACCCATGTATAATGTCAAGGGCTAATCAGTCAAATCTGGTGAAGTTTCCTGCTCCACTATCGATGAATTTTTGGTTCCTTTCTCAAGAACAACGCATTGGTGCGTCGAATCAGGATGGCTGAGATTGGTGCGACACTGCTCAAGAAGAAGTGCTAGCTCATTATGAAGTACTTGTAACTGTTGAATTTCTTCTGCAATATCCTGAATCTTTCGATCAAGACGCTCGTAAACTGCTTTGCAAGTCAGTGATTGCCTATCCTTTAACACCAAGATGTCCTTAATCTCATCTAGACTAAGCCCCAAAGACTTTGCTCGTGTAATAAAGGTAAGCCGATCCACATCCTGTTGACTAAATAGCCGATACCCTGCTTCTGTGCGCTGCGGGGATGGAATTAACCCAATTCGCTCATAAAAGTAGAGAGTTTGTGGATTAAGGCTCAATCGACGCGAGACTTCCCCCACTTGAAACATTGACATAACTCCATTGCGACCTGGTAGACCTATGGTAAGGCTTATACCTTGACATAAGGTCGGTTGTCAGGTAAACTTTGCTGAAGCTGTCGGGCATCTAACACTGCGTTGGTGCGGACGGTATAAACCTGATCGGTGGATGTTTGAGGTTATCTGCCGCAGCACAACTTCAACGTTAGACCGCTGAGCTATCGGTCGGGACATCCTGCCAAGTTGCCTGTTTGCATTCAGGGTTGAGCTACCGCCCTATCCTTGTGTGTGCACAAATACATTCATGTTGCTATAACAGATCAGAATCGCTCAATCTAAAGTTCAAGGTTTTCCAAGTGACTCAACAGAACCCCCTCCATCTTGCCAAATAAGGAGATCCTAATGCCCTTGCCGCATTAATAAATCGTAGTCTTAAATCCAAAGGCATAACTGCAAAAGTTAGTCGCAAGGATGATTGTCTAAGGGTAATGCTTGAATCCGATGAAGTTCCTAACCAAGATAGTTTGGTTGAATTTATTCGTAGTGGCATCCTTAAACTTGATGTATCTAGGATCAATACCCTTCAAATTTTTGGGAAGTAAATAGGTGAAGAGATTCCTGCATGGAGCCGAACGATTAGTTTAGAAATGCCGTTATTATCAGTTAGTCAGCAGCCAATATCAGACCCAAAGAGTCCACGCACTCAGCGTACTCAAAGTCCTATTTCTAATCCTCAAAGCAGTGTTTCTTCAGTCATCCCAAATACCTCAAATAATAGCTCACCAGCCAATTCTGGAATTGACACAGCAAGTCCAATATTACTTCTGATTGGCTGCTTCTTAATTGGATTATTCCTCCTAGCTATTAATCCTGCGTTGCCTATTTTTACTGCTCTTTTAGCACTTGGCCCTGCTTTGCTCGCTAGTGAAAAAGGTAGAAATCCACTTAATTGGTGGTGTTATGGCTTTTTGTTATTTATCGTTGCAATTATTCATGCAGCAGTCACCCCAGCAATTCCTGAACGAGCAAACGTAACTAAAAGACAGTTCTGGCGAGGGTTAAGAATTGCAGCAATCGTACTCTCTGTGCTAAGCATATTCAGCTACCAATTTACGGAAGAAGGCAGCCCAGCAAGGGTTTTCCTGGGTATTGGCGCACTAGCAAGCATCGTTATGTCAATTGTCGCATGGACACAGAAGGTCTGATCTTATCATAAGTCAGTGCAGACTAGAGATGATACTATCTAAGGTGACAAGCGGCGGTGTGGACTAAAATAGAAAAGATTGCAACCAGTTGTCTGCATGAGTGAAGCTGTTTACATCGAAACTAGTATCTTAGGATACCTCACTGCTCGACCCAGCAGAGACCTTGTTGTGGCTGCCAATATTGAGATTACTAGAGAGTGGTGGGATACACGTCGCAGTAAATTTCAACTTTACACGTCTCAAGCAGTAGTAAAGAAAACTTCCCAAGGCGATACTCAAATTGCAACCCAGCGGCTCGAAATTATTCGTGATTTTGAATTGCTCGAACTGAATCAGTCCGTCCTTGACTTGGCAGAGCAATTCTTGGAACGTAGTAGCCTTCCTGCAAAAGCCGATGTTGACGCGGTTCATATCGCAGCCGCAACAATTCATGGGATGGATTATTTGCTCACATGGAATTGCAAGCATATAGCTAATGCGGAATTGCAAGCATATAGCTAATGCCCAAATTCAGAAGAAATTGGCAGAGATCAGTTTCGATTCTGGGTATGAGTTGCCGATTCTTTGTACACCCTATGAACTGCTTGGAGATTAACTATGTATCAAGATGCAATTGTGGAAGAAATTCACAGAATCCGTGAAGAGTATTCACGGTCATTCAACCATAACTTAAAAGCACTTTTTGCTGATTTGCAAAAGCAACAAGCTGAGAGTGGCAGAAAAGTTGTGAATTTGTCGCGGAAGCACGGTCTAACAACCCCAACGCAGCGGACGGACGAAAGCCGCTGATGCTGAGTTCGAGGTTATCTGCCGCCGCTGGTTGGGAACGTTGGGCGGCTGGCGAGACAGGAGTCGATAAGCATGAGTGAACAAGGTTGGCAAGAGTTTCTTTCCGCTGAAGGCATAGACGATTGAGTCGTTCTACACGGAGGAGCGACGGCTGTCTTTCGTGTCGGGTCCCTGAGAGAAGCCGTGCGGTTAGCCGAAGCAATCGCAGGGATTACCGGTCTTGAGGATTCGGGGGTCGTGATGACGATAGCGAATGACCGTCTCACTGTTCGGCTGACGCGCGACATCTGGCAACTCGAGCCGCGACACATTGAGTTTGCGCGGGCCATCTCTGCTATTGCACAGGAGCATAATGTACCTGCGGATCGTGCCGCTGTTCAGGAGGTGCAGGTTGCAATCGCGGCGAAGCGCGATGAGATAGATGTCAACTTCTGGCGCGCCGTGTTGGGCTACGTGCCGGCGGCTGACGACAATGCGGTAGACCCCCTTGGACATGGATCGACAGTCTGGATGCAGGAGCTCAACGAGAGCAAGCCCTTGCGGCACGCGATGCACATCGATGTGTCGGTTGCGCGTGAGCAGGCCATGGTACGACTACAAGCAGCGCTTGCAGCGGGTGGACGCATTGTTGACGACTCTCATGCGCCCTCGCACTGGAGGCTCGCCGACCGCGCGGGCAACCGCGTCTGTATCGCTGCGTGGCCTGATGGGTCCACCCGGAGACTATCGAGCGGCTCCGAATAGCGCATCTCTAATCGGCTATCGTTTTGGTCGCCGCGTAGCTGCCGAACAACCGCTTGCAGCGATATTGCACTACCACTACGCGGCAGGTTGGTTTTGCGGTCGTGACAGTGCTCTCGGAGGCGTAGCTTTGCAGTGCCGCCCAAAAAGCGTTTCCAGCCGCGCCGCGAAGCGCAGCGGAGCGGCTGAAGCGCGAGCCGTTAGGTTGCTTAGGTTATCGGTGAGGACAATGCTTCAAACCCTCCCTCAATAGAAATCAGCACGTCCACCTCACATAAAATCGAAATAATTAGGGCTGACGCAACCCGTCGAGGGTTTTTAACGCTTGTGACTGTTCTTGCAATTGAATTTCGAGGCGTTGACACACTAGTTCGCATAGATCAAAAATCATGGGGTCGGTGATTTGATAGTGATTTGATAGTAAACACTGACTCCCTGCGGCTGCCGTTTCACAATTCCTGCTTGGGTCAAAATCTTCAAGTGCTTGGAAACGTTGGCTTGTCCTAGGTTCGTTTCTTCAATGATTTCAGTCACATTCTTTGCCCCGTCCTTGAGAACACACAATACTTGCAGCCGACTCAGTTCTGATAGAACCTTGAAATAGTCGGCAACTTGGGTGAGCGCGGAAATTGGGATTTGTGACATAAGGGCGGGAGTAAGCAAATTTTAATTCAGACTTGTCTTTTTCATCATACTACTATATAGTAATATCATCAATAAACGCAAGGAGGGGCAAGTAGTGATGCTATTTCGTCAACTTTTTGACCGTGAAAGCAGTACCTACACGTGTCTGATTGCCGATCGTGCTTCTGCTGATGCAATCCTAGTAGATCCAGTCTTAGAGCAGGTTGAGCACGATCTCAAGTGCCTAAGAGGATTGGACACTACCTTATCCGTGGTTTGCCAATATCAGGAGTAATCCTATCTCTACGCCGTTTTGCTGACAACTTTTAGGAGATTGACCATGAAACTTTTGATTCGATCATTTGTTAGCGTCTTGGTATTCATCACAGATGTGGTTTACCAAAATCGCCCCTACCCGCGCTTCTAAGTATTAGAAACGATTGCTCGCATTCCCTACTTTGCATATTTATCAGTGCTTCATCTCTATGAAACCCTCGGCTTTTGGCGCAAGGCAGACCTTCTGAAGGTTCACTTTGCAGAAACCTGGAATGAGTTACATCACTTGCTGATTATGGAGTCATTGGGAGGTAATGATGTTTGGGGTGATCGCTTCTTGGCGCAACATTTAGCAGTGGCATACTATTGGGTCGTCATTTCGCTTTATATGCTATTTCCCAAGTCCGCTTATTACATGGCAGAGCTAATTGAGGAACATGCATACCATACCTATGCCGTATTTTTAGAAACGCATGGCGAAATCCTCAAAACGCAACCTGCGCCACAGGTTGCCATCAACTACTATCGAGATGGCGACCTCTATATGTTTGATGAATTTCAAACCACTATTCGGTCTGAATCACGTCGCCCAACAGTAGACAACCTTTATGACGTGTTTATCAATATCCGAGATGACGAAGGGGAACACGTCAAAACGATGATTGCTTGTCAGCAGACGCAAGCGCTATTAACGTTTACGAGTCCTCACAGTAGAGTTTTAGAGCCTGAGACTGCTGAGATTACTGAGATTGCTGAGGCTGCCTAAAGAGATTAAAGAGTGAGAGATGGAATTTGTCCGTTAGATTTTTAAAGAAGGTAAATAGTGATGCTATTTCGTCAACTTTTTGACCGTGAAAGCAGTACCTACACGTATCTGATTGCCGATCGTGCGGCTGCCGAGGCCATCCTAGTCGATCCAGTCTTAGAGCAGGTTGAGCGCGATCTCAAGTTACTGCAAGAATTGGGCTTAACCCTGCGCTACTGCTTAGAGACCCATGTTCATGCCGATCATGTTACAGGCGCAGCCCAACTGCGATCACAGACGGGATGTTTGAGTGTGGTGCCCAATCAAGCGTCGGTAGCATGTGCCGATCGATTTATTCAAGACGGTGAAATGCTGCATGTTGGTGGCGTGGAAGTGCAAGCGATCGCCACACCAGGACATACCGATAGTCACATGGCCTATCTTGTTGGTGGAACGCACTTGCTAACGGGCGATGCGCTATTGATTCGTGGCTGTGGGCGCACGGATTTTCAGAGCGGGAATGCTGAAACCTTGTTTGATTCAGTCACGCAACGATTATTCACCTTGCCAGAGGCCACATTGATTTATCCAGCCCATGACTATCGCGGACAGACAGTTTCTTCCGTGGCCGAGGAAAAACGCTGGAATCCGCGATTTGTAGGGCGTAGTCGCGATGAATTTCGGCAATTTATGAATGAACTGAATCTGCCCGATCCACAAAAAATGATGGAGGCATTGCCCGCCAATGAACGATGTGGGCAAACACTCGCAATCGTTGCTAACACCTACTCAATTTAAAGGATAACCATGACGAACAATACTCGGATTCAAGCAATTGATGCTCAAACTTTGAAGCAATGGCTCGACGATCATGCCGTTACATTAGTGGATGTACGTGAATCAGCAGAACATGCAACTGAACGGATTCCTGGCGCGAAGCTCCATCCTTTATCACAGTTCGACCCACAGCAACTCCGTTCGGTTGAGGGCAAATCCCTAGTGCTCTACTGTCAATCGGGCAATCGATCGACCCAAGCGGCCCAAAAATGTGTAGCTGCAGGATTCGACTCGGTGATACATCTGCATGGCGGTATTTCCACTTGGAAAAGTGCAGGCTACGGTGTTGAAAAAAGTCAAAATGCCCCGATTAGCCTGTTTCGGCAGGTGCAAATTGTGGCTGGTTCCTTGGTGTTTTTAGGAACTGTTTTAGGGGTGCTAGTATCCCCCAATTTCTTGCTTCTCAGCGGCTTTGTTGGCCCTGGACTGGTGTTTGCTGGAATTACCAACACCTGCGCCATGGGATTGCTACTCGCCAAGTTACCCTATAACCAACGATCTGGTAATAAACTATGACTTGGATTCTTGGGCATCTTTTTGCCGTTTGCATTGGGATCAGTCTTGGCTTGCTGGGTGGTGGTGGTTCGGTGTTAGCGCTGCCTGTGCTGGTTTATATCATGGGAGTCCCGCCGAAACCCGCGATCGCCATGACTTTAATTATTGTTGGGAGTGTGAGCTTATTGGGTAGCATTCCCCATGCACGACGCGGCAATCTGAATCTTAAAGTAGCGGCAATTTTTGGCTCGGCAACCATGGTGGGGGCTTATCTGGGTGCCAGGATGGCTACACTTCCATTCATCACAAGTGCCTTCCAGATGATTCTGTTTGGACTCTCAATGTTGGTCGCTGCTGGCTTGATGATTTATCGATCGATTAAGGCAAAGCCTGAGTCCAATGAGGATGAGCTAGCATCGATCCAGTACATCAAACCTGCCTGTAAATATTGCTGGCTATGGCTGATGACGGAAGGAATCGCTGTGGGCGTTTTGACTGGGTTGGTCGGTGTTGGGGGTGGCTTTGCGATCGTTCCGGCTTTAGTGCTGCTGGGCAATATCCCAATGCGACAGGCGATCGGGACTTCGCTGTTGATTATTGCCTGTAATTCTGTTGCGGGTTTGCTCGGTTATTTAGGGCATGTTTCTTTAGACTGGACGCTGACGGTTTCATTTACTTTTTTGGCTGGCTGCGGAACGGTGATTGGAGCCTATCTTGCCCAATTTGTTTCCACAAAACAACTTCAGAAAGGCTTTGGTTACTTTCTTCTAGCTGTTGCCACATTTGTATTAATACAAAATCGTGACAGCTTATTACAGGGTCTCAAGAAGTCATCTGCGTACCAGCAACCTAACAACGCCCATGCACACCGACCGCCGAGAGTTGATCGATTATGATTCAAAGGTGATTTGCGGCGGTCGCTGAGCTTGGTCGTTATGCCGCCTTTAGTTGTCGATGAGAGCGTAAGCGGCAAGCTATTGGTGGGACGCGATGTCCCAGTAGTTGCGAATCTTCTATTGAGACGTAATTAGGAAGTGACTGGTGGGCTACAATTCTCAATAGGTTTTTCTCTTCATTGCAGGTTAGGTAGTGCAAAAACAGGAAGTCCTTACATTACTGGAAAAGCACCAAAACACGCTGAAGGATTTTGGCGTAAAGTCTATGATGCTGTTTGGTTCAGTAGCAAGAGATGAAGCGCGAACAGACAGCGATGTTGATCTGCTGGTAGAGTTCGACCGTCCGGTCGGGTTGCTCACCTTTGTACGCTTGAAACGATACTTGGAAGAGATTTTAGAGAGTTCGGTCGATCTGGGTACACCTGACTCCCTCAAACCTTATCTACGGGAACCCGTTTTCCGGGAGGCGATTCGTGCCTTCTAGAGATTGGCAAAATAGAGTAAGAGATGTACTAGCCGCGATTGCAGAGATCCAGGAGTTCACAAACGAGATAACCTTTGAGGAGTTTCAGAACGACCGAAAAACGATCAGAGCAGTTTTATATAACCTGGCAATTATTGGTGAAGCAGTTCGTAGCATTCCACCTGATGTAGAAGCTTCACATCCTGAAATTCCCTGGGACGATGTGCGTGGAATGCGAAATATTGTGATTCACGAGTATTTTCAAGTGAATCTATCCATTATCTGGCAAACGGTTCAAGAAGACCTTGTTTCGTTAGAAGCTTCCCTTCAACAATTGATAAACCCTTGAAAAGAATGGGTAATAGCAGAAGCAACAGCAGCATAACAACCCGGCTGGAGCGGACTACCGAGAGATCTTGGCGGTGTTGCAAAGGTTGTTCGTAGCCGCTGATTGGGAACGTTAGGCCACATCACACGCCACAACCAGCAAGGAAGCATCACACATGATCACAGTAGAGACCACGGTCACTGCGCCCATCGAGGAGGTATGGCGTGCATGGACGACGCCGGAGGACATCAAGCAGTGGAACGCCGCATCCGATGACTGGCACACCACAGCCGCCACGGTGGATTTGCGAGTTGGTGGCGCGTTCTCATCGCGCATGGAGGCCAAAGACGGCAGTTTCGGTTTCGACTTCGAGGGCATCTACACGAAGGTCGTGCCCTACGAACTGATCAAGTGTTCGCTTGGGGATCGTGGCCTCGTCGTCGAGTTTGTCAGTAACGCGAGCGGCGTGACGGTGCGCGAGACGTTTGAAGCGGACGCTGACCATTCGGTCGAGCAGTAGCGTGCGGGCTGGCAAGCGATCCTCGACCGCTTTGCCCGGTATGTGGAAGCACGTCGGTGAGCTTGTGGCCTAACCAGAGCGCTGCAGCGAACCGCCGCTTCACTGGGCAGTCGGACGGTCCAGGTAATTTGGCAGCGATGGTTGCAGCTGACCGGGCGTTTCCGGCGGCGGTCGCTGAGCTTGGTCGTTATACGGCTTTCAGCTATTTGTAGGGCACACCCGTTTAGACTACTTCCCAGCATGAACGGTTAAAACGTTGTGAGTAAGTGAACTTGGCAGACGGTTAAGAATTGTGTCGCTTGAAGTTTAAGAGTTTACTGGATGAACTAAGTAATCATTTGTGTAGGAAATGTGGGCATCTCTAAAATAGAGTTACCCTTTCACGGATCACATGGTTACTTTCGATAACATTATCGCTACTGCTAATTCTGAAAGCGAGTTTTTGCAAGTTTTTAAGGATGCCTTTTCAGAAATAGATGAATTATTTCTGGAAGCACATGAGGTTATTCTTTCAGCTTGT
Source organism: Synechococcus sp. Nb3U1 (assembly GCF_021533835.1). Classification (NCBI taxonomy): domain Bacteria; kingdom Bacillati; phylum Cyanobacteriota; class Cyanophyceae; order Synechococcales; family Synechococcaceae; genus Synechococcus; species Synechococcus sp. Nb3U1. The sequence goes on along the minus strand of NZ_JAKFYQ010000001.1, from coordinate 1,916,821 downwards.
TATAGAAATCCAGGGCTGTCTCCAGGCTTAAAGGGCACTTCAGAAATAGCCCTTGCCCAAAGGTGGCTCAAAAAGTACCATAATGCTTTCGAGAGTAGAATTTCACAGCGGGTGTCCAGTCCACCGGGGACAATTGCGGATTCTATAGTTGAAACAATTATTAAAGCAAGACTTACTGGGTTAGAGATCGAACATCTTGAGCAGATTAAATACGCCCATAGGTTGTCTATGTCAGCAGAAAATATTCAGGGATTGCTTCTTGAAGAATTCCTAGCCGAGCAGTTAACAAATTACGGATGGTTTTGTTGCTGGGGTGAAGTAATACGTCATGTTGATTTCTGCCACAAGGATCGTTCTCTCTTGCAAGTAAAGAACCGCAGCAATTCAGAGAATAGCTCTTCATCAAGAGTTCGTATCAATCAAAGAGTTCGTATCAATCAGCCAATTGAGAAATGGTACAGAGTTGATGCAAAGACTGGAAGATTTCAATGGGCATACTTTAATCAAAAATATGATACTGATCAATTTTCTGAAGAAAATTTCATTTTGTTCGTTCAGAGAACTTTAGAACGTAATCCAAACGCTCTACCTGTGGAAGTGGGAAATCCTTGGCAGTACTTATCAGATCAGAGCTAGACAAAGTTGCTTATCTGATGGTTCATCTATGGAGCCAATAATTTCTTTTGTCCAACTTACATCGTCTGTGTTGTTGTAACGTGAGTAGGGAAAGTCGTTAAATATTTTTATACTTTCCCCGTTTAAGTGACTAATTAGCATTCTACCGATCGCCCTACCTAGAGAGCATGGAATAGCGTTGCCAACTTGTCGATATTGATCTAATAAACTGCCTTCTATAATCCAGTCATCTGGAAATTCTTGTATCCGCTTATATTCTTGAATACTAAGTGGTCTATCTTCTTCTGGATGTGCTAAGTCAGTTGCTGGCATCGCTGGATGAGTCACCAAAGTTGGAGAAGGCTTGTCCCAAGCTAGTCTCCTGTAAAAACCCGTCTTTCCACCACTAGCATGATATGAGGCTCCTAATGCTTCTTCATGTAATTCTGTAGGCAAATCTCTCCAATACTGCCCTGGTTTTAGCAACCGATAATATTTCAGGCGCTTCTCTGGAAATTTGACAAAACAGTGCCCATCAGTTGGCAAACCTTGAAGAGCCTCCCTGAGTGTTCTCCATTTCGGCAGTTCATATAAACCATTTTCCGAGTGCGTAGGAGTGAGATAAGGCAATTTTTTCCCATCTCGACTACAGATAATCACTACTCTTTCACGACTTTGAGGTGAACCAAAGTTTGCAGCATTATATAGATTGAACGAAAAGCTGTAGCCTGCTTCTTTCAGCTTACGAGTAAGGTGAAGTAACGCTCCACCTCTCTTTTCCTCTGGGGATAGTGGTAAATTTTTATCACCTCTCATGTTGTGAGGTCTATGCTTCAAAGGAGCGGATAATAAACCCCTAACATTTTCAATAACAGCATATTTGGGCTTCAACTCAATAATCAAATCGATGAAGGTTAGAAATACATTTCCTCGCTCATCATTAAAACCTTGTCTCTTGCCAGCACTACTAAAGGCTTGGCAGGGTGGACCACCAACTATTACATCAATATCTTCTTGAAGGGCTAATCCTGCCTTTTCTCTGATCTGTCTAGCTGAATAGTCTCTGATATCGCCAATCAGAGCAATATCAGGTTTATTTGATTCGATTGTCCTTCGTGCGGCTTTATCTACTTCGCAGGCAAGGATTACTTCAATTCCTTCTTTTTCCAGCCCCAAATCAAGTCCCATGCAGCCAGAAAAGAAGCTTAACGCCTTCAAAATAGGTTTGCCAGAAGACCGTCTCTCATGATCTGGAACAACAGAATCTGGTTTATCCTCTTTATAGCGATATTCATTAGCCGATTCTGATGTGATCACCCATCTATTACTGATCAATTCTCCGCTGAGTTCACCACTCCTAAGCAGCCTGCGAACGTATTGTTCTGAATAGCCAAGCATTTCAGACGCTTCTTTTACAGAGAAATATCCTGTGGACATGAGTTTCGCCTGCGAAACTAGAATCAAGCACTCAATCTTAAGGCAAGTACAGTTGTTTTGCAAGTCCTACAAGCTTCGGTGTTGGTGCCGTAGTTTCCCAAATGCCGACAGCCGCATAACATAGACCCTGAGGGAGACGGAGTCAACAGTCAACCGTGAAAAGGTACTGAGTAAATTGATGCACAGACTCTAAACGCAGCAAACCATAAGCCAGCCCGAGGTTGGCTACGTTGCATTCAATGTTTCATTCCTAAATACGTTCCATCCGTTGAACTGTCACGTGTCTTTTAGCGTGACTTAAACCGTAGAATTGCCGCACTTACCTGCTGTAACAGTCACCTCAACTGGGCTTTGGACTAGCATCGCTGCTAGCGGCGACCTCTTCCGCTGGAGCGCCGCCAGATAGCGGTCTTCGTCATAGGGCACTCGGTCTTGCCAGCAGCGCCAGAGAATTCGTCCCCACTTATACGCCAGAGCGCGAACCGCTTTAGGATGACTTTTGCCCGATCGCCGCTGCTGCTGATAGAACGCATTGGCCCACGATGAGTGTCGCCGCGACTGGTCAGCCCACTCTACAAAGGACTGCCGCAAGAACTTTGGACAACTCCAGCGCCAATGCGTCCAGCGTTTCTTGCCACTCTCCTCTTTGACCGGTGCAATGCCGATATAGCTCATAAACGCCTGGGCGCTGCCGAAGCGACTGCGGTCATCGCCAAAGGCAACCAGCAGCCGAGGCGCAAGATGAGGACCTGCTCCAAGTAAAGCATCAAAAAACGCTGCATCTGGCAAAGACTGAAACAACTGCTCAATCGTTTGATTCAACTCATCAAGCCTGTACAAGAGTGCCTTGAGCTGAATCACCAGCGTTTGCACCAGCCACTGCATCGGTTTGACGATGCCTGGGTCTTCTGTCAGCGGGATGCCAGCGGTTTGGATTTGGTGAATGCGCCGCTCAATGGCGCTACGGCGGATGACTCGATGAGACTGGAAGAACTGAGTCAATTCCTCAGCCGAGGCTGCTTGGGCGCAGCGGAGGTCAGGGTACTGACTCATAAAGTCGCAAAACACTTGAGTATCTTTATCCTCAAACCAATCCAGCACTTGGGGATAAAAGTTTTTCAAGGCAGCGGTCATACGATTGGTCAACCGCACCTTCTCGCCCACCAGCATGCGGCGAGATTCACTCCACTGCCGCAAAGCCCGCAGTTCACAGGATGCGGGTTGCCACGGGGGAATCTTGTCAGGGTGCTTGAGCAACAGCTCAATCAAAATCTGGGCATCCACGGGGTCTGATTTGGCTCGTGAGGGCTGAAAGGCTCGCCGATAGTTGGAAACCGTGCGCGGATTGATGGGAAACAGCACTAGGTTTTCGTACTGGCACAGCGCGTAAATCAGGGGTTCTCGCTTTTGCTCCAGGCAGATGGCAATTGGGCTGTTGCCGTATCGCTGTTGCAAGGTCGCAACCCAATTGGCAATCTCTTGCGGTTGAGCGCCAATCACGCTGTATTCTCGCTGTGCGCTCTCGGGGTCGTACAGACAGATGTCGTGTTTGCGATCTGACCAGTCGATGCCGATGTAGGCGACAAAGGTTCTTTCCATCAGCTAAGTTGGGGATAGTTTGTTGTGAGGAACTGGGCGGCCTGCTTCTGAGCGAAGAGATTATGGAAGGTGTCTGTCACCACTCCCTGTTCGCGAAGCGTGTGCGAAGCACGTAGAATTCGTTGAAGGAAGCCGGTCAAGGTTGAGGCGATGCAATATGTTAGTAGACATCGGGCTGTCTGACGTTGGATGGTCGTCCTCAATCCCTAGCCCAGTCCCTTTTCCTATTACCATTTCTCTGGCTCTCGGCGATCTCTATGAGAGGAGCGAAGCGATATGTTAGTAGACATCTGACTGTCGCTCACTGCATGGTCGTCTCCTCTCCTTTGCTGTTCCGTCTCCCCATAAACCCGGTTGGAGCGGACTGAAGGGAGATGTTGGTGCTGGGCGTTATAAGATGCAACAATTCCCGTTAGCCTTCGGGAGAGCTTGTGGATCTGCACAACCTGCATACCTACATCCGTCCTCAACAGCTTGAGGAACTGACCGCCTGGGATCCCGGCTGGAACTGGTTGGCGGGAGGAACCTGGCTCTTTTCTCAGCCGCAACCGCACCTGCGGGGATTGGTGGATTTGCAACCCTTGGGTTGGGATGAGCTGGAGATTTGCTCGGAAGGGTTGACCCTAGGGGCTACCTGCACCTTCGAGCGGCTGCTCCAACAAGAGTGGCCACCCGACTGGCCGGGGATCCGCGCCTTGTGTGATGGGATCGCTGCCTTGGCCTCTTTTAAGGTGGCCCACTGCGCGACGGTGGGGGGTAATCTTTGTCTGGCCCTGACGGTGGGGGTAATGGCACCGGTGTTGATCGCTCTCGAGGCCACCTACACGCTGGTTAACTTGCAGGGATCCCTACGCCAAATCCCCGCCAGTCAGTTTCAAATCGGCCCCCAACAAACCCTACTGCAAGCGGGGGAAGCGCTACGGCGTATTTGGATCCCGGCCCAACGCCTGCGAGGCCCCAGTTCCTTTCAAAGGCTTGGCCTTGCCCAAACGGATCCCGCCCTAGTCATCGTTGTTGGCTCTCGGGATCCTGATTCGGGAGCTTATTGCTTTGGCCTCAATGCTGCGGTTTCTGTCCCCCAAGCTCTGCGGATCCCATCTCCTGGGGATTCCACCTTGATACCACAGCTCCTGCAGGAACACATCCACGGCTGGATCGCAGATTTTCGCGCCAGCAGCCTCTACCGCCGACGCATGAGCGAAGTGTTGATCCGCCGTTGCCTGGCTGCTTTGAGCTAATCGGGGTGCTGTCCCATTCCCGCCGGGGGTTGGGAGCGCCGTACCCATCCCGCCACAGCCAGCAAGGTGAGCAAATAGGGCAGTGCCAGCAGAAAATCCTTGGGCAGCGGCAACGTCAAAGCCTGGGCTTGCAATTGCAAAGCCTGGGCCGCACCAAAGCACAGGGCCACCATCAAAGTGCCCAGGGGGCGCCAGTTGCCGCAGATCAAAGCCGCCAAGGCAATGAACCCACGCCCCGCCGTCATCTGCTGCACAAACATCGAGAGTTCCCCAATTGCAAGGTAGGCCCCACCCCAACCGGCCAAAACCCCAGCCACCAGCAAAGCCCAATATCGGTAGCGCTGCACCGGGATCCCGACACTGGCCGCCGCTCGGGGATGTTCTCCCACCGCCAAAACCCTCAGCCCCCAGCGAGTTTCGTAGAGAAAGCCTTGGATCCCTAGCACCAGCAACAACCCCAAGGGCACCAACAGGTTCAATCCACCCACAAACGGTGGCAGCTTCGGCACCATTGGCGAAGTACCCGCCACTCCCCAAAGGCTCTGCAAAAGAAAGTTGGGCAAACTCAGGGCCAGCAGGTTCAACCCAGCTCCCGCCACAATCGGCTCCGCCCGCAAGCCCACACACCAAAGCGCATGCAATGCTGCTGCCAACATCCCACACAACCCGCCCACCAGCAAACCCACATAGGGATCCTGGCTGAGGTGGCTGCCCAAGGCTGCTCCAAAGGCCCCCAGCAGCATGTAGCCTTCTAGGGCAATGTTCATAATCCCAACCCGCTCCGAGAGCAGACCCGCCATCCCCGCCCAAATCAGAGGAGTCGCCATGCGCAAAGTGGCCAGGACAAAAGCCAAGGAGAACACCAGATCCCTCCAGTCGTGGCTCCAGAGATACGGCAGGGATCCCAGCAGGAAAAGTAACTAAAGCTACCCTTCTCCACTATTGCTAAAGGAATAATAAAGACTCAACACTTGCATTCCCAACGTGAACTTATGCGTTGCCCACATCTGTTCTCCCGATGGATCCAACTTTCAGTCGCCCTGCTCAGCCTGCTGATCCTCTGGGTAGCTGTCCGTCCTGGGCTTGCGCAACCCTCCACTATCACCGTCACCATGGTCACCGATCAAGCGGGGCTGGGGGATCAGGGCTTCAACGATCTGGCCTGGGCTGGGCTGCAAAAAGCAACAGCAGAACTAGGGGTGGAGGCCAAGTTCATCGAGTCGCGGGAGTTCGCTCAGTATGTGCCCAACTTGAGTGCCGCCGCCCGCACTAGTGATCTGACTGTTGGGGTAGGCTTCTTGCTCACAGATGCCATCGCTGAAGTGGCCAAGCAAAACCCGGAGCGCAAGTTTGCCCTGATTGATGCGGTGGCCGAAGAGGGCATCGACAACATTGCCTCGGTGGTGTTCCGGGAGCAGGAGGCATCCTTTTTGGCAGGGGTGGCCGCCGGTCTGATCACCCAGACGGGCAAAGTGGGAGCTCTAGGGGGCATTGAAATTCCGCCGGTGGTGCGTTGGATCTCCGGTTTTCAGGCGGGGGTGAAAACCGCCAACCCCGAAGCAGAGGTGCTAGTGGGCTATGTGGGCAGCTTTGCCGATCCCGCCCAAGGAAAGGGCTTGGCCGAAGCCCAGATCGCCCAGGGGGCGGATATTTTGTTTGAGGTGGGGGGCTTGAGCGGCACTGGCGTGTTTGAAGCTGCCCGGGAGCGGGGGGCAGGTACCTGGGTGATCGCCTCTGACAAAGACAAAAGCCAACTGGCTCCGGAAAACCAGCTGGCGGCGGTGGCCAAGGGGGTGGATGTGGCCGTGTTCAGCCAGGCGGAAGCTGTTGCCAAAGGCACCTTTCAAGGGGGGATCCTCGACTTAGGCCTCAAGGAAGGGGGGATGGCTCTGCTCACTCCCGGCAACAAAATTCCGGCAGCGGTGATGCAACAGGTGCAAACCTATGAAGCTCAAATCGAGGCAGGAACTTTAGTCCCTCCCACCACCGCCGAAGCATTGGCCTCCTTCCAGCCGCCTCGATAAAGACCCATTTGGAAGATACCCCATGGGGCAAGGGATCCCGGCTGCCGTTGAGATGAGCGGCATTGTCAAGCGTTTTGGCCCGGTGGTGGCTAACGCAGGCATTGATTTGCGGGTGGAATCTGGCGAAATTCACGCCCTCTTGGGGGAAAATGGGGCCGGAAAATCGACCCTGATGGCTATTCTCTACGGCTGGGTCAGTCCTGATGCCGGCACCATTCGGATTGATGGGATCCCGGTGCGCTTTCGTAATCCCCGCGATGCCGTGGCTGCCGGATTGGGCATGGTGCATCAGCATTTCCTGTTGATCCCGCGGTTCAGTGTGGCAGAAAACATCATCCTTGGTGCAGAGCCCCAAAAGGGGATTCGACTTGATCGCCATCAGGCGGTAGCCCAGGTGGAAGCGTTGATGCAAGCACAGGGGCTGTGGGTGGATCCCTGGGCGAAGGTGGCGGATCTGCCGGTGGGGATGCAACAACGGGTGGAATTGCTCAAGGCGCTCTATCGGGGCAGCCGCATTTTGATTTTGGATGAACCCACCGCTTTGCTGGCGCCCACAGAGGTCGAGGAGTTTTACCAAATCCTGCGCCGCTTGCGGGCTAACGGCCAAACCATTCTTTTCATCACCCACAAACTGCAGGAGGTGCTCACGGTCAGTGATCGGCTAACCGTGATCCGCCAAGGGCGCACGGTGGGCAGTTGTACCGCTGCTGAGGCCACCCCCGGCCAATTGGCGGAGATGATGGTAGGTCGCAGCCTTTCTCTGGGGGGAGCGATCGCGCCTGCTGCTGTCGGGGGGGATCCCTTGCTGGAAGTGGATCAGCTCGCCTTACGGCCTCCCTCTACACCTCAGTCGGGGCACCCCCAGGAGGGGATCCAGTTGCAGGTATGCGCTGGGGAGATCGTCGGCATCTGTGGTGTCGAGGGCAACGGCCAGACAGAACTGTTGGACTTGCTCATGGGGCACCGGCATAGCCCTGTCGGAACGGTGAAACTGCGCGGGCGGGATATTAGCCATTTTTCTCCCCTAGAAAGACGCCGCCTGGGACTGCGGACGATCCCGCCGGATCGCCATCAACAGGGGTTAGTCCTGAATTTTTCCCTCCTGGAAAACCTGCTGCTCACCCATAGCGAAGATCCGCCCCTAGCCCGTCGGGTTCGCCTAAATTACGCCCGTGCCCAGACCATAGCCCAAGAGCTGCTGCACCGGTTTGATGTGCGCGCCCCCTCAACCCGCCTACCCGCCCGCACCCTTTCGGGAGGCAACCAACAAAAATGGATCATCGCCCGGGAACTGTGGGGGGATCCCTGCCTGTTGCTAGCGGCCCAACCGACACGGGGATTGGATATTGGAGCAACCGAATTTGTGCATGAGCGGCTGCGGGAGGCACGGGCGCGGGGCTGTGGGATCCTGCTGATTTCCTTCGATCTCGACGAGGTTTTGGCCTTAAGTGATCGAATCCTGGTGCTTTTTCGGGGACAGATTAGCGGGGAATTTGCCCGTGGAGCAGCTTCACGGCAAGCTTTGGGCCTGCTCATGAGCGGGGGGCAACCTGGATAAAGTTTTTTCGATCGGGAAGGGAGCATACAAGCATGCAGGGAATCAACAAGGCACTGTGGGGAACCTTCTCAGATCCGCGGGTATGGCTGTTGGCCACCTTTGGGGTAGCCTTTTTGATGGGCGGCCTGATGATGGCAGTCGCCGGACGGGATCCCTGGCTCGCCTATCAGGCCCTGGTGCAAGGGGCTTTTGGCAGTGGGGCAGCCCTGAGTGAAACTTTGGTCAACTCCACACCGCTGATCTTCGGGGGGTTGGCCTTTGCTTTGGCCGCCCGAGGGGGGCTGTTCAACATCGGTATCGAAGGGCAACTGGTGTTGGGCGGGCTGGTGGCTGGCTGGACGGGATCCCTGCCTTTAGCTTGGCCGTCTTTATTGCATGTGCCTTTGAGTCTGGGATTGGCGGCGCTAGCGGGAGGACTTTGGGGCCTCTTACCTGGGCTCCTCAAGGCCCGCAACGGCACCCATGAGGTGATCACCACCATCATGCTCAACTACCTCAGCTTCCGCCTGACTGCCTATCTGGTGGGGCCGAGTGGGCCACTACGTTCTGGGCCACTCCCGGCTACAGCTCCTCTGGTGGCCGCTGCCCGATTGGATCCCTTGTGGTCGGGTACCCGCCTGAGTGGGGGATTGTTTTTGGCACTGCTCTTGGCTGCTTGGATTGGATTTGGCCTGTTTCGCACTCGAGCTGGCTTTCGCTTGCGAACCGTGGGATCCAGTCAGGGGGCCGCCCAGTATGCCGGGATTTCGGTGGTCGAGGTTTGGATCGGGGCGATGGTACTCAGCGGGGCTATAGCCGGGATCGGCGGGGCGGTGGAGGTGTTGGGGTTACATTATCGCTTCTACGACCAGTTTTCTCCGGGCTACGGCTTTACGGCGATTGCGGTTGGCTTGGTAGGGAACAATCATCCCTTGGGGGTAGTATTGGCCGGATTGTTCTTTGGAGCCTTAAATAATGGGGCAACAGCGATGCAAACCCTGGCGGATACCCCCAAAGATCTGGTGCAAATTTTGCAGTCCTTAGTGATTTTTTCGGTGGCAGCAGTAGCAGGACTAGCCCACCGACATAGAGGAAAGTAACAGCAACAACCCAAGAACAGCTCAAACAGGGGGCTCTATTGTCGAAACAATATCTCGGATCACCGCCTCCGCCTCTTGCCGTTGGTTGCCAGCCCTTTCCCCAGATCCGAGCAGAGAAATCCGATGCGCCAACACCGACACAAACAGGGTTTGCAAATCCTCTGGCAAGCAAAAACTGCGCCCATTCACCAACGCCTGCGCCCGTGCTGCCCGTGCCAAGGCCAAGGCCCCGCGAGTCGAAACCCCTGCCCGCAACAGCTTGGAGGCACGAGTTGCCTGCACCACTTGCAAAAGGTAATCCGCCAGGGATCCCTCTAAATGCACTTGATCCACCGCTGCCTGAATACGCCGTAACTCTGCTAGAGAGAGAACCGGCTGCAAAGAATCCACTGGCTCAGCTTGTTGCCGTTGTAGAAGTAGGGCTCGCTCGATCTCGGCGCTAGGATAACCAATCGACAACCGCACCAAAAACCGATCCAACTGACTTTCTGGTAAAGGATAAGTACCGTGATATTCCAACGGGTTCTGGGTAGCTAACACGATAAACGGATCCGGCAGAGAATAGGTGCGATCATCCACCGAGACTTGCTTTTCCGCCATCGCCTCCAACAGAGCACTTTGGGTGCGGGGAGAAGTCCGGTTAATCTCATCCGCCAAAATCACATGGGCAAAGATCGGGCCGGGGCGAAATTCAAAATCTGCCTTGTCTTTGTTGAACAGGGTGAGGCCCAAAATATCTGTCGGCAACAGGTCGCTGGTGAATTGAATTCGTTGAAAATCCGCCCCCAAACTGCGGGCTATGGCCCGAGCCAAGGTAGTTTTGCCGACACCTGGCACATCTTCAAGCAAGACATGGCCTTCTGCAACCAAGGCTGTGACTATCGCCCGCACCACCTGAGGCTTGCCCTGAAATACCGATTCGATATTGGCGTTCAGCCGACCAATTTGTTGGTGTAACCCTTGTAAGGCTTCTGCCGGGATCCCTGTTGAACCAGAAGCAGACAAGGTAGGGACAGCAGCCATAAATCATTCCCAAAGGAGCCTATATCCACCATACAGGTTGGATCCCCTCCTCAGCCGGGTATGGAATCCTGACAAACCCCAGTGGTAAGCCGGAGTATCATAGATTGGATGCCTCCACGAAGGATTTGAACCTTGGAACTGTCTTGTAAAACTGAATACGCCCTACTGGCTCTCCTGGAGTTAGCCCAGCACCACAATGATGGACAAGTGTTGCAAATCAAGGAAATCGCTGCCCATCAATCTATTCCCGACCGCTACCTAGAGCAGTTACTGGCCACCTTACGCAGGCAGGGATTGGTTCGCAGCCAACGGGGAGCCAAAGGCGGCTACTCTCTGGCACGGGCACCCTGGATGATCTCTCTGCTGGATGTGATCCAGGCCATTGAAGGGGAAGATCTGACCCGATCCCGCGATTTGCCCACAGCGGATCCCACCCCAGAGCGGGAAGTGCTTCTCAAGGCTTGGCAAGATGCACAAGCGGCGGCAGTGGCGATTCTGCAAAAGACCACCCTCCAAGACCTCTGCGACCAGCAAGCGCAACAGCAACGAGCCAATCTGATGTACTACATCTGAACCCACCGCACCCACCCCAGGACTGTTCAAGACAGGCTGGGATCCCTGGCAAGTTTTGGGTTATCCTGAAGCGCATTGTTTTTTTGACTGACCCCATTTCCATGACCGTCCAATCTCCTCGCTCTCAGGCTGCTGATTCTTTTTCCTCGGAAGATTTTGCCCAGGCTTTAGAGGCGCAAAACCTCGACTTTCGACCAGGACAGGTGGTACGGGGCCGCATCTTCCAACATCAGAATGACGGTGTCCTGGTGGATATTGGCGGCAAGTCTCCGGCCTTTTTGCCCCTGCGGGAAGCAGGGATCCGCCCAGTGGAGGATTTGAGTGAGCTGTTCCCGCTGAAAACGGAAGCCGAGTTTTTAATCGTCCGGGAAGACCGGGATGGACAGATATTACTCTCGGTGCGGCGCTTGCAATTGAAGCTGATCTGGGAGGAACTGGCCCAGAAGCAAGCCAACGGCCAGACGGTGACGGTTTCGGTGATCGGCACCAACAAGGGTGGGGTACTGGTGGATGTACAGGGGCTGCGCGGCTTTATTCCTCGCTCTCACCTCAACCAGCGGGAAGACCTCAAGGAGCTGGTGGGACAATCCCTGACGGCGGGCTTTATCGAAGTGAATGCAGAAGCCAATAAACTGGTGCTGTCGCAACGGGTGGCAGCTCAGGCCGAGAACTTGGGCCGTTATGAGATTGGCCAGGTGGTCGAGGGCAAGGTGAGTGGTCTGAAGCCCTTTGGGGTATTCGTGGATTTGGAAGGGGTAACCGGGCTACTGCACATCAAACAAGTGAGCCAAAGTTTTGTAGCCTCTCTGCCGGATTTGTTCAAGCCGGGCCAACTGATCAAAGCGGTCGTGATCGACCTGGATGAGGCCAAAGGACGGATGGCTCTTTCTACGCGGGTCTTGGAAAAGCATCCTGGTGAGGTGTTAGAGCAACTCGCAGTGGTTATGGATGAGGCGGAAGAACGCGCCAGTAAATTGAAGGGGAAAATCACGGCTGACGGCAAAGTCGTCTAATTCAACCTCTCTATCGCTGTACAGTGGGTTGTTCCCGATGAGTAGGGATCCCTTTCCCCCACAGGAATCGAGGTCAATTTCACCGGCCAGTGCTGCGCTATAGTTGGGGCAACAGTTCATCCCAAAGCTCATCCCAAAGCATTAAGCCTGTGAGCGATAACAATCAAGAGCTCAAAGACTTACTGGTGCTCCTGACCCAGCAGGTGACAGGACTCAACAAGCAAATGACACGGATTGCCGTTCTCATCTAATTTTTGGGCAAACGGTACTGGCTGACGATGCGCTGAGCAAAGGGAGGGACGTGTTGTTCTAGTTTTTGAGGATGTTGGCGGCGCACGTAGAGATAGTTGCGGGTGAAGTGAGAATCGATGGAGAAGCGGGCATATTCCAACCCCTGTGGCCCAATCCGCTCTATCACTGCCCCCATGAGATAGGCCAACCACATCGGCAAGGTCATGGCTTGGTCATAGGCTTGGATCCCTTGTTGAACAGCGGCTTGCCGGGATCCCTTGGATATCACCGCTTGGATCTCTAGCTCCTCCCAGACCAAATCCAGCAACTCTCGCCCCCGCCCATTGCGTACCAACAGCCATTGCCAGCCGAACGGGGATCCCATATAACCCACCACCAGATCCGCCAAGGCATTTACATAGTCAAAACAACTGAGGCAAGAGGGGGCAAAAACATCCTTCAACTGCTTGGTGTTGAGGCCAAAAAAGGGCACCTTTTCCACTGAGCCATCTTCGTGCTTGAAATGGACGCGGAAATCCTGCATGAATTCATAATGCACCACCGTTTCTGGGGAGCGGCTGGTGGTTTCGAGGAATTTTTGTAACCCGGCCCGGCTGACATTATCCACACAAGGGGTGCCCAACACGTAGAGTTTTTCTAAGCCCAGCTTCTTCTCCACCGCCCGCAAGGCCTGAATTTGGCAGCCCACCCCGATCACCAACAACCGCTTCAGACCGCTCTGTTCCACCTGCTCGAGCACCGATAAATTCGGAGATAAGGTTGGTTTGTTCACCCGTGCCGCCAAAACCTCCTCTGGGGTACGCGCCAAAATGGGTTGCGGCTTAAAGCGATCCTCCACATCCGCCCGCACACACACCACCCCCTCCACCAAGCCGGCAGTGAGGGCCTTCATGCCGATGCTACTGACAATGCCCGTCCACTGGGCTCCCTCAATCGGATCCCGTTTGCGGACGGTGAACATCTCTTCGTAAATACCGAAGTAATCGGTATCCGAAACCTCCGGGGTTGGGGATCCCACCCGTACCGATTCCCGCGACCGCCCGTGGGTGTGTTCCTCTAGTTCCGTAAATTGTTGATTTAAGAAGGCACAGGCTTCTTTGACCTGCGCCACATAGTGGGTATCGCAAAGGCCGCACTGGCTGCACAGCTCTTTGGCGGGGTAATGGCCGGAACGGATTGGTTGGGCTGGACGAGATGAACGGGATCCCATGGCAGTTGGAAAAAAAGCGACAGGGGCTGATGGCTGAAAACAGAACTTACAGGCCAGAGCCTAACTTACCTATTCCAGTGTGCTGCCAAAAGGGGTTGCTGCGGGCAAAGAAGCGTGAGCCCCTCAGAAATTGCTGCTGTAGCGTTCTTCCGACCAGGGTTCGCCGCGCATGTGGTAGCCGTTGCGTTCCCAAAAACCCGGTCGATCCTGCGGGAGAAACTCCAGGTCGCTAATCCACTTGGCACTTTTCCAGGCGTAGAGATGGGGCACCAGAGTCCGTACCGGGCCACCATGATCCACCGGGATCCGCTCCCCTTCTAGGGTGTGCACCATGTAGTTTTCAGGACGGATAAACTCCTCCAGGGTCAGGTTGGTGGTGTAGCCGCCGTAACAGTGTTGCATCACTGCCTTGGCCTCAGGACGAATCGACACTGCCTCTAACAAATCCAGGATCCGCACCCCCGTCCAGGTTACGTCCAGCTTCGACCAGCGGGTAACACAGTGAAAATCTGCCGTGAAGGTATGCTGAGGCAACGCCAGCAAATCCTCCCAGGTGAGCACCACCTCTTTTTCCACGGATCCCCAGATGCGTAGCTGCCATTCTTCCGGCTGGATCACCGGGGTATCCCCGTAGGTGAGGACAGGAAAGCCCCGCGCCAAATGCTGCCCAGGGGGCACTCGACTAGACAAGGGATCCTCCCCAGCCAACTTTTGAAAAAACTTGCCCACCATATCCACCTTGCTCTGCGAGCGTCGCTACTACCCTATCCCCAAAGGCTGTCGACAGGGTGAGAGAATCCTGAGAGAAGACGGGAACTGCTTATACCCGGTTTTTGCCCAACCCACTTTCCATCGCCCAACGAGCCAATTCGGTACGGTTGTGGAGGCCGGTTTTGCCCAGCATGTTGCTAACATGGCTTTCGATGGTGCGCTGGCTTACCCCAAGAGAATCCGCGATCTCCCGATTGGACATACCTTTGGCCACGTACTGGATCACCTTGGTTTCTGTTGGAGTGAGGTCAATTTCCCGATCCAGTTTCATAATCGGCTGAATGCCCACATTCTGCATCTGCAACAGGCGATCCGTATGTTTTAGGGAAGACTCCACCTGAGCCACCAGCTCTTCCGGCTCGAAGGGCTTGACCATGTAAACATCTGCCCCTGTGGTTAGGCCGCGCACCCGATCCGCCGTTTGCCCTCGCGCCGACAAAAAGATCACAGGCACCCAATCCGTGGCGGTGTTGGCTCGGATCGTCTCAACAAAGGTGTAGCCATCCATCTCCGGCATCATCACGTCACAGACGATCAAGTCAGGGGTGAAGTTGCGCATCGCCTCTAATCCTTCTCGACCGTTACTTGCCGGGATCACCTCATAGCCGCGAAACTCTAGGTAATCCTTGACCAGAAGGATCAAGTTCGGGTCATCATCAATGAGCAGCAATCGCTTTTGGTTGTCCACAGTTCGCCTTTCGCTTTCTAAAGAGCTAAAGAGGAAGGAGTTGAGGGGGAAGCCAAGGGTACCCGCAGATTTCAGTACACAACTATGATACTCAGGGATCCGATAGTTTACTGATTCTCCTTGCTAGAATTTAACCCAAACCTGCACATATACGGAGATGCGCTTTTATACAAAATTGACAAGAGTGAGATTACCCAACTGAAAAGCTTGGAAATAGCTGCATCAGAAGTTTTCTCACGATTCAGCGTCAGGGATCCCGTCTCTTAATCTTGCCCAGTCAGCAACAATTTGTAACAATTCATGTTCTCGCGCCTCGGTATGCCTGCACATGGGCAGATGGACGGGTCTGATAGAGAATGGGAGAAAAGCCTGAGCCGAGGAAAACAGGGTGGAAAAGGGCACGCTGGTGGAGTTTCGTCACAATAGCGACCGTGTATTGGCGGTGGTTCAGGGCACAGAAGGTAAAAAGAACCTGTTGTTGGGGGTTGCTTCGGGCCAGGTTCACAGTGTTCATCCCCGTCAGATTACCTTTGCCCTGAATAGCGGCTCCAGTTTCACCGCTTCTGATATTCCCGGCTTTTGGCAGGCCGTACAAGCCAAGTTGGATCCCGAGAGTCTGGCGGTTGCTTGGGAATTGGTGCAAGAAGACCACCACGTCCTCAGTCTGTCGGAGATCGCCCAGTTGTTATTTTCCGATGACTCCCCCATTTCCACCTATGCCACCTATCGCCTGCTCAGCGACGATCGCACCTATTTCAAGCCGAAAGGGGAAGGCTACGAACCGCGTACTCCAGCTCAGGTAAAGGAGATTCTGCATCAAATTGCGGTTACCCAACAACGGCAGCAGGAACAGGCGGAGTTTGAAGCGCATGTGCAGCAGGCTTTGGCCCATCCCGGACAGGGTTATGCCTGGACTGCTGCTGAACGAGCCCGCCTGGAATTGCTAGAGCGCCTGGCTTTGCAGGGGGCAGCAGCAGCGATCCGTAGCCACGATGATCTTTCCAACAACCTCAATGCCTCCGATCGAGAACGGGCCTCGCAACTCCTGGAACAGATGGGCTTTCCCGCCACACCCCAGGGGGCCTTTGATGCGCTGATTGCTTTGGGATTGTGGAGCCGCCACGAAAACCTGGCCCTACGCCTGACCGGGATCCCGACCCAGTTCCCGAAGGAGGTGGAGCAGTACACGCAAACTTTGCTGGAGGATCCCCCGCCCGAAGACTTGCCCCGCCGCGATCTCACCCACCTCCACACCTACACCATCGACGATGCCAGTACCCGCGATATTGACGATGCCCTCAGTATCGAGTCTTGGTCTGATGAGCGGGTGAAACTGTGGATCCACATTGCCGATCCCAGTCGTTGGGTACAGTGGGGGGATCCCCTGGATGTGGAGGCCCGTAAGCGGGGTACGAGCGTGTATCTGCCGGAGCAGGTCATTCCGATGTTCCCGCCGCAACTGTCCACCGGCCCGAT
The DNA here is from genome assembly GCF_021533835.1 of Synechococcus sp. Nb3U1. Taxonomy (NCBI): domain Bacteria; kingdom Bacillati; phylum Cyanobacteriota; class Cyanophyceae; order Synechococcales; family Synechococcaceae; genus Synechococcus; species Synechococcus sp. Nb3U1. The sequence goes on along the minus strand of NZ_JAKFYQ010000001.1, from coordinate 1,900,265 downwards.
GAGCTTGGTCCAAGGGGAAGTACGGCCCGCCCTCAGTTTTGGCATTGTACTAGGATGCAACGGCCAGATCCTCGCCTCCGAAATTTGCCTCAGCCAAATCAAAGTCACCTACCGCCTCACCTATGAAGATGCCGACGAGATGCTGGAGCTGGGAGCAGAGGCCCAATTGACGGCGATTGCCCAGGCAGCTCAGTGGCGCTACGGGTGGCGCATGGGTCAGGGAGCGATCCAGATCGGTCTGCCGGAACAAGACATCAAGGTGATCGATGACATTCCCTATCTGCGGGTCATTGAAGATACCCCCTCGCGGCAAATGGTGGCGGAAATGATGGTGCTCACCGGAGAGGTGGCGGCTCGCTTTGCCCACCAAAACGGGATCCCAGTGCCCTACCGCCTGCAACCGGCTCCCGATCTTCCCCCTCTAGAAGTTTTGGATGTGTACCCCCAAGGGCCTGTGCGTTCATTTGCCATCATGCGGTGCCTATCACGGGCGGAAGTAGGCACACAGCCAGGCCGACACACCGGATTGGGCCTGGATGCCTACTGTCAGGTGACTTCCCCGATTCGCCGCTATGCGGATTTGGTAGCCCACTACCAGATCAAAGCCTTTTTGCGGGGGGATCCCCTACCGTTAACGGAGCCGGATGTACAGCAGTTGTTGCTGGCTCTGGAGCCGGGCACCGGAGAGGCCATTCAGGTGGAGCGTAAATCCAAACGCTACTGGAGCATCGAATATCTGCGCCTGCGACCGGGCCAAATTTGGCGGGCTTTGGTCTTGGGCTATCTGCGCGAGCATGAGAATTTGGTGCTGGTGATGCTGGATGAAATCGCCTTTCGGGTGCCTGTGAGGTTAGAACGTCAGATCCCGCTAGGGGCCTGGATTGAACTAGAAGTGCTGCAAGCGGATCCCCGTGCCGATGTTATTGAACTGCGGCAGGTGGAGGAATAGCTCTGGTTCAGGCCATCAGCATTGATACTGTGACCCTGTAGGGCCTTGAGCAACCCTTTCGGGTCGGAGTCTGTGGAAGATGACAAAGTCTTTCATATCTACTACTGATGCCAACGGCGCTTCCAGACAGAAGTCGATTCCAGGAGGGATCCCTGTTGTTCCTGCTGTCGGCGCAGCCGGATTTCGGATCGTCCCTCTTGCAACGTTGGATCCCGGTAGGGCACAGCAGCGCGGGTTTTCAGGTGTTCCCACTCCATGTCCGAAAGGGGCGGCAAATCCTGACTCTGCGGTGAGGCCACCGTTCCCGGCCAAGGGCGACCCAAAGGGGGAGTAGAGCCAATGTGCAGACCCGCCTCTTGCAGAGCCGCTCGCACCGATGCTGCACAGGAATAGGTGGCTAAGTAGCCTTGGGGACGCATCCGTTCCGCCACAGCCCGCAGAAACTCCACCGTCCACAACTCCGGGCAGACAGAAGGAGAAAAAGGATCCAAAAACACAGCATCCGCCCACCCCAGCGGCACCTGCAACAGGGTTTGTCGGGCATCTCCCCACAACAGTTCCCCCTGCCACTGCTCCGATTGCCAGGAGCCCTGCTCGATCCACTGTTGCCAGGTCTGCCGAAAGCTCCAGTGGGATCCCACACCGGCTTGCCACGCCTGCCGCGGCACTTCCGGGGAACGCTCCAGGCCCATCACCCGCACCGGAAAGTTGGGCCTAACTTGCCAGAGGGTTTCCAGGGCAATGCCGGAGTTATACCCTAGGCCAAAGCAAATATCGAGGATGTGGATTGGTTGTAGGGGATCCCGTTCTAGCGGCAACCGATCCAGACGACAGGGACGGACAAATTTCTCCAGGGCCTCTTGTGCCGCGCCGCTCAGATTGTGAAACGCCTGCCCAAACTCTGCCGAGAAAAAGGTCAGGGATCCATCCCCCGTGGTCAAAAACGGCAACTTTGTTCCATGGGTCACCACCTGTCTTCCTCCTTTCCACTTATTTTCAGTTTGGCGATTCTTTGGTAGCTTGAGAACATTGAGATGTGTTTCGCAGATCACCTGTACAACCTCTCAACTGGCTCTCACCATCCCTACCCATGGGAGGAGATGTTTCAGCAGCTATGTCTTTACTGGACTGGTTCGCGGAGCGCCGCAAAGCTTCTTCGCTTAACCTGACGGGCAGCAGCCCCTTTGATAAAGAGCGTCAGGTACGGGAGATTGCCGATGGCCTCTGGCAAAAATGTTCTGCCTGCGACGCCCTCACCTACACCAAAGACCTGCACCAAAATCTGCAAGTTTGCCCCAATTGTGGCCATCACCAGCGCATTACAGCTCCCGAGCGTTTGGAGCAACTCCTGGATCCTGGCTCCTGGCAACCCCTCGACGAGCACTTGGCCCCGGCGGATCCGCTGTGCTTTTTCGACCAAAAGCCTTACCCTGAGCGCATCAGCAGCTACCAAGAGCGTACCCAACTCAAGGATGCTGTCTTGACAGGGCTGGGTAACCTGGACGGGATCCCACTGGCGGTTGGGGTAATGGATTTCCGCTTTATGGGCGGCAGCATGGGATCTGTGGTGGGAGAAAAAATCGCCCGCCTCACCGAACGTGCCACCCGGGATCATCTGCCCCTAGTGATCTTTTCTGCTTCTGGGGGGGCCCGTATGCAGGAAGGGATCCTCAGCCTGATGCAGATGGCCAAAACCTCTGCCGCCCTGCAACGACACCGCGACGCTGGGCAGTTGTTTATCTCTGTGCTCACCCAGCCCACCTATGGGGGGGTGACCGCCAGCTTTGCCATGTTGGGGGATTTGATCCTGGCAGAGCCGGGGGTACAGGTGGGGTTTGCCGGGCCGAACGTGATCGAGCAAACCATCGGCAAAGGTAAGCTGCCGGAGGGCTTCCAGACCGCCGAGTATCTGCTGGCTCACGGACTGATTGACGCGATTGTGCCTCGGACGGAGTTGCGCAAACGGTTGGCCCAGTTGCTTTATATGCACCGTCCTCGTTTGCACGTTTCCCTCCCCCCTCTCAATACCGATGTTCTCGCCCTAGAGCCCATGCTCTAAACCCATCCTCCCTTGGGGCTCCCTAGAGAGAACCCGCTGGTGAGGAATAACAGACGGTGCTAAGGTGAGGCATAAAGTTTTCGCTGGAAACGATGGATTTCAAGCCGCGCATTCGTACTGCCGAAACTCCCCAAGGCCAAAAGCTGGCAGTGGTTCCTCTGGAAGGCCGTTTCGATGCCAAAGCTGCCTCTGATGCTCGGCAACTGTTGCAACAGGTCTTGGATTTTGGTTACCCGAACCTGTTGATCGATATGTCGTCGGTCACGTTTATGGATAGCTCCGGGTTGGGGGTGCTGATCTCGGCATTGCGCAAATGTCGTGCTGCGGGTGGCAACCTCAGCCTCTGTAGCGTGCCCGAAAGCGTTGCTCTGGTACTCAATCTCACTTCCATGGAAAAGGTGTTGACCTGTTTTAGCGATCTGCAAACGGGCATCGCCAATTTTTCTCCTGCTTCCTCCGCCCGCTAGCTCCCAATCCTTTGGGTAACATGAGTAACAACTGAGTGACAGCCCTGCTGGAGATCAGTGGCGATACGGCTCAAATCCGGAGCTGATAGGATGACGCGGATTATCCCACCGCTTGGCACAGGGTTTCTAGCATCGCTTGTTCCTGGGAAGCTAGCTCCTGAATGGCCTGTTGGTACACCTGGGCGGGAGAGGATCCCTGGTTGACCTGTTGCAGCCAGCGCTGGGCCTCATTGCCCTGTTTCAGCAGCGTTTGCAGCGGAGCCAAAAAGCAACCAAACCCCTGCGGTTGAACGATGCGCCAAGCCTCCGTGAGCAGTTGCTCGATCCACTCCTGGGCCACCCGTTCGCGGCCCGTTTGCCAATCGATCAGGGTAGCGGACAGGGACTGGCGGGCAGCAGCTTGCTCGTTGTGATGGCAAAGGATCTCCAGTTCTGTCGGGGTCAATGAGCCTCGCAAGGGATCCAATGCCTCCGGCTCCGCCAGCAAATGCAACAGCCGCGCCTCGATCAACGCCGTAATCGCCAGGATCATCACCGGATCCCCCACCAAATCACAGATGCGCAGCTCCACCCAGTTCAGGTGATAGGGGCGTTCCGGGCCATTGGGACGGACAGAAGCCCACAGGTGGCGCACATTCTGCATCGTGCCCAGGGCCAACTGCTCCTGCATCCAGGTGATGTAATGGGCGTGATCCCGAAAGAGGGGAACCTGGGCCGGGGTCTTGGGAAATACCTGCCAACGACTGGAATGGGATCCCGTCACCTGCCCATCCAGAAACGGGGAAGAAGCGCTCAGGGCCAGATAAAGGGGAGCTTCCACCCGCAACAGACGACAGGCCCGGAAAATGGACTCGATATCTGGCAAGCCGACATTGATGTGAATGCTGGCGGTGACCACCTGGGTGCCGTAGGTACGCTCAATGTAATCGTGGTAGGGGTTACCCGGATCAGAACGCTCAAAGTGGTCGGCACCTCCCAAGGCGAGAGTGCTTCCCGGCAACAGGGTGTAGGGGCCAAGGCTGCGCAAATACTGCCGCAACCGAGCCCGTGGCTGTAACAATGCACAAATCAAATCTTCGTAGCGGCGCAGGGGAGGGGTAATATACTCGACATTGCGTCGATCCGGCTCCCGCACAAACCCCGGCAAGGTCTGGCAAATTAGATCCGACAAGCCCACCACTTCCCCGGTGGCGGTGCCGGTGTACATTTCCACCTCAAAGCCCTTGGTCAGTAGCACAGGCCAGCCTCCAGCCGCAGCCTCAACAGTCTAACCTTTCTCCTCTTCCCTATTTCTGTTTGATTTTGTTGGATTTTGTGAGGGATCCCTGTTTGTGTAATTGAGGTCTGTTAATGTCTGCCTGCAGAGCCCCCCAGGGATCCCCTCTGTATGATCAACATGATCACTCAACTGTTCCACAACCACCTCAGGGATCCCCGGTGTACTTCAGCGTTATCATCCCCACCTACAACCGCCGCCCCATCTTGGAGCCATGTTTGCAGGCTCTAGCCCAGCAGCAGCCCGGCCCTTATCAGGGCTATGAAGTGGTGGTGGTGGATGATGGTTCTAGCGATGGCACGGTGGAATGGCTGCAATCTGCCCCCTTGGGTTTGCCCAAGCTAAAGCTGCTACGTCAGGAGCACCAAGGTCCCGCCGCCGCCCGCAATCTTGGATTTCGCCATGCCCAGGGATCCGTGATCATCTTCATCGACAGTGACCTAGTGGTGGTGGATCACTTCCTGGCCAGTCATGCCCAGATGTTGCAGCAGCAGGGGGTGACAGGGGATGCCAACCATACCAATGAGGGCAGGGTGTTTACCTATGGGCGGGTGATCAACACCAGCAATTTTCAGGATCCCCGATCCGAACCCTTCAAACCCACAGACTTTTCGGCAGCCTTTTTTGCCACCGGCAACGTCGCCATCGCCCGCCATTGGTTGCAGTTGGCCTCAGAAACCACAGCTGGCCCTTTCGACGAACGCTTTCAACTCTACGGCTGGGAAGACCTGGAATTAGGGGTGCGGTTGAAACGCCTGGGCCTGAAATTGGTGAAATGTCCCCAGGCAGCGGGCTATCACTGGCACCCCCCTTTTGAGCTGAAGCAGATCCCCGGGTTAATCGAGCGGGAACGGCAACGGGGCCGCATGGGGATCCTCTTCTACCAAAAACATCCCACTTGGGAGGTGCGCCTGATGATCCAGATGACCCCTTTGCACCAAATCCTTTGGGGGTTGTTGTCGTTGGGGGGATGGCTGAACGAAAAACGGGTGGAACCTTTGCTAAGCTGGCTAATCGCCCAGGGTCGCCCGCAACTGGCTTTGGAACTGTGCCGGGTGTTTTTCTTGAATTGGTACAACGTACAGGCGGTTTACGAAAGCTACAGGGAAATGAAAGACCGAAACAACGGGATCCACTCCGCCTGAGCCGCCACCAAGGTGGGATAAGCCAAGCGGCCATAGTCTTTGCCTGGGATCAGTGGCTGCCCCAGATCGGGATCGCCAAGACCCAGAGGTTCCCAGATGGCACCGGCTCCCCGCACAATTGCCCACACAGCCGCGATATCCCAAATCTTCGGGGATCGTTCTACTGCTCCCAAAAGGGTACCGCAGGCCACCGACAGCATATTGTAGGCGGCTCCCCCCATCATGCGGGCTTTGCAGGGAAATTGTGGGCTAATCCAATGGCTGCTGCGGGAGCAAAAATTAAACAACTGGTTGGGGCCGGGGTGAGCCTTACTGGGGCGAATCGGTTGGGGATGGGCGGGATCTTGGTCGTGTCGGGTGAGAAACGCGGCTGCCCCAGGATCGGTGGCGGACTGAGGGTAGTAGCCATGAAAGGTTTGGCGTATCGGAGGCAAATGCACACAGCCAAACACCGGCAAACCGTGATGCAACAGGGCCAGAGAACTCCCCCAAATCGGGATCCCACGGGCGAAATTGGTGGTGCCATCCAGCGGATCCACCACCCAACACCATTCCGTCCCTGGGAAGATGTGGTTCGATTCCTCGCTTAGGTACCCATGATCGGGAAAAGCAGCGGCGATCGCTGCTTGAAAAGTGTGATCCGCCCATTCATCCGAGGGAGTGACCAAGCTGCCATCGGCTTTTTCGGTGGACTGAACCCGTCCGAAATCCGCTAAAAGCTGGGATCCCACAGTGGCGGTGATCTGCAGGGCCAATTCGGTTACCTCAAGCCAGAAGAGAGATAAAGCTGGCGGGACGGTTGCAGAAGGAAAGTTCATGCCCCAATCCTAGCGGGATCCCGTCCTCTTGGGTGGGCAAAATCCTGGACCGAGATAGCAACAACAAGATAGATGATTACGATCCCCTCCCACAAACAAGCCTCGAGCTCTGGCAGCCTTTTCCGACACACAGGCCCTTGAGCTAGGCAAAAAACTTATGGAGCAAGGGATTGACCTGAATCTGCCATATCAGATAACGCTGGAAAAGGCTGTAAGCTGACTAGAATCGTAGTTGAGCTATCGACGGCTGGCGGTTTCTCGCATGAACCAGCGCCTGATTGGACAACTGATTGGCAACCGCTACCGACTGACCTACCACGTCAGCGAAGGGGGCTATGGCAATGTGTTCAAGGCTGTGGATACCCAACTGGATGATGAGTTGGTGGCGGTGAAGTTGTTGCGCCCGCCTCCACCCGACATGGAGCCGGAGTATTATCAGCAACTCCAGCAACGCTTTATGGATGAGGCCCGGGTGAGTGCTCTGTTGGGGGAACACCCCAATATTGTACAGGTGCGCTCCTACGGAATGTATCAAAACCAGCCTTACTTGGTGATGGAGTATCTGAACGCCAAACCTTACAATGGCCAGGGCTTGGACTATGTTTTAACGCGAGAAGGCCCCCTACACCCGGAACGAGTGGTGAGTCTGGCTCTGCAAATTTGTTCAGCCCTTCACCATGCCCACAACTTTCGAATGGATTTGGGCAGGCACTCGATTCAGGGGGTGATTCATAGGGATATCAAGCCCAGCAACATCTTTGTGCAGAAGGGGCCAGACGGGAAGGAGCGCATCAAGATCCTCGACTTTGGCATCTCCAAACTGATGGGAGAAACCTCCCGTGGCCTCACCCAAACCGGCTATTTTCTGGGCACAATGGTCTATGCTTCGCCGGAGCAAATGCGCGGAGAAAAACTGGATGCCCGCTCCGATATTTATTCGTTAGGGTTGTTGTTGTACGAATTGCTGACGGGTGTGTTGCCCTTCGAGCCAGATACCGACAGTTTACAGGGCTGGTACCATGTCCACAACTTTCAAAAGCCCCGTCCTTTTCGGGAGCACAAGCTGCTCCATCGCATCCCGGATGCCTTGGAAAAGGTGATTTTTAGCTGTCTGGAAAAAGATCCCGCCCTCCGGCCCCCCAATATGGAGGTGCTTAGCCAGCAGCTCCGCGCCGTTTATGGGGATAAGATCGCTCCGCCCACGTCTCCGGCCCGCTCGGCACCACCGCAAAGTATTCGCCCCCAACGGATCCCGACGGGCTTTGGTCAACAGGCTACCCAACAGCCGCTGGGTCGAGTCGACCCCAAACCGGTGGTGGATGAAGAGGATCTTCAACGGGCGGTGCACCTTATCGAAGAAGGGGAGTACAAAGTGGCGGTACATCTCCTCAACGAGATGATTCACTCAGCCCCCAATGAAGCTCGCTACTACCTTTACCGAGCTCTGGCCCACCAACGGCAGGGGTATTGGGGTCTTGCCCAGATGGACTATCAGGGGGTACTGCGCTTGGAGCCGGATAACCTCTCGGCAGAACAGGGCCTGCAGGAGGTCGAGCAGCAAGTTGGGCAGGAATATTTCAACAGCAAGTCCGGATCCCGGATTCTCAATACGCCACGCTTGAGCAAAGGGTTGGCCCTGGGTTGGCTCTTGGCCAATTTTGGGGCGGCTGGGATCAGCTATCTGGGGATAGGGGCGTTGGCTCCGCTGCTGGGATCCCTGGGAGCACTGGCCGGTGGTTTGGCCGGCGCTGGGCTCGGCTTGGTGATGGGTGTGCTGCAGTGGGTGGTGCTGCGACGACGGGTCTCTCCCTGGTGGATAGGCGCAACTGGGTTGGGGACGGCTTTGGGTTGGGTGGGGGCCGAGTTTTTGGCCCCGCTGCTGGGAATGGCTATCCTCGACTGGATTGTGGCGGATCCCTTGCCTCAAAGTGCTTTGCTGGGGATGAGCAGTGTATCTCGTGGTTTGCTAGTAGGGATTGCGGTTGGTGGATTGCAGTGGGCCTTGCTGTCTCAGCACTGGAAGGGCACCTGGGCCTGGATCTTAGCCACGATTGCGGAAGGGGGGGTGTCGGCACTACTGCTGGGTTGGTTACTTTCTCGTCTTGGGTTAGACAGTTGGGTGCTGTTCGGGATTGGGCTGCTGGCCAACACACGTCCTCTCAGTGGGATTGTGTTGCTCAATTTGCGACGGATCCCTGCTGCTCAACGCAAGAAAACTCGAAATACAGCTGCTAAGCCCGGTTCGGATCCCACTCAAAACAACCGCCGACCCAGGTAGAATCCTGGCTGCCTGACGCTGTACACAAACAAACTTGAGATACCCTTAAAAAGCAAAAAGACCCTCATTCGAGAGCCTTCTTGGAGATTCTATTGCGCCGTTTTACCGCGGTTTTCGACCTGGAGGATCCAGTCTAGGATATCGGGGATGAGTCTTGATAGTTTCCAAACTAAATTTGGCCTACTGCTCTCACATCCACAACCCATCCTAATTGTCGAAAGGTATAGATCAGAAAAACATAACGGCAGTCACCAACGCCGCAGAACCTTTTACTGATCATACCTCATTCCTCCGGCTGTCAAAGATGGGATCCCTGAGGAATGGATTCAACGAGCCCATCGACCATTCGGGCTAGGATGAGTGGGGTTGTAATCCTTTCCTGACGATGCTCGACTCTTTGCTAGACAACATCTATGGCGCTTGGTTCCTGCCGGAGCGTACTTTTCGGGCACTGCGGGAACAACCCGTTCTTTGGCAAGCCTTTGTGGTGGTGGGGTTGGTGAACGGTTTGGATGCCATTCGCCGTACCGGGGCGAATTTGCCGGGAATGATGCTGGCCGTGTTGATGGGGGCTTTGGGCTGGGTTAGCTTGACAGCTTTGTTGCAGCTGCTAGCCTTTTGTTTCGGGCGGTCTGCTCCCTCTTTTGCGGCGCTACTCTGTCTGACAGGGTTTGCCGGTTTGCCCTGGCTTTTGTTGGGGCCAGCTCAATCTTTGGGAGGTGTGGCGGGATCCCTGTTGGGATTAGTAGCTTTGCTGTGGTTTGTGGTTTGGCAGGTGCGGGCGGCGGCGGTAGCCCTTGAGTTGGAATGGTGGCGCTTGGTCGGCCTCATCCCCCTCGCGTTTCTGGGTGGGCTCCTGGCTCTGAGCTGGTTGACCAGCAGCATTGTGGCGCTGGCTTCTCTGGGCTAAGAGTTGGTTTTTATTCTTCTAACCGGGCACCCGCTGTAGGTGGGGTTGTTCTTCCGGCACAATAGCACCCTCTACAGGACAAACCTGTAAACAGATACCGCAGTCAATACAGGTGGCAAACTCGATCCAAAAGTAGTCGGTGCCTTTGGCATTTTTGGTGTCTCCGGGGTGAATGCACGCGACTGGGCAAGCCTCCACGCAATCGGCAATGCCTTCACAGATATCGGTGACGATTGTATGTGGCATGGATCCCTCCCTCTTGCCATTCCAAACCGGTTGCTTTGCTCATCGCTTGCCCATTCTGTATGGCTTGCAGATAGCTCCGTCATTTTAGCTCCTAGACAGGTAGACCGCAGGTCGTTCCTAGCCCCGCGCTGTACCTGTAGCTTGCTGCCCGAAGGGGAAGGTGTTGGCGTAGCCTACCGTAGGCATAGCGTCGGGATGAGAGCCGTGTGACTGAGGTCAAAACTTGGCTCCCGATGAGTGGGATCCCGGAGCAATTCAGGGCTGCTGATTTCAATTCACTGCCTCTTCAATGCGGTGCATCCGCTCTGGCAGCCAACTTAAGATCACCTCTGTTCCTTCCGGGAGCCGCCGCGAGTTGATCCCAGGGTTGGGTTGTAGAGACAAAAGTTTTGCCTCAGTGCCAGAGACACAAACCTGATACCGAATGGAAACCCCCAAATAAGCGGTATCGCAAATCTGCCCCGTCAGGTGGCAATGGCCATCCGGGATCCCGTCCCCAGGCAGGCCAATTTGAACATGTTCCGGTCGCAAAACAAACAAGGCCGCTTCTCCCACACACCGTTCTGCCAGGGATCCCTCGATTAGGTTGGTTTGGCCGATAAAGCTAGCCACAAAGCGGGTGGCCGGTCGTTCGTAGAGTTCCGCCGGGGATCCCAGTTGTTCGAGGCGCCCCCGGTTGAAGACGGCGATGCGATCGCTCATGGTCAGGGCTTCTTCTTGGTCATGGGTGACATACAAAAAGGTGAGGCCAAGGCGATGTTGCAGGGCCTTGAGTTCAAACTGCATTTGCTGGCGCAGCTTCAAATCCAACGCCCCTAGAGGTTCATCCAGCAAGAGCACCTGCGGTTGGCCGACCAGAGCGCGTGCCAAAGCCACTCGCTGCCGTTGCCCTCCTGAGAGTTGACTGGGTTTGCGGGATCCCATCTGGGGCAGTTGCACCAGCTCCAATGCCTCTTGCACGCGTTTTTGCCGTTCCTTAGCAGGGATGCCGCGAATCATCAGGCTATAGCCGACATTCTCTGCCACTGTCATGTGGGGGAAGAGGGCATAGTCCTGAAATACGGTGTTTACGGGCCGTTGGTGGGGGGGTAAACCCGAGACATCCTGGCCGTTCAGCTCAATCCAGCCCTGATCCGGACGCTCAAAGCCCGCGATCATCCGCAAACAGGTGGTTTTGCCCGATCCAGAAGGCCCCAAGAGGGTAAAAAACTCCCCCTGTCGCACCGCCAGATCCACCCCATCGACCGCCCGGATCCCGGAAAAAGTACGGCTGACCTGCACCAAGCGAATCGCCGCAGGGGATCCCTCTTGACTCTCGGCTTGGGTTTCACTAAGGCTGGCATCAGAGGTGAGGGCAGATTCGGCAATCATGTCGGCGAGGGTAGCCAATGAACCTATTATGGGGGATCCCTTCTTAATTCATTGACAGGTCTCAACAAAGCACGAAAAATCCCCCGCTGTTGCAGGGGAAAGAGAGACTCATGGCGAGGAGATAAGCTGCATCCAACAGGGGCAAAGAAGTTTAGTTGCGCACCGAGCCATGCTCACGGGCTTGCTGCACCAGCTCCTGAATGCGAGACCTCATAGAGGAGTTGGCTTCCACAATTGGGCTATCCACAAGCAAACTGGCTCGCAATTCCCGCCGCGAGGAGGGGGCACCGGGCTCAAAGTGGCTGCCACCATTGTCACGAGTTTGACTGGCTTGCCGTTGTAGCGCGCGCACGGTGGGAGTGGCAGCGCTAGTCAGTGTAGCAGAACTACCCATCAGCACAGCTACCGAGAGAAGCGTCAGTGTAATGCGGCGAAGGGGTTTCATACTGGGATCTCCTAAAGAAGAATGGGAACAGAGGTTGCTTTCACGATGCATTCATTAAAACTTTTAGATCTGAGCAAGAATTGAGAACACACTGTGAACAGGCGAAGATTTAGCTGAGGTAATACTGAAAAAACACCTCAACTTTTAGGCAGTGATTAAGCCTCATTTCACCCAGGAATTTTGCAAGTCTAATGCGCAGCCGAAAATAAGGCTTGACTGTTGGTGAGAATCTTTTCAGTAGCTATGGTTCATCGCTTCATTACTTAGTTTCATCACTCATACTATACTCATACTATCGTAAAGTGAAGCATTGTTTCAATCGAGTTTATATCTTTACGGTTCTTGTTTTAGCGAAACAGCTCCTCCCAATCTACCTACAATCTGTTCACCCTCTTGCCATATCAAAGCCTTTTTCTGGGATAGCACCAGTCCCAGCTGCTCCGGATTAAAATCTGCTGGGAAGAGAGTCGTTTGATCATAAATAGCTCCACTCCAAAAGGTTTCTTCTATATGGATATCTCGTAAGTCAGCTCCAATTAAATTGGCTCCCCGTAAGTCTGTCTGTCGCAGATCGGCTCCCTTTAAACGTGCTCTTTCCAGATTAGCCCCCTGAAAAATGCTCCTCTGCAAGTTGGCAGATTCCAAATAGGCCCCGCGCAAGTTGGAGCCAGGAAAGTAAGATCCATATAGATTAGCCAACGACAAATCAATCCCTTCTAGATCAGATCCTCCAACATATGCACCCGACAGGTTGGCTTTTTGGGCATAGGCAAAGGTGAGAATCGCATTTTGCAGCTCAGCACCCGTCAGATTGGTTTCAATTAATAAGGCTTGAGAAAGGTCAGATCGGTTCAGGAGGGCAAGACTGAGATTGGCCCAACTTAAATTAGCCCCTTGCAAATTGGATCCCTGCAAATCCAACTCAGAAAGATGAGCTTGCTCTAATTCTGCTTGAGATAGAGAGAGTTGAGGTAGTAGCTCCAGCCGTGACAAGAAAGCCATGAGTGTCCCTCTTTCTTGTCCCTGAACTTCCATTAAAACAGTTAAGATTAAAGCCTGAATGAGTAAAACTTGATCATCGCTAGATTTTTCTTCCAGTATAGTTTCTCGCAGTTGCACAAGAGAAAATCGTAGCCAAGCTTGACGCTCAACGTAAGACTGCTTTCCTTGATCATATTGAACCAAAGCCAATACGATCAAACCAAGGGTTAGACTGGGCAAACTCATCTTTAGCAACCGTGAAAAGAGTTGGATAATAGTCCGATTCCAGGCTTTACCTTTTTGAAGGATCATTTTCATGGCTTTGGCTTTGCTTGCAATTTGTGAATTAATCGAATCCATATTCCCTGACCACCTGTGTCCTGCAACCCAACAAAATAAACCTCAGATGCAAGAAACACCTGAGGCAAGAGAGCTTGACAAAAAGAAAAGGATGCGTGGCTAGGCTTTAGGTAGAACGGCCTCTCGCGGGAGATAAAATCCGAGCTGCACCGACAGGCACTGCTGAATCCCCGGTTTCAGGAGTCATTGCAGAAATAAAATAGAAGGTGGAATTACCATCTTGGACAAAACTAATACCTTCAATGTTGACCACAAGCTGTTCACCCGGTTTAGCAGGCTCTTTCAGCGAGATGCTGATTTTAGTCGGCTCGATGGTGACATCTGTGGGCACAACTTCACCCATAGCTGTCCGAACAACAACAGCTCTAGCCTCCTGTAAGTTAAAGCACTGAATGGTTAGTCCAGTAACTTCCACTTCCGCAATGCCAACCTCGATGATGTGATCCCGTGCTAACCCGCCTGAAACATAGGAACGAGCCACAAAAGGACCTCGCGGATCGATATTGCGATTTAGAAACTGAGCTTGAGCGTGTGTCGCAAGAATGAGAACAGATGTGCCAGCCAGGACAAAGGTTGACACAATATTAAGAACGGAGCGTTTCACATTAACCTCTGTGAAGGGATAGAACGCCACATCTTGATGTTGAACAGTCTAGATTTGTCCAGCGACAAGACGAAGCAAGGGAACCTTGAGGGCTTGAGGTTGCTTCTCTTTCCTCATGGTTTGAGTAAAAGCTCCTAGACTGAGAAAGTGTTGAGTGAAAACTGTGGAGAGATGAAGAGTTTGCTGAAGCAGCGCTGAAGAATACCCTCAACTTTTGGGTAGTCCCCCGAGTGTTGATGAGTGGATCCCTGATTCAATCAATATTCTGCCTCAATTGACATCTGCTATATCAGATAACGCTGGAAAAGGCTGTAATCTGAAATCTTTTTCAGACAAGGAATTAGCCCCCATGAGCTGTAGTACGTAGCACTGGAAAAAGCTGTAGTTGACTATGGTTTTAGAGGCTTGTTTTCTGCCATATCCCACTGCGCCAACGGCTCACCATCAGGGATCCCAACCCAGCCACATAAATCAGGGTTGCTAGCCATCCCCCCACAGCCCCCCACCCTAATCCTGGTAAAAAGGGGAGCCAACCTTGACCGGATGGGAAAATCATCATCTGAGACAGCGGTAAGAACACCAGCCAGCTCATTCCGAGCATAATCATCATCGGTACCCGCACATCCCCCGCCCCCCGCAGGGATCCTAGGGCTGCGAAGTTGATGCCATCAAACAAGAAAGAAACGCCAATAATCTTCAAAAGCAGTCCGCCCAAGCGGATAATGCTTGCGGCATTGGCATCAACCTCACTCACAAACAGGCCGATCAAGGGTTGGCCCAGCAGAGCCAGTGTGCCGCCGATCACCGCCATATAACCTAAGGCCCATCCCATCACCGCATTGCCTAGACGCTTGGCCCAGGCAAGTTGCCCTGAGCCGATCGCTTGACCCACCAACACGGTGGCAGATTGCTCTAAGCCAATGGCTGGCAAATAGGCAAAGCGAGACAACATCAGACAAATATGGGCAGTTGCCCCCTCCACAGCTCCTACCTGTCCGATCATCAACTGAAATAGGGTGAAAGAACTCATGTCCGCCAAAGAGTAGATCCAGATCGGCAGACCCAATTTCAGCAACGGACGAACGCGCCACGTCGCCGCCAAGGGGGCCCAACCCAGGTGCCAGCTGTGTCGGCTGGCATAGCCCCGATGAATCCAACCGGAGAGAAACACTAGCAGGTACAGGCTTAGCTCCACATACTCCGAGAGGATCGTGCCCCAAGCGGCCCCACCAATCCCCCAGCCAAAGCCAAAAATGAACAGGGCATTCAGCACCCCATTCAACAACACACTACAGCCGCTCACACAGAGGGTGACCCAGGTGCGACCAATACCGTTAAAAAATCCCGACAGGGAAAAGGTTCCCAACAGGGCGGATCCCCCCCAAACTCGGATCTGCCAATAGGCACTGGCTTGTTCAGAGACACCCTCCGGCAGAGGCAACCCCGCGTAGAGAAGGCTCCCTAACATTGAAAGCAGCCCACACAACGGGAATAAGGCCAACCCTACCCCCACCCCCGACCAAGCATGGCCAGAGGCCCCCTTTGGATCCCCAGCCGCATAGGTTTGGGCCACCAGGGTTTGTACCGCCCGTCCCAGATTGATGAAAGGCCCAAGGGCAACAAGAGTGGGCAGCCAGGCCGCATTCATCCCCGCCAAGGCTTGGCTTGAGATCTGGCCGATAAACCAGGTATCCGTTATCCCCATCAGGGCTTGAATACTGGCACTCAGAATTAGAGGGATCGCTAACCCAACCACGGCCCGATGATCCACCTGGGGGATCCCTTTTTCATCCAGCCGTTGTGCAACCACAACCATGTTGTCCTACTCACCTGCGCGACTTTAACCTTGCCCAGGCAGACTGCATGTTACATATGTAATACAAGCTTGGTCAAGGATGAAGACCACAGACTTAGGGTTCCCGCACTTCTTCCCAGGGGCTAGAGCCCTTTACACCAAGGGCACGCTAGCGCGTTCGCCTGTAACGGCTCATAGGGCAACGCTAGTCACCTCGAACCGGGGTGGTCTCGCTACGCGAGGTGCGTAGTACCCTCACTAGAGCGCCTCCAAAATCAGTTGGGGATACAAGCATTGTTGTCACAAACCCGCAAAAGAAGAGCTGTATCAGAGCTGATTGGGGATCCCGTTCCTTTGTTAATTTCCCTGTTTAGCCTGTTCACAAAGACTACTGTTAGGATGCAAGAATTCTGCCCTGCTGACGCGAACAGTGCTGTGCTGAGGGATGCGGCTAAGTGACCAAACTGGAGTCTACCTATTTCCCGGTGCAGATCATCGGGGCTGGCCCTGGGGATCCGGAGCTGATTACTCTGCGGGGACAACGGCTGCTGTCAGAGGCGGATGTCGTCTTCTACGCGGGATCCCTGGTGCCGGAGGGTCTGTTGTGCCATTGTCGCCCCGAGGTGGAAGCTATCGATACGCGCTCCCTGACTTTGGAAACTCTGTTGCCCGAGATCACGGGTCGCGTACAGGCAGGACAGCGGGTGGTGCGCTTGCAGGATGGGGATCCCGCCCTTTATGGCGCCTTGCACGAATTGCTGCTGGGTCTGGGGGAGGCCGGGATCCCGTTTGAGATCGTGCCTGGAGTTAGTGCTTTTCAGTTGGCAGCCGCCCGTTTGCAAGTAGAACTGACCATCCCCGACTTGGTGCAGACGATCATCCTCACCCGCGCCAGTGGTCGTACCCAGGTACCTACCCCAGAAGCCTTGGCCAGTTTGGCGGCCCATCGCGCCTCATTGTGTCTCTACCTCAGTGCTCGCCATGTGGAACAAGCCCAAGCAGACCTATTGATGCACTACCCTGCCGATACTCCCGTTGCCGTCTGTTACCGTCTCGGTTGGCCAGAAGAACGCATTTGGCTGGGATCTTTGACAGAGATGGCCCGCCTCACTCGGCAAGCCCGCCTGGAGCGCACCGTTCTTTATCTGATTAGTCCAGCTTTACAGGGATCCCTGTCAGCCCGATCGCGGCTGTACAGTCCCGACTACGCCCATCTATTCCGGCCCAAAGCTCGAGGATGACAGCCCGCTCCTGTTACAGGCTTTTTCAGTATATTGACGGACGTTGGACTGACTGAGCACAATGAGGCATCCGACTCTAGGACAATTGGCCCTTGGGCTGGGTCTCTGATGTTGTAGAAATTCTCCGGATGCCTGGATGCTAATGGCTTGTTGAAATTCTTATTAAAGTTTCTTGATTATGGCAACCCAACCTGGCACTCGTAGCGTTGAAGCTCTTACGAAGTCTTTGCAAAAAGCATTGGCGCCGTTACCGAGCCGTTCGGTGCTCAAACAGGATGTCCTCTACTTCATGGTGGAGTTCCCAGAAGAGGCGCTGTTTAACCGCTCCATGGTGTTACACCGGGTAGCCAGCCAGTTGGGAGGCCTGCCTATCCAGGGGGTGAGCCAGTTGGTGGTCTATGGCCGACTGAAGGGGGAAGCACAGCCGAAATGGAAGAAAGTCTTTTATCTGGCTTCGGGTGAGAGCAGTGCCGATGCCACCCAGATTGTGTTGCCGGGCACCAAGATCTCGGAGATCAAAATCCTAGAAGCCCAGAAGCCGGCGGTGGATCCCGACAGCAACCCCGATTTTCGCCGTGTCAAAACCCTAGAGGCACCGGTTCCCAAAACCCATAAAGAACGACGGAGCGAGGCCGCCCCTATCCCTAGCCCAACCCCTAACCCTCCAGTTGCCGTTGCGGTGACCCCCTCTCCAGCTCAGATCCCCACCCCCCAGCCTACCCCGCGTCCGGCAGCACCTACTCCAAAACCCCCTACTTCCGATGTTGACCTGTCTGCTCTCCGACAACTCCTCCAGAAACCCAACATGCGCCCGATTTTGGGAGGAGTGCTGGCACTTTTGCTGCTAGTAGGGGGCGGCTTAGTGGTTCGCTCCCTTGGAGCACCAGATGCACGGTCTCGCGCCGGATCCCTGGGGCTAGGGATCCCGTTGTTGCTCCTGGCCGCGGGTGGGGGCTGGCTGGGCTGGAAAAACCTGCGCTCCGACACCCATACCTCCAGGGCTTCATCAGAAACGGGAGGACAAGATTTTTTTGCGGAAGGGCTGTCGTTTCTGCAAGCCCAACAAATTCCTGAGGCGATTGCACAGTTTCAGGAAGCGGTTAAGCGGCAGCCAGACCATGCCCCGGCTCACCTTGAGCTAGCCAAATTGTTGGTAAACACCCAACAGTTGCAGGAAGGATTGAAACACTTTCAACGGGCAAAACGACTCAATCCCAAACTCAAGGACATTGATACCCATCTTGTGGAGACGATGAAAGCACTGGCCAAGCGGTGGTTGTCCCAACATCAGCCTGATGAAGTATTGGCTCATCTACCGGAAGCCCTGGCCCTCACCAAGGGATCCGCCCAAGCGGAAATTTTCAGCCTCATCGGTCAGGCCTGGGCTAACAAACGGGATTGGGCACAAGCTCTGGCCCAACAACAAACCGCTCTCGGGTTGGATCCCCACTCTAGCGAGGCCCACATCCGCATCGCCCAGGTTCGCATCGGGCTAGGACAATGGGATGAAGCCATCGATTCCTGCTGGGCAGCTTTGGAACTGAATGATCGATTGGGGGAAGCTCACTATGTTATGGGGCAAGCCCTCCTACGCAAAGGTCAGCTCAAGGCGGCAATAGCCGCGTTCCGCACCGCTCTCAACCTGGATCTCACCCCTGCGATGGCCGCCCAGGTGCAGGTAGATCTGGGATTGGCATTGGTCCTAGCTGGACATCTGGCCCAAGCCAGTCAAGAGTTTAGCCAAGTGATCTTGGCGGACAGTCAGCAGGGGCGCGCCTACTACGGACTAGGCCTGGTTTTGGCCGCACAAGAACAGTACACCGAAGCCGTAAAAAACTATCGCCGGGCGCTGGAGCTAGACCCCACCCTGCATGAAGCGACTGCGGCAATCGGTTTGGCCTATTTGGGGCACAAGCAACGGGATGTCTCTGGGCGCAAGTTTGTCCGGCCCCAGCAGGTGTTGGAGGCGATGCAACAGTTTGAGCAGGCTCTTAAGCAGGATCCCAATCTCTCAGAGGCCCACTTTGGCATGGGGGAGGTGCTGCGCATCAAGAGCGACCTGGATTCGGCAGAGGCTAGTTATCAACAGGCCATTCGCGGCAATGGTAGCTATGGCCTGGCCCACTATCGGCTTGGCTCGGTTTTTGCCCGCAAAGGCAAGCTTGAGCAAGCAATCGAACAATTTCGCCTAGCTCTGGAAATTTATCCCAACTTCCCCGAGGCCAAGGGAAGTCTGCAACGGCTCCTCTCCAAGCAATCCGAAGAAGTGCATACCGACCTACTGCCCCTCTAAAGTCGAGATTTCAGCCAGTACCTAACCGAGATCTAGGTGCTGGCTAGGGTAGCCCCAGCTTGTCCAGGATGGGAGAGAGTTATTTCCCTTTTTTGCCCTTTTTATTGGGTTTGGTTTCGCTGGGGATAGCCTCCGGCTCTGGAGCTGCACCCTCTTCTTCTGAGAGTTCTGAGAGAGGTTCTGGCTCCGCGTCCGAAGAGGATGCTGGATCAGATGCTGAGTTGACTTCCTCTGGTGCCTCTGGGCTATCCTCAACCGGCGCTGAGGAGTCCTCTGCTTGATCGGCATCAAGGGCAGTGGCTTCTGGAGAGACTGCCTCCTCTACCTCTGTCCCATCTACTGCCGTGGTTTCCTCTGTGGTTTCTGGTGCTATTTCTGGTTCATCGGCCCCAAACTCTGCTTCGGGCACTGGTGGGGTGTCTGATTGTGGGGTGTCTGACGAGGTGCCTGATGCAACACTGTCTTCAACAGATGTGGAGAAGAGAGGAGCTTCGGTAGGGTTACCCTCACTATCTACCCAGTTGACAGTGGTTTGGGATTTTAACCAGGCAATGGTTTTGTTGGTGAGCAATTCCTCATGAACCGCCCGCCGTACCCGTTCCGGATCCAGGCGGGTGCCCTGCTTGGCATAGGCGGACATCACCTCTTGCGCTTCTACCGCCAATTCAGTCGAGCCGACGGCAATTTGCTCCTGCCGGATAATACTGCCCAGGGCCAGGGTGCGCCGCAGCCGATCGATAGCTTCTGGACGGTAGCGATCCATCAAACTGTTCAAGGTTTCGGGGGGCAACTGCGACAAAAACTTGCGAATGTCTCCCACCTGCATCCCTTGCTGCTGCAGGGTATTGAGGCTTTGGGCCAACAGTTGTGTGGTTTCCTGTTGCACCAGGGTATCGGGCAATTCCACCTCGGTGGTTGCCAGAATGGCGTTGAGGATGGCGGTTTCTAAGTTGTTCTCTGATTGGGTGAGGGCATCCTGTTCTAGGCGCTTTTGCAGATGTTCCCGCAGTTCGGCCACGGTTTGGAAGCTGCTGATCTCCTGCACAAAGGCATCGTCTAGCTCGGGCAGCTCTTTGGTTTTGAGCTCGTTGAGGCTGACGGTAAAAATCGCCGTTTTCCCGGCTAACTCTTCTTTGAAGTAGTCCTCGGGGAAGGTGGCCTCAATTTCCTTGGTTTCGTCTAGCTCCATGCCAACTATGCCCGCCACAAAACCGGGAATAAAGTTGTCTTCTTTGAGCTCCAACTGGAAATCTTGGGTGGCGATCTCGTCTAGGGGATTGCCTTCTGTATCGCGGGCCTTAAAGTCAATCATCACCACATCTCCCAACTGGGCGGGCCGATCTTCTACCGGCAAGAGAGTGGCCCGTTGATCTCGCCAACGATCGATGGCTTCATCAATTTGCTCCGGTTTGGCCTCTGCACGGGTGACAGTGACCGTCAGACCTTTGTATTGGCCAACGCTGGCTTCGGGATACACCTCGACATATCCCGAGAAGCTGAACTCTGCTTCGGGGTTGAACTGGGCCAAGAGATCCCCGACCCCATCATCCAGCTCAAATTGGCTGAGAGGGTTGAGTTTAGTCTCTTTGAAGGCCTGCTTAATAGCATCGTTGATCAGGTCATCAACGGCACTAGCCATGACGCGCTCGCGGCCCACTTGGCGCATGACGATGTTGCGGGGGGCTTTGCCCTTACGAAACCCTTGAATTTGGATGTTCTGCACCAGTTGACGCAGGGTTTTTTCGTAGGAGCGCTTTACCTGGTCGGCTTCTACCACAATCTTGAGGCCAACCCGGCTGCCAGGGCGTTTTTCTTGTGTGACCTGCATAGGGACGTTATTCACTGAGTAAGATGTGCGGACGGAGGTTCAATAATACCTCAATAGTCCGTAGGCCATCCTAACCCACACCCATGCCTTTCTTGGGGATATCCCATCAAGCTGGGGATCCCTCGCTGGCTACTTCCGCGACTTCCTGGATCTCCTCCTGCGGCTCGGCCCGTTTGCTAGGGGGCAGTTGCTTCACTTTTCCCTCCAGCTCCACCACCATTTCCTTCAGTTCTGTGATGGCGACTTCTTTCTCCTGCAGTTGCCGATTTTTCTCGCGGGCCTCAATGGTAAATTGCACCCGCATCCAGAGGCTGTAGAGCCAAGCCAGGGCGGCCCCAATGCCAGAGGCAGCCAGCAGTTCCATGACCAGAGGGCTTTCGATGCTGACGCCAGGGGCAAAAGTGACCGTGACGGGGGTGGCATTTTGCATGGCGAAGAGGGCAATGGCCAGGAGGGCCGTAAACAAGATCAAATAGTTGAACAGTCGCATCGCTTTTCTCCTCGGAGGGATCCACTACGGCTTGCCAGCACCAGAATACCCATAAACTCAGGCCAGTTTGTCGGGAAAAATCT
This sequence comes from Synechococcus sp. Nb3U1, assembly GCF_021533835.1. NCBI lineage: Bacteria > Bacillati > Cyanobacteriota > Cyanophyceae > Synechococcales > Synechococcaceae > Synechococcus > Synechococcus sp. Nb3U1. The sequence continues at coordinate 1,878,626 of NZ_JAKFYQ010000001.1, read as the reverse complement.
TCTCAGAAAAACCAGCCGTAGCTATGTAAGCCTTTGCCCAACAGGTTCACCCCCAGGTAACATACCCAAACCACCACAAACCCAAAGCTGGCCAACAGGGCGGGGCGTCTGCCTTGCCAACCCTTGGTGATGCGGGCGTGTAGATAGGCGGCAAACACCAACCAGGTGATCAAGGCCCAGGTTTCTTTCGGATCCCAGCTCCAGTAGGTGCCCCAGGCTTCGTTGGCCCAAACGGCCCCGGCGATGATGCCGATGGTGAGCAACGGGAACCCCAAGCCGATCAGCCGATAGCTGATGTTGTCCAAAATTTCTGCCAGGGTCAGGCGCTGCAACGGGATCCCCGCTGGTTCAAGGGGTGGGGTGGGTTCGCCCAAAGAGGATGTGGCGGAGCTAGAGGAGGGGATCCCGGCAGTGGCATAAGCCAACTCTGAGATAGGGGCTGGGGTGGGATCCTCCGCCCATTCTGGATGGGTTGAGCGCTGGGGAGCACGAAATTGTAGGCCGAGGGAATTGCCCTTCAGTTGCACCGCTTGCCCACGGGTAACGATTAAAAAGCTAACCGAGAGCAGGGATCCCACCAAAAGAGCAGCGTAGCTGAGCAACATCACTGTTACATGCATCATCAACCAGTTGGATTGCAGAGCCGGTACCAGCGGTTGAGCCACTTGCATATCCTCCGGCAACACCAAAGCAGCAAAAGCAACAATCCCCGTCACGACTGGAGTCGTCATCACCCCGACCCAGCGGCTACGGCTCCAGTAGAGCGCCACCAGATGCAGTGTGGTGATCCCCCAAGCCAGGAAAAACAAAGATTCGTAGAGGTTACTCAAGGGGAAGTAGCCCGCATCGATCCAACGAGCCACCAGCAGAGCTGCGATGGTCAGATTAATCCCGATCATCCCTGCCAAGCCCAGTTCTCCCAAGAGCTTCACCTGGGGAAAAGCTGCCCCGGCCCAGTAAAGCAACATCGCCCCCAACCCGATGGCAAATGCCCCATTGTTGAGCAGACTTTGCAACTGGGTGAGATCCATACCCCAAGGGGCTGCGAGCGCCAACACAACCATATACAACCTCAAAAAATTACCCATCCCACATCGGACAAGCCAGTTAATTCCATTCTAGAAGCGCAGAAGGGATCCTCCCCAAAGGACACATGCTGGTAATGTGGGGATGGCTTGCCTTGGGATGTGAGGCTCATGCAAGAACACACTGGAAACGCCAGGACAAAGAACTCTGTTTCGCTGATGGGAAGGGGTTTGAAGTGGTGGTTGTGTCTCTTAGCCGCCCTCGTTTTGGTGTCCTGTGGGGGCTCTCCCCCTGAGCCGGAAGAACGGCTACCCCAGCTAGAACGTGTCCCTGTACCGACCGAGATTGCCAAGCTAGAAGCCTACCTCGAATATTGTCATCCGCAGGTGCAGATCCTCAGCCCAAAGCCGGGAGAAGTGCTGTCCGAAAGTCAGGTCACGGTGCGCTTTGCTGTTCAGGGCTACCCGTTGTTTAAAGATCCCCAGTTAGGCCTCGGCCCCCATCTCCACGTGGTATTAGATAATCAGCCCTATCTGGCCTATTACGATCTCGGCACACCTCTCATGTTTAAGGATCTAGAGCCGGGATCCCACACTCTGCGAGTATTTGCTGGCAAGCCCTGGCACGAAAGCTTCAAGAATTCTGAAGCCTACGCCCAGGTTAGCTTTCATGTGCTGGCCCCAACCCCAGAATATGTGCCTCAACCGCAGCTGCCCCTGCTCACCTACAACCGACCCAAAGGAAACTACGGAGCCGAGCCAATCCTGGTGGATTTTTGGCTGGCTAATGCCCCAGTGCGGGAAAGTTTACTCAGTGATCTGCCACGGGATTGGCGGGTGCGCTACACCTTGAATGGGCAATCAGGCTTGCTGGATCGCTGGGAGTCTTTTTATTTGAAAGGCTTTAAGCCCGGTCGCAATGTGATGGTGGTGGAACTGGTGGACGGCAAAGGGGATCCCATCCGCAACGTGTTCAACAGCGCCGCCCGCGAGATTACCTACACTCCCGGTGGTCAAGACACCCTCTCCCAGCTGATTCGGGGAGAATTGCGCGCCGAAGATGCTCTGGGAATAGTGCAGCCCAAGCCCACAGCCACTCCTACCCCCATCCCAACGGCGGCTCCCAGTCCCACAGCCACTCCCACCGCTAGTCCCACTCCGGAGTCGACCCCGGAACCCAGTCCCACCCCGGAGTCGACCCCGGAACCCAGTCCCACCCCAACCCCCACACCCGAACCCACTGCCACACCCACCGCTAGTCCCACTCCGGAGTCGACCCCGGAACCCAGTCCTACCCCAACCCCAGCCCCGCGTCAGCAGCCCCGGTTCCAACTGGGTCGGCCCCGCCCTACTCCGGAACAGATCCCGACGGAGCTATCCACTCCCGTCCCGCCCCCACCACCTGTAGTGGCTACCCCCGAGCCTACTCCCACCCCACCTCCAACTCCCGCACCTGTTCCGACGCCCTCTCAAGCCCCAGCGACCCCGCTGCCGCGAGTGACTCCCGTACCCCTAGAAGCGCGGCGACCCGTTAAGCAGCAGGGATTGCGGCTCTTGCCCCCTGGCTTCCATAGCCCAGCAGATGACCTCTAGGAGCCGCTAGGCACGAAGATTAACACTACAGGTAGTGCCTCAATCAAATATTGGCGCTAGGTTTAGGAGCATCCAGAATGATGGGTTCTATAGGGATCCCATTTTTGTGCTTTGGGGTGCCGACAGGAACTACAGCTCGAGCTCAGCTGGACTAAAATCACTCTCGGGGATCCCTGTATCTCTTATGGTGCAAGGCTTTTGAATTTTTCAATGACTAATCTCCGACAGAAGATTTTATATAAATCAGGATTTTGAATACCCATCAAAAAACAAAAATACAAAATTTTCATCGGAAAAAATTCTTAACTTAAGATTAATTTTTTCAGTTCTTAAGAAGATAAAAACTAAATCTTTTGGTAATAGCTTTAATTCTTGAGTCTTCTCTCTTTAGTGTAACAAGGCTGTAAAAACTTACTACAGACGCTAGGGGTAGTAGGCAAGAATCTTTGATTCAATATATTTAGTGAGCCAGATCCTGGATACAAATCCAGTTTTTAGGGTCAAAACCTTTACGAAAAGCCTTATCTGTTGGTATGAATAAGATGCTGTTTGCCGAAAGGTCAACTTCGCTAGAGGGAAGAGGGCCTGGTGCAGCGGGGGGAGTAGATGTCCTGACAGGGCGTGAATTTATGGTGTGGGGTTTAATATGTCGGAAAATCTTGACCTGCAAGATGCGGTGGGACGTTTCTTAAAGACGATTGGGCGTTACTCGTTGCTCACGGCGGAAGAAGAACTCCGCTTGGCTCACCAGGTTCAACAGATGGTGTTGCTGCTGGAACAACGCCAGAGCTATGAGTCTGTAGAAGACTGGGCCAGACGGATGGGGATCCCTTTAGGAGAGCTGCAGCAAATCCTACGGCAGGGGGAAGCGGCCAAAAAGCGGATGGTGGAATGCAACCTGCGGTTGGTGGTGTCCATCGCCAAGCGCTATCGCAATCGCGGCTTGCCCTTTTTGGATCTGATTCAGGAGGGCACCATCGGCCTCACCCGAGCGGTAGAAAAGTTTGACCCTACCCGAGGCTACAAATTTTCCACCTATGCCACTTGGTGGATCCGCCAAAGCGTCAATCGCGGCATCCAAAACAAAGGCCGCATGATCCGTTTGCCCGCCCACATGTACGAGAAAGTCTCGCAGGTGAAACGGCGCTACCGGGAGTTGTCCTCCGAAAAGGGATCCCGTCCTCAAGCCGAGGAGGTGTTTGAGTCTCTGGAGATCGGCGATAACTACCGGGATTTGATCACCCGACACATGGCCGAGATGCGCTCCCTCAACATGGGGGTGGGGGATGAGGACGGCACGGAATTGCAACATTTCATCCAAGACGAAGATAACGACCCTGTCGAACATCTGAACCGGGTTGCCCATCGGGAGGAAGTGCGTACTCTAGTGGGTCAACTGAGTGACCGGGAACAACAGGTGATCGTGGCCCGTTACGGGCTGGATGGGTCTAGCGGCCTAACGCTACGGGAAATTGGCGAACACATCGGTCTTTCTCGGGAGCGGGTACGGCAGATCGAACGGCGGGCCCTACGAAAATTGCGGCGACTACAGCAGGAATACTCCACCCCCAAAACCAGCAAGCGGCTTAACCCCTTGACGTGAAATACTCCCAACGCTACGCCTACGGCAGGCTACGCCAAGACCTTCCCCTTCGGACAGCAAGCTACAGGTACAGCGCGGGGCTAGGAACGACTTGCGGTCTACCCGTCTAAGAAGAGCTAAAGCCCCTATTTTCTTAGATGTTTTCTTATCTTAGAAGGGATCCTCTTCTCGGCGCCTTTGCCAAACCGACTGAGCTGCCAACCACACCGTCTGTACCGGCACCCGATATTCCTGGGCGCGGGCAGCACAATCGCGGAACTCCGGCTGAGCATTGACGATGCGACCATGATGGCGAGCCACCTTCACATCCACGAGGCCATAGGGGGTTTCCACCCGCTCGATCACCCGTTCTAGCAGGGTGCGCTGCTCTTGGGAATGGCGAATACCAAGGGTGCTGGTTTCCCGAAAGATCAAGTTCTGACACTCAGGCACCCGATCCGGTGGGCAGATCACCGTCAGCAGCACCCCTGGTCGCCCCTGCTTCATGGTGATCGGCTGAGTAAAGACATCCCAAGCGCCGAGGGCCAACACCTGCTCACAGGTATAGGCGATCACCTGAGGGTTGAGATCGTCGATTTGAGTTTGTAACACCGATACCGTTTCTGTAAGTTCCCCACCGGCAGTCTCGCCGATCCAGAGGCGCAACACATTCGGGATCGGCAGCTCACGAGTACCTGCGCCGCGCCCCACCTTCTCCACCCGCATCGGCGGACAGGGGACAAATTCCTGGGCCAGCGCCACCGCCAAGGCCGCCCCTGTTGGGGTGACCAACTCCGCTTCCACCCCATTGCTAAACACCGGCACACGAGCCATTTCCCACAGCTCGATCACCGCTGGCACGGGCACCGACAGCTTGCCATGCTCCGTATTCACCCACCCACCCCCGATCGGATGAGGAGAAGACAGCACCTGCTCAACCCCAAGCCAATCCAGACCGATGCAGGTGCCGACAATATCCACCAGGGCATCCACTGCCCCCACTTCGTGGAAATGCACTTTTTCTAGAGGCATTTGGTGCACTTTTGCCTCCGCCTGGGCCAGCTTGTAGAACACCTCTAGGCTGCGGGCCTTAATTGCCGGGGCCAATTGGGATCCCTCGATCAGAGCCTGAATTTCTGGCCAGTGACGGGCAGGGTGTCCCCCACCGTGGGATCCGAGTACCTCCACCACCGCATGCAGAGCGGGCTGACCACACCGCTGCACCCGGTTCACCTGCAGGTGAAATTCCCCTTCTAGCTCCAACGCCTGTAGCTGCTGGTTCAGGTACTCCAGCGGCACCCCACAATCCAGCAATGCCCCCAAGCACATATCGCCTGCGATACCTGCTGTACAGTCGAAGTAGGCCAATTTCATCGTTGATGCCAAGAATGCCGACCCCATTTTGACACTCCCCATGCCTAAAGGCAGGGGATTCTTGGTTCAGCGAGTCAACTTGTCTGAACCAATTGCTTGATTCAGATAGAGGTCGTCATCCCAATCACGATTGGGGGTCTCCAGAGTCGGAAGATTTGGGGGGTACGGCGGATGCTCGCCGCTGTTTGAGGGTGTTGCCAAGATTACGCCGAAACTCCCCAATGCCCAGCAGGGATCCCGGCTCTGGATCCCAGGAAGCAGAAAGCACACCGTAGCTAATGCCCAAAAAGCCCAAGCCGAAGAAAGCCAGCGACTCGACCAGGGTGAAATAGCTGGGCAGAGCCAGCACATGGTTGACCAGCAGGTAGTAGTTGACAAAGAAGCTGCTCAACCCGATCAAGGAAGGGATCCCGCAAAACACCAGCACCCGACGCACCATACGGCGGCTGATCTCGGGTGGAATCGGGACTAAAGGCTCTTTCTCCAGCGGAGTGGGAGCAGGACTGGGGGCAGAGCGGCGACGGGAGACTTTGGTATAGCGGCTGGATTTGCCCACGAAAATAGCTCTCTGGTAGCGCTCTTACTTTCTCACCTTACTTTCTCACACGAATGTTGAGCCGTTCGGTCAAGTCACGGAAGCGATCGGGAGAGTGCTTGGCGATGTAGCTGAGCAACCGTTTGCGGCGACCGATCATCATCAACAAACCGCGGCGGGAGTTGAAATCTTTCGGGTTCTTTTGGAGGTGCTGAGAAATTTGGTTAATGCGGTTGGTCAGCAAAGCCACCTGAACATCAGCGGAACCGGTGTCGGTTTCATGAAGCTGGTAGCCGTCGATGATCTCTTGCTTCTCTTGCTGCAATAAGGCCATAAGATCGAGAGAGTTATGCACTGCTTACAGATGATAACACTGGCCTTTCGGCCTTTGCTATTGCCGCAGCATGTCGTTGGAAGGAAGTGGCTATGGAAGCAAATGCTGGGGATCCCCCAATGCTGTCGGATTTATTGGATCTGCTGAACTCTCAAGATTTGGGGGATCGGTTGCGTGCGGTCAATTTGGCCCGGCAATTGCCTGGGGAAGAAACCCTGACGCTGCTACACCAGGCGGTCACCGACGAAAATGCCCGTGTCCGCTATGCCGCCATTAGCCAAATGGGCACTGTTTCTGGAGTGGATCCTGCCCCGATTTTGCCGATCCTACGCCAAGCTCTTGAGAAGGATCCAGAGTTCGATGTGCGGGCAGCGGCGGCGGCAGCCTTGGGGGATCTGAAACAACCGCAAGCCCTGACGGATTTGTTGGCAGCCTACCAGCGAGAACAGGAATGGTTGGTGCAGTTCAGCATTGTGGCGGCACTCGGGGAACTGGGCAACCCTGGCGCCTTCGATACCTTGGTGCAAGCTCTTCAGGGAGACAGTGAGCTGATCTCTACCGCAGCAGCAGCAGCCCTGGGGGATTTGGGGGATCCACGGGCCATTCCATTTCTGGATCCCTTCATCGATTCGGATGATTGGCAATTGCGCTACCGCATCTGCATTGCCTTGGGCAGATTGGGCACAGAAGCCGCCCGACCTGGTCTGACTCGTCTGGCCCAAGATCCGCAGGAACAAGTGGCTGTTCATGCCCGCAATGCTCTCGGATCCCTGTTCGGATCCCTGTAGCGTCGAGTCTCTCAACAAAAAAACTGCCCTTTTGAGGAAGGCAGGCCAAAGCTCTCCAAGGGGGCTCAAGATCCCGCCCCCAAGGATTTATCCCATCGCGTTGATGATGTAGTCGAAGTAGGGGGCAGCTTCTGCAGCCGAGGCTGGTTCCAACAGACTGAGGGCAGCGTCTTTCAAGAACACAATCGCATCAATCATGCCGGGAATGGGCACATTCAGGGCGTTGTACATCTCCCGTACCCCCACTAGCCCGATCGACTCGATCGGCTCTTTGCTGCCGGCGATGATGCCGTAGGTCACCAGACGCAGATACCAATCATAATCCCGCAAACATTGGTTGTAGCGCTTGTCGCCGTAGGCGTTACCGCCGGGCTGTCTATACTCGGGCCGCTTGCTGAACAGTTGCTTTTGCGCCTGATCGATGATGCGCTTCTTGTTCTCCGTCAGCACCTGAGCGATTTGCAAGCGCTTTTCGCCAGTGGTCATATAGTCTTTGACAGCTTGAAGTTCGCTGACCGAGAGATAACGCAGTTGGTCATCCGCACTCTCGATGATCTGGTTGATCACGCTCACCGTAGGGGTTCTCCTGTGTTCTAGCTTTATCTAAATTCGAATGAATGAATAAAAACGCAGCCTAGCCAAGCCAGCACTGCCAACTGCTCTCAGTTTAAGATAAGGCGGGTATTCCCTCAAGCGATCTTTACCTGATCTGAACCTGTCTAGATTCTGATCTGGCGCTGCCTTCCCATGGAATAAAACCGGGATTAAATCCGGCCTCGCAGCCATTGCGCCATCTCGTTGCGCCGGGGAGCAGCACCCAGACAAACCTCTTCGGTAATGCGCCCCTCTTGGTAAAGTTTGAACAAAGACTGATTCATCGTACACATTCCTTCATAGGATCCCTCGGAGATCAACTCCTCAATTTCATCCACCGCACCCCGCTTGATGTAGTCACGAATGGCATCGGTGTTGCGCAGAATTTCATGGGCAGCAGCCCGCTTGCCATCGGTGGTTCGCACCAAGGTTTGGGCGATGATCGCTACCAAGGTTTCCGATAGTTGCAGACGCATCGGCTCCTGTTCTTCTGGGCTGTAAATCCCCAGCAAACGCTCGATCGTGCGGACGGCACTGTTGGTGTGTAGGGTTCCAAAGACCAAGTGCCCGGTTTGACCGGCTTTCAGGGCGGTATCCACGGTTTCTCGATCCCGCATCTCCCCGATTAGGATCACATCCGGATCTTCCCGTAGAGAGGCCTTAAGGGCATTCGCAAATTCCAGCGTATGGATCCCGACCTCTCGCTGCCGGATCATGGATTTCTTACTTTGGTGGACAAATTCCACCGGGTCTTCGATGGAGATGATGTGTTTGGGAAAGCTGGAGTTGATGTAGTCCACCATAGCGGCTAGGGTTGTGGACTTACCGGATCCCGTTGGGCCGGTCACCAGCACCAAACCTTTGTGTTCTTCGGAGATGTGCTTCAAAACCTCCGGTGCCCGCAACTGCTCTAGGGTCAAAATTTTCAGTGGGATCAGACGCATCACCAGAGCGGGGCCAAGCAGGGAAACGAAGCAGTTGACCCGGCAGCGCACCATGCTCTCGTATTGAATAGCCGTATCCAGCTCTAGGCATTCTTCAAACTGGCGAATTTGGCTCTCAGGTAGGCTTTCCCGCAGCCAGCCATAGAACATTTCGGTGGTGGTGACTGGGTAGTTGGTCAGGAGCATTTGCCCCCGATCCCGAAAGCGAGGTACTTCCCCCACCCCCAAGTGAATGTCGGAATAGCCGTTGTCGTAGGCCTCTTGCACCAACTGGCGCAGTGTCAGTCCTGAGGAGGGAGCTCCAGCACCGCGAGGAGTCGCAGGCATCATCGGGATCCGCCCGGAAGCGGTTGGACGAGCCGGGGGAGCAAAAGGCATACCTGCGGGGGTAGCACTGGGTGCAGAGGCAGGCATCGGCATTTGTGGGGGTGCTGCAGCTACACCCGGAGGAATGGGACGACCCATGATTGCTCCTGTGCGAATCGCATCTTGGGGAGAAGCTGCCCCCGAACCCATCGCCGGATCCAGTTGGGTGGGTGGCTCCACTCTCGGCGTGTAGGCAGCCGGACGCGGAGGGCGTTGCATCACAGGGGGGGTGGGGGGTTTCCAGTCGGAGTCTAAGTCAGTAGGAAATTGGCTCTCGGGGCCGACTTCACTCATAATGGGCCTCGCTTCCGGCAGAGTTTGCGTCGATCTTACGCTAGTATTCCCAGTCCGGCGACAAGCTTAACCCTTGCTGATGCGACATTTGTAGACAGTCCCCTCAAGCCCCGCTAAAAACTGGATGGATGGCGAATCAAGCTGAGAAATTCTTCGCGAGTGCGGGGATCCTCCTGAAACACCCCCACCATGGAGCTGGTCACGGTCCAGGAGCCGGGTTTTTGTACACCGCGCATCACCATGCACATGTGGCTGGCTTCCATCACCACCCCCACACCGTAGGGATCCAGAACCTCCATTAAGGCCTCTGCCACCTGTCGGGTTAGGCGTTCCTGCACCTGTAGACGGCGGGAATACATCTCCACAATGCGAACAATTTTGCTCAGCCCAACCACCTTTTGTTTGGGGATATAAGCCACATGAGCTTTGCCAATAAAGGGCAGCATATGGTGCTCACACATGCTGAACATGGAGATATCCCGCACCAGCACCATCTCATCGTGGCCAACATCGAAAATGGCCCCATTGATCAACTCTTCCAGAGACTGCTGATACCCACTGGTCAAAAACTTCAAGGCCAGAGCCACCCGTTTCGGGGTTTTTTCCAGACCTTCCCGATTGGGATCCTCGCCAATACCACGCAGCAGGGTTTCTACTGCCGCCACCATGGTCGGATCCAGAACATCCGCGCTATCGAGCTCTTCGTCTACAGGATTAGACAGATCGCGTATCACCCGAGATTTGAGATTGTTTTTGTCATTTAGGCGAGACTGTGAACCGGATCCGGATTGTGCAAGGGCCATAAGAGCGTATTCCTTGTTGGACGAAGCGTTGTCTGCAATGGAGCAAAAAGAGGGAAACAGGCCAACAGGCGGGGCAAACCTAAAAGGCTCCACCCGTCGGCATCAGGGTGAGATCTTCCACCACCGCACCCATAGGCAAGCGCACGATATAAGCGATTAGATCAGCCACCCATGCCGCCGAAAGCATTTTGGAACGGTCGAAACTCACAGTGACAGTGTCCGTATCCCAGATGGGAGTGTTGACTGCACCAGGACAGAGGCTGGTGACCCGAATGCCGTGTTGCCGTTCCTCTTCCGCCAAAGCTTGAGAAAAGCCCATCAGGCCAAACTTGCTGGCACAGTAGACTCCCCAATCGGGAAAGGCGCGTTTGCCGGCGATAGAGACAACGTTGACAATGGTGCCGAAGCGTCGTTGGCGCATGCCGGGAAGTACCGCTTGAGCACAGAGAAAAGCTGCCGTCAGGTTCAGGTCGATCACCCGTTGCCAGTCCGATAACGATAAAGTTGCCAAAGGGCCAACATAGGCCATACCCGCATTATTGACCAAGACATCGCAAGAGCCAAAATCCGCAAGCAGAGACTGCAAACGCTGCGGCAATGCGGATAACTCGGATAGGTCGATGGGATAAACCTTCGCTCTACCTCCCAAGGCCTTGATCTCCGTCTGCACCGCCACCAGATCAGGGTGAGAGCGGGCTACTAAGGCAACAGGGATCCCCTGTTGAGCCAGGGTCAAGGCGACAGCCTTACCAATCCCTCGGCTGGCACCTGTGATCAGCGCCCCCTGCGGAATCTGTGCATCAAAACTCATCCATAACAAAGTCTTGGGATGCGCTCCACCAGTGCTAGCGCCACCAAAACCTGAGAGACTTCGTTAACAAGTGTAACACTTTTTTGTTGTCCAGCTGAATCGGGAGCAATTCTGGAGGGTCTTCACCGGAGCCGCCAAGCCTGAAAGGGGCAGAGGGGTATGTTAGAGTGCACAAATAGTGATAATCTTTTGCAACAATTGTCCTGCCTTCTCCTTTTCCTATGGCCGAGTCCCTGCTTGCCCCAACGCTGTTTACTGGCTCCCACGCCTGCCCTTATATTCTCCAGCTCGATGGCATTTGCAAACGGTTTCCTGGACAGCAGCATCCTGTTCTGGAAGAGATCCAGTTTCGTCTGCCCCAAGGAGACCTGCTCGGCATTGTTGGCCCTTCCGGCTGTGGGAAAACAACCTTGTTGCGTACCATCGCGGGCTTTGAACAGCCGGATCGCGGGCAGATTGTTCTCGGGAACCGGGTTGTGGCGGGGGCTGGGCAGTGGATCCCGCCAGAACAGCGGGGGGTGGGGCTAGTATTTCAGGATTTTGCTCTTTTTCCTCACTTGGATGTGTTGGCGAATGTGATGTTTGGCCTCCGGCCCACTAACGTGAATGGCCTCCGGCCCACTAACGTGAATGGCCTCCGGCCCACTAACGTGAATGGCCTCCGGCCCACTAACGTGAATGGCCTCCGGCCCACTAACGTGAATGGCCTCCGGCCCACTAACGTGAATGGGCCTAAATTCTCTAACAAACGGGATCCATCCAAGAGTTCCCAAGAAGCCAACGACCGTGCCTATGAAGTGTTGAGGTTAGTGGGCTTAGAAGCCTATGCTCATCGGTATCCTCATGAGCTTTCGGGAGGGCAGCAACAACGGGTAGCTTTGGCCCGTGCTCTGGCCCCGAATCCCAGCCTGATTCTGTTGGATGAGCCCCTGAGCAACTTGGATGTGCAGGTGCGCCACTACCTCCGGGAAGAAATTCGAAAAATCCTCAAGGAAACTCAGACCTCTGCCATTTTCGTTACCCATGATCAAGAGGAGGCTCTGTGCCTTTCCGATTGGGTGGCAGTGATGAGTCGGGGTCGCATCGAACAATGGGGATCCCCGGAGGAAATCTATCAGGATCCGGCCACCCGCTTCGTCGCAGAGTTTATCACCCAGGCCAATTTTTTAACCTGTGAGCGCCAGGAGCAAGGTTGGCAGGCTGAGAATTGGCTGCGGATCCCAACGCAAGTTTTGAAAGCTCCCCCGGATCCCGAGCTACATCAAGGAGAGTTGATGGTGCGGCAGGAGGACTTACAGCTGTTCCCCGATCCATCCGGGGAGATCACCATTCGAGATCGGCAGTTTTTGGGACGGGAGTATCGCTATTGCCTGATTTCCGATGCGGGCAAAGAACTCCATGCCCTGACACGAGAGGTGCTGCCCATCGGATCCCGTGTCCAGATTGCTGTCGAGAAAGGTCGTCTTTTTCCTGTGCATGAGGCCAGGTTCCCTCTCGATAGTTCCCCTAAAGATGGGTGAGTGTGATCCGGAAGGGCTCTTGAGCTAGGCAAAAAACCTTACGGAGCAAGGGATTGACCTGAATCTGCTGTATCAGATAACGCTAGAAAAGGCTGTAATCTAGATGGGCTTCTTCCAATACACCCAAGCATCTTCGCCGTTGTAGTAGCCTTTGCGTTCTCCCAACTTTTGAAATCCTACTGACTCATAGAGATGAATGGCTGCTTGATTGAAGCTTTTCACTTCCAGCGTTGCCCAAGCACAACCCAAATCTCTAGCTTGATTCAGAAGTTCTAGCAAAATTTTTCTGCCCAAGCCCTGTCTTTGATGAGCAGGATGAACTGCCAGAGAGATGATATGAGCTTCATCCTCAATGCGCCAAAGAATGCCGAACCCTACTAAGTTTCTATCGGAGTTTCTGTCGGAAGAATTGGGTGATAACTCCTCTTCTAGGAAAGCTCCTAGCACCGTGCTATTGGGCCGTTCTAATTCGGTTCGATAACCCTGTTCTCCCCAATGACCGCCGAAACAAAGCTGATCTAACTGCAACAATTGTGGCAAAGCTGCACTATCTAGCACTTCCAAACTGTAGGTAGCACTGCTATTCAAGTTCAATCTCGCAATTCACAAAATTCGGCTAGTAATAGTTGCCCAAATGGGTCATCATCAGGGGCGGCATAGGGTAAGGCTTTGCGACTGATGCTGAGAATACCCCCCTTAATCTCATAGTCAGTTCCTGCCACAAATCCTGCTTCCTGAAGATACTCGTGAGCAGCCTTGAGGATCCCTTCTTGAAGTTGCCCTTTGGCTCGGGGATCCATCAAATACCGGACGAACCACTGAGCACTGGCGGGATCCACTTCCGAAAGATGTTCCAGAGCAGGGGTTAACACCGCGGAGCGTTCTGGAGGGGATAAGCCATTCACCTGCTGAGCCACCGCAGGCACATCCCGTCGTTGCATGGCCTCGATCAAAGCTTGGATTGCTGTGGGTAAAGAGGGATCCTGGTCTTGCATCATGGCTGCTCATACCAAAGGGATTCAATCTGGGTGGCTAGGGCTTCTGCCTGAGATCTATCGGCTGCTGTGGGCAAGCAAACGGTAACATGGCCCAATTTTCGACCGGGACGGGCCGGGATTTTGTCGTACCAATGGACGGTGGCATTCGGGATCCGCGCCAGTGCTGCCCGCTTCTCGGCATAGTCCGATTCAGAATGTTCGTAGCCCAAAAGGTTCACCATCACGGCCCCGGCATAACTCAGGGAGGGATCCCCTAGCGGTAAACCCGTGATCGCCCGTAGGTGCTGCTCAAATTGGGAGGTCAAACAGGCATCCAACGTGTAGTGGCCGGAGTTGTGAACCCGTGGCGAAAGTTCATTGATCCAAATCCCAGCCTTAGGTTGTCCTTCGGGTACCCAAAACAGCTCCAAACCAAAAACCCCGACGGCCTCCAGTTTTTCCATGAGATCTGTGGCAATCTCTTGCACCTGGGTCGCAATCTGGTGGGGAATGCGAGCAGGCACAATCACCCGCCGACAGATTTGCTCCACCTGCAGGGTTTCCACCACTGGGTAGATCCGGATCTCTCCTGACACTCCCCGCGCCACGATCACCGCCAACTCCCGCTCAAACGGGATCCATTCCTCCAACAGTAAAGGGATCCCTAGCTGTTGTTGAAGGGCCTGCTGCAAAGCCTGAGGGGCACGGAGAATCTGGGTGCCTTGGCCATCGTAGCCATGTCGCCGTTGTTTGAGCACAACCGGGAAACGGTTGAGGCCCCTGAGCCTGCTCAGGGGATCGACAAGTGGATCTAAATCTGCACCCTCTGCCATCTGGGCAGAGTCTGGCAGGAGTTGAAACGCAGGCACAGGCAACCCCAAATGGGCCAGAAACTCTCGTTGCTCCCCTTTATCCAGCAGCGGCTTGAGACTGTTGAGGCTAGGGCGAAACCGGGATCCCTCTGGGTCTAGGGGCAAAAGTTCGGCAAGAGGAATGAACTCATTTTCAAAGGTGACCACAGGGCATCGCTCCAGCAATCGGGCTGTTGCTGCCACATCCGTAACCGATCCCCAAATCACCTCTTGCGCCACTCCCACCGCCGGATCGATTGGAGCAGCCGTTTGTACTACCCAGGGGATCCCCAACTGGCGAGCGGCCAAACCCATCATCTGCGCCAACTGACCGCCACCAATCACCCCAACCGGTTGTGATGTCTGTTGTTCCACAAGCCTACCGCTATACTGAGCAACGAGCCGCTATCCGCTATATCTGGCTATACCTATATTCTGGAACTATATTCTGGAACCCTATTATGGGATCCCTGCTCTGCAAGCACCAGGAGAAAAACGGTGGAACTGACCGAATTAAAAGCGCTGATTAACCGGGCACTGGCGGATAAAGTCTTAACCCGTGCCGAACAACAACAAATTCTCAAGGCTGTCACTGCCGATCAGGAGGTCTCTCCGGAAGAACACGAGTTGCTGGAGATGATTGTGGAGCGCCTCAACAGTGGCGAGATCCGAGCTGTAGATTAATCTCCCCCTTTGCTAGGTTTTGGTGGACAGACAAGAATAAGCAACCCTTCATGACACATCCCTTTCAGATTGCTTTGTCCATTCAAGTTAAAACCTACGATACCGACTACGCAGGAGTAGTGAGCAACCTCGTCTACCTGCGTTGGTTAGAGGATTTGTGTCTGGCACTGCTGGATGCCTATTTCCCTTTGCAAGGGCAGTTGGCCCAAGGGTACACCCCAGTGCTGCGACGAACAGAAATTGACTATCGGCGGCCTGTGCGACTGTTTGATTCCGTGATCGGGCGCATGTGGCTTCCCAAGGTCTCCCCCATGAAATGGTACATCTCCGCTGAGCAAGTGGGGGCCTTCTTGGATCTGAAAACCTGGAAACCAATCCCGGTACCGTCAGATTTTGCCCGTGGGTTTTCTTCTTAAAAGACCTTAAAATAAACTTCTATCTGAAAACTCCTGAGAAGAAGCGGATTTAGTCCCTAGATGTCTGGACTAGAACCTGAGATCACCTGCCAAGAGCGCGGCTGGTAAAACAAGCATTGGCTAACCAGCCGACCAGGATGAACAGCAAAGCGAAAGTACTCCACAATATCCAGCGAAGAAACCCCCTCCTTCACATATACCTTGAGGTTGTAGATCCCCGGCAGCAACCCCATATTCGGCAGATGCATCAAAACACGGGAGCGCCCCGCAGGCAAGGTCAGGTATTCGTCCTCAGCCGCACAGGTTAGAGTCAATACCCGTTCGGTGTCCCCCGCCACTGCTGAGATCAACACCCCCACGTTGGCTCGCTGGATTGGTCGATGACAGACCACTTCTACACATAAGGTGATCGGATCCCCGGTAGTGGGATGGCGTTGCCAGTTCCCCTCCCCATCTTGAAAGCCCAGAGCAGTAATATCGACACCCAAACTTTCATCAGGAGCCTTGGCAGGCAAGCGCAAAAACTCTGCCGTGGATTGGCCATCTCCCAAGCTGAGATCTGCTTCGTACTGCCGCAAAATCTGCTCGGTGGGGCCAGCCGCTATCAACTGACCCTTTTTCAGATAGACGGATTGCTCGCAAACATTCAAAATGGCATTCGGGTTGTGGGATACCAACACAAATGCCGTGCCCCGCTCCCGCAGACGAGCTAGCCGTTGGTAACACTTCATGCGAAAGCGCACATCCCCCACCGCCAGCACCTCGTCGATGAGGAGAATCTCTGGCTCAATGTGTACCGCACAAGCAAACCCCAACCGAGCCGTCATCCCTGAACTGTAGGTTTGTACAGGCGCATCGATGGCCTCCCAAAGTTCCGCAAAATCTACTACAGCATCGAAGCGAGCCTCGATCTGTCGGGTGGAAAGGCCCAAGATGGACATGTTGGCGTAGATATTCTCTCGCCCCGTCAAAATTGGGTTAAACCCCGCTCCCAAGGCAATTAACGGAGCCAACCGCCCTCGCACCCGTACCTGGCCTAAGTCCGGTTTGATCAGGCCACTGATGATGCGCAACAGAGTACTTTTGCCGGCACCATTGGATCCCACCAGCCCCAAAGCCTGTCCAGGCAGCAACTGAAAACTGACCCCTTGCAAAGCCCAAAATTCCTTGGGTCGCAGCCGCTCCCCCTGCCGGGATCCCCCCACCAAATCCGTGGCAATATCTTGTACCCCGTACCATAGGGAGCGCCGCAGTTGCCGACAAAACTTTTTGCTCACCCCTTCGGCTTGGATTACGGCTTCTGGACTAAAGGTCTCAACCCAAGAGTGACTGGGGCGTATCAGGGATCCAACCATGCTGTTCTTCTCTCCTCACAGTCTTCAAGAACTGACCCGCTCGATCACATAGGGCATAGCCAACCGGAAGGTGACCCAAGTGAATAGTAGGCTCACCCATACCAACCCACTGGCCCACCAGAAACTGGGAATTTGCGTTAGAGCCCCGGTTGTCGCCAGCTCACGGGTGGTGACCAACAAAGGAGTAACTGGGTTGAGGTTGACCAACATCTCCAGTCGCCCACTGGTGGGAACGGGATACACAACAGGCGTGAGAAAAAGCCAGAATCCCGTCACCAGCGTGATGCCTTTGGAGACATCTTGATAAAGCGCTCCCAGCGGTGAGAGCAGGGTGCCCACGACAATGCCCAACAGAATCAGATGAATCAGGGCCACAGGAGCCAAGAGCGCCGACGGCCCCACCGGGATTCGATACGCCCCAAAAAGCCCCACGATCAAAATCAGCTTGATGGCAAAGTTGAACCCCACCTCCCCCAACTTAGCCAGGATGATCGCCTCGCGCGGGAAGTTCACCCGGGTCAGCATTGGCTTGGCTTGAGTCACCGCCTGAATGGGACCATTGACCGATTCCACAAAGGTTTGCCAGAGGGAGGTACTGAACATGACGTAGGCACCATAGGGCAGCTCTGTGGGGCCGGGGGTGAACACCTCTGCTTCGCTAGCCAAGGAGAAACTCAAGGCCATCACGATCGGTGGAATAAATGCCCAGATAAAGCCCAGCAAAGAGGCCCGGTACTGGGCACTGATATCCCGTAGCATCAACCGCCACGCCAACTCTCGACTGGCCAACAGATCGGATCCCATCGCCCGCAACAGCTTCAGGGGAGCCCGCAAAGGGCTAGCGGGAGTATGAATGACTTCTTGGGTCATGCTGATCTCTTCCCGCTTGAGGGCACAGAATCTTGGGTCTGGAGCTGGGGCCTTTGAGCTGGGTTCCGCCGCTGATAGTCACGGGTCAGCCAACCTTCGATGAAGCGATCCAAGGGATACAACACCCATTGGTTCAGACGATCGCTGGTGCGACCCCTAGTGAGGATGCGGTTCAGCGGTTGCCAGAGGGTCATGCGCCGCCGCCAGCCCAGCTTTTTCAGCTTGGTTTTAAAGTAGCTATCTTCCGCCAAGTCCCATTTCTGCCGCAGGTGCTCCAGGCTGGCTTGTGTCCAATGGTTGCTCCAGCGCAGCATGTAAAAAGCAACATCACTCCAGTCCGCAGGCGGGCCAGGCACGTAGGTCACAAGGCTATTGGGCTCAAAATAGATCAATTCACCCGCAGCAGTTACCGTCATGCAAAAGTCCAGATGTTCTTTGGTATTGAGCATTCCCTCATCCAGAAACCCAACTTTTTCTCGTAGATCGGTGCGCAAGAACATACAGTGAAACTCCGCCAGCTCGGTGGGCTGAGCTTGCAGTTGAGCGCGAACCTGCTCCACCTTTTGGCCTTGTTTGTACATTTTTTCCCGTAAATGTCGGGATCCCTTGCCATCTTGCCAAATATAATTTTCGCCACCAGCACAGTGAACGATCGTATGTATGGGTTCGCGCTCACACATCAGGGGCCCCACAATAGCAGCCCCAGTCTCTTCGGCACACTGAAGCATCGACTCTAGCCAGCCGGGTGAAACGATGACATCGTTATCCACGAAGGCCATATAGGGGGTGCGTGCCGCTTCCCAGCCCATATTTCGAGCTTGATTGGGGGATAGATAGTGCTCCGTGCGAATCAACTGAAAGCCTCGTGCTTGAGATTGTTCCTTCAAGTAGCGCCCGATATGGGGAGGAGAATTACCATCCACATAGATCAGGTGAAATGGGATCCGTGTATAGGCATAGAGACTTTCTAAAGAAGCCTGAGTACAGCTAAAGCGCTCCCTTGGCACGACCACCAAGGTAACTTGCGGTTGCTCCGGGTTGGAACTCAAATCGGCTTGCAACATAACTACTCCTAATCAGAAAACTGAGAAGAATTAAGCTAGGAACCCAAAATAAAATTGCTCAAGCAGAGGGCTGTGGGGTGGGGTCGGTCAGCACATCTAGAGCATCCTCCCACAAGAGCTTTTGATAATGCCGTACCAGTTCATCATTCAGAGTCTCCAAATCAAACACCTGCTCAACAAAGCTGCGCCCAGCTCGACCCATCTCCGGCCAACGTTGGGGGTGTTGAATCAGGTCATGCAACCGCTCTGCCAAAGCACCCAGATCCCGCTCAGGCACGAGGAAACCTGAGATGCCCTCTTGCACCAACTCTGGAATACCCCCATGCCAGGTGCTAATCACCGGTAAACCCATCGCCATCGCTTCTTTCAGCACATTCACCGGCGCATCTTGGTTGCCATCGGCTGCCGTAACACTAGGAGCCAAAAAGAGATGAGAGCCAGACAAAATCTCGACAATCTCCATCTGATTCTTTTGCCCCAGCAGATGAATCTGCTCCTGCATACCCAATTGTTGGATCAAGGCTTCTAGCAAGGGGCGCTGCTCTCCCTCTCCGATGATGTTGAACTCCAAGTTCGGGTAAGTTTTGGCCACCTGAGCTACCGCCCAAATCGCATCCGGGATCCCTTTTTTTTCCACCAAGCGCCCCGTCAAGGCAATACGCACCCGTCCATCTTCCGGAAAATGCCGCGCCTGAAAGGGAAACTGCTTCGGGTTCAGCCCGGAATAAAGCACCTTTAACTGCCCTGCAGGGCAACCCATCGCCAGGAGCCGCTGCTGAAAAAAAACACAGTTGGTCAAACACAGATCGACCGTAGAAAAGAGATTGTTGTAGACCGACTCCCCGCGCTCTTGCACATATTGGCTGATGTCATGTCCTCGAAAGGAAACAATCAATTTGCCACGATTGACCGCCCGAAACGTCATGCCCAGCTCCCCTAAGGTGCCAAACTGACAATGAACTATGTCGTAAGGGGCCTTACCAACAGTGGCCTGGGCAACCCTCAAACGATCCTCCAGGGATCCCTCCGAGCCCCAAAAGACTCGTATCAAACGCGGTAGTCGCAACGGATCAACCAGGCTCTGACGCAACAAAGTCTTGGCAGTACATTTTAGGTAGCCTAACAGTGTTGCAGGCTTACCTGGCAAAAGATAAGTGGATTTGAGCAAATCATAGGCAACAACCTCCGGATGTAACTTGCTTTGCTCACCCAGTCTACGGGTATAAATATCAACTTCATGTCCACGTCTGAGCAGGCCAACGATCTGGTTGATCACAAAGGTTTCTGAGAGGAGCGGAAAATGACCCACAATCATTGCAATTCTCACAGCTTCTCCTCACAGGGGAACCCCCCTTTAGACTCACAGACTGCTAGCGATGGATTGCTCAGTACTCAGTCACTTCTATCGTCTCAATCTCAAGAGACACATCTTTCTTAAGATTTACTTTAAAATCTACCTTTAGGAAGGGGCTTTATTTTTTACCCAAGTGGGATCCCCCTGCATGACAGAGTCTTAACTTCATACTCGCCAGAAGCTCGGCAAGACGTTCTAGGTTGGCGCTGGGTTCTAATGTAAATAAATCCGGCTTCTCTCCAGCCAAAGAACGAGCGCTGGCAGCCGCCTTAGCCAAGGTAACCGCAGAAATCTCCCCGTTATAGACAATTACCCAATCAGACCCAACTGTTTCGGCCAAATCGGAGGTAAAGGGTACCCTCGGAGCAACAACCACACACCCACAGGAGAGGGCATGGATGAGTGCTCCGGAATGGAGAAAGCTACAGTAAGGAGCTATGAACACATCCAAGGCCGTCAAGACACGTTCGAAGTCCTCTGATGTAAGGCTGCCCGATCGGAAGTCTAATGCAGCTACAGTGTTCGAGAGCTCAGCGAGTGCACAGTCTACCCCGTCCTTCGCCAAACCGGCAATCAAAAGCTTAGAGCCAGGTGGCGCGATTTGCTCAAACCTCTCCGCCAAAGGCACGAGCTTCTTGTAGGGTCTGAGCTGACCAGCATGTCCGTAAACAAGTGCAGAGGATGCCAAACCCAGCTCTTGCCTAGCCTGCTCACAGTTGCCGTTGTAGCCAATGAAATAGGGCGGATGCCAAATAAAAGATTGAGGCTTTCTGGACAGCTCTGGGTAGCGCTCAACCGCCACTCCAGCCGTGGAGGGAGAGAGTGTGATCCACCCATCGATCAGTTGTGAAAGAGCACTCACGTAAACATCCCAAGCCTGGCGGCGCTCAAGTTGGAGATCATGGGGCTGAAGGTTGTGCACAAACCAAAGTATCCTTGTGCCCCGCAACTTGAGAAACACAAAATTTGTGATTACTTGTAAGATGAGAAGCCATAACTGAGCCACTGACTTTGACGACCAAAAAATTGCGTCAGGCCAGTGGATGACAAAGAGGTCTACTTTCTGGAGTGGGGGCTTCCAAGAGGTAGGATTGCCGTGGCGCACAGATAGGCCCAGATGGGCTAGCATCCCACAGACAGTGTCAACAAAAGTATTTTCGTGGGGTGCGGCGGGCCAAGAAAAGGCTACAGGCTTCCGACTGTTGCTCAAGCTGAAGTTTCCTCAAAACACTCGTAGGGAAAAGCGGCAAGCATCTCCGATACGGAATACTTGGGTGGATCAGGACATTGGCCATCTATCGCAGCCTGGATAGTTTCGTAAGATGGATAGTGAGATCTTCCAGTTCCCAGAAAGTAATCTTCATACTTGAAGCTGGGTTCCGCCTTTGACTTCAGCACTCTGACGGGCACCCCGAAGGCTTCAGCTACGACAATACCATGAAGCGAGGAGCTGATGACTAGCTCGCTTTGGGCAATGCGGCCAAGAACACTGGATAGCGAATCTGTGGGATTTTTAAGCATACTGGGATGAATATCCGAAATTACATCGTTCAAGTTGCTGATCACTGTGATCTTGTGTATTTTAGTATTTCTGAGAGCCAGATATTCCGGAAAAAGATGTCCGACTAGCAGTCCAGGATCCCCAAAGATCCGAGGAGCAGATATACCACGCTCCGCCAAAAATTTATGGGTCAGTGGCCCACGCAGCATCCTGACATCGATGCTGTTGAAACAATACTCCTCACTCGGGATTTTCCCATTGCGACCGCTACCCCAGATAATGTCTCCATTTTTTGCAAAATGAAGGATAGAACCTACAGTTAGGAGCGATTGATTAACTAAATCTGGATCTCCGATGGTTCGGATTTTTCTTGTCACCCCTTTTCGAGCCAATACTCTTTTCACAATGAGTGGGCCAAGAAGATCTCCAAAATTGTTAGGGCGACTGTAGAATGGGAGATTTTTACCAAACCTTCCCTTCCACCAGCGGCGTCTAGGATTCCAGAAATACAATGAAAGGTTCTCAGACATCACTCGTGCTGTAGCTGTATAACTTTTCTGATCTTCTTTAGGATCAGAGATTCCATTAGCATAAACAGTGGAGGACAAAGCCAGTAATCCTAACATTAACTAATTTATTCGGTAAAACAAGAAAGACAAGACTGTTCATGGCACAAGCTACATAAGAAAACACAAAAAACACCTTCATCCAAGAGAAGAACTTGAATTACAGTCCTGTTGTTGAGAACTCCCTCTTGACAAGGGGCCACTAAAAACTTTCTTCAGGCCTTGAAACAATCTGAAAAGCCTTCTTGATTGATTCTTAATAAATCGAATCTCTCGATCAAGCAGACTAATCTGCAAAGATTTTGGGAGAAGGAGTGTAGAAGATGATTTTTCGACGAGGTTGCAAAGTTCAAGCGGAATAGCCACATGCTCGTTGAAGTCAATAGATTCAATTAGAGACTGAGCCAATGTCGGAAATCCTAACTCAATAGCTAAGTTTTTAATTGCATTGGTATCATGCTTTAAGTATCGCTGACCTTTCTCTATTCCATTGTAGACCATGCCGCAATCAAGATATTCCTCAAGCTCGTTTGCCAATCGAATTAAAAGCACATCTTTGTCCGTCTGATTAAATTGTTCCATTCGACTCAAAAGTTTTTTAGGAGTATCAGGATCCCATTTAAGTTTTGTGTACTGCCCAATGTAAGCCTCAACCCTATTCCCCAATCGAGACTGAAGATAAGAACGCTTAGCGGGTGTAATGCCTTTTCGACCTCCAACACCAAAGTCTCCATTGGCGTAAGCGGCGTGAAGCAAGCCAGCTATGACAACATCAATGGACTGATTGAGGGAAGTAAGAATACTGGCAGTACCAACGAGGTGAGCAACAAAGGTTTTGCCAGAAGGCCGAAACATGCCTGTAAAGAGCTCAATAGTAACTCGATAGGCTTTTGCCAACTGTTGCAAATCTTCCAGGCTATAGTCCTGTTGAATCACTTGATTGAAGAGCTGCAAATTAGTTTGTGCATAGCTTTGCATACCGCCTCGCAGATCTCTTTCGCAGATCGCTAAAGATTTGGAACTCCATTCATATACAATGCACGATTTGACCTAAAAGAGTCATCTTTCTTTAGATTTACTTAATTTTTATTCTAGTTTCGCTGAATCCGGTCAACGTGATGGCGGTATGGGCTATGGGTGCGGTTGACTTTCTCCGCAGGGGGAAACGAGGAGGGGTATCGCCTAGAATCGGTTCAGAATTAAGCGTACCTCTGCTGCCATGAGTTCTAACTCCTCTGATTGGTTTACCCGGGCCCGCCACATCTTCTACGGCACAGCCACGGCTCTGGTAGAGATCCTCCAGGATCCTGAGAAGCGCACGGAAAATCTGAACCGCCTGTCGATGGATTTGGGACAACTAGCAGAAGAGCTGGAGCAAAAAGGAGAGCTGACTGAGCAAGAGGCGATTCGTTACCTAGAAGGCCTCAAGGACGCTGCCGCCAATACCCCCTCCACAGCCCCAGACAGTGAGACGCCCGTCAGCACCCCCAGTCCTTCTGAAGCTGCCTCTAGCCCCCCTCCTTCTAGTCCAGGCGGCTCAACACCGATCTCAAAAGAAGAGATTGCCGAGTTGATGGAGCTGACCCATCAGATCGAGTCGTTGCGGTTGGATCTGGAGCGGCTGCGCACGGATCCCGCTTCTCCAACTTCTGGTACGGATACAGAATCCTGAAGAATTTAAGAATTTTCGGCCTGGACTTGTGCGTCTCGATATCCTCACCTTGTTCCCAGACTTCTTTGGGGCTCCTCTGCGAATGGGTCTGCTGGGCAAAGCTTTGCAGCAGGGTATCGCCCAGGTCAACTGTATCAATCCACGGGATTTTGCTACCGATAAGCACCGCCGCGTTGATGATGAACCCTACGGGGGTGGGGTGGGTATGGTGCTCAAGCCAGAGCCCTTTTTTGCTGCGGTCGAATCCCTACCTCGCTGGGATCCCTGTGAGATTATTTTGCTGACTCCACAAGGGCAGACCCTCACCCAGGAGGTGCTGCAGGAGTTAGCTCAGAAGGCGCAGTTGATCCTCATTTGTGGCCAGTACGAAGGCTTTGATGAACGGATTCGCCAACACTTGGCCACCCGTGAGATCTCCTTGGGAGATTTCGTCCTGACGGGAGGAGAGATTCCTGCTCTGGCCTTGATCAATGGTGTGGTGCGGCTCTTGCCAGGCACAGTGGGTAAGGTAGACTCACTGAAGAGCGAAAGCTTCGAGTCAGGGTTGTTGGAGTATCCCCAATACACCCGTCCGCCGGAGTTCCGAGGCTATAAAGTGCCGGAGGTGCTTCTTTCAGGAGATCACCAGGCTATTGCCCGTTGGCGTCAGCAGCAGCAGTTGATTCGCACTTGGCAGCGGCGACCTGATCTTTTGGCCAAACGCTCCCTCACCGCTCAAGAACAACACCTGCTGGAGACGGGGTTGGCTGAGGAAAAAACAGATGTGGAGGAACCAACCGATGCGCAAAAACCCTCTCTCTAACCCATCTTGTGTTGGCTTGTATAGGATCCCTTTGGCGGTGGTTCTCCTAGGGATCACCACTGGCCAGAATTTGGTCAGCCCTGCAACGGCCTTGGCCCAAAACGAGAATGTTAACGATGCCATTCGCCGTGATGGCAATACCAACTTGTTCGATGGCAGCAGCATTGACATGAACGATCTGTTTCGCGCTGCCGACTTTCTCTCCAACCAGAATGCCACCTCCCGCTGGGATAGCACGGCTGGCGTCGATGCTGCTGTGGAGCAATTCAATCAATCCCGTCGCCGCCCCCTGCAACTCTCTCCCGGCTTGTTGCAGCCTGAGCCTACAGCTACGCCTTAAATTGGATCCCATCCCAAATAAATTTTGTTAGGATCGCAAAGCCGATCTTGAGTGCGCTCAGATCCGGTGTATCGTTCGGGATCCATCAGGAGAGTACCGCCGTGGTCAAGAGCACCCCTTCTAGCAAAGTCGATCCGCAGCAGCGTCTGGATCCCTCTCATCGGGGTAATTCCAAGGATGGTGATGTTGAGTCGAAAGGAATCGCGGGCTTCGTCAGAGATACCCGTGAGGAATTGGGCAAAATTGTTTGGCCTAGTCGTCAGCAACTGATCAGTGAATCGGTAGGCGTTTTGCTGATTGTGTTGGCCTTTGCCTCCTTTATCTACTTGATCGATCAAGTGTTTAGTTGGGTAGCGATTCAATTGTTCTAATCTGTTCTAATCAGTCAGTTCAGGTGGATCCCTATTGCCATAGGTGCGGGATTGACAGGTACGGGTATAGATTAATCAGGCGGAGGAAGATAGGTGATGAGCCTAGAGCCGGAGCAACATGAAGTACACGAAAGATATGATGGTGCAGCCGAGCCCTCAGATGCTGAAGGACAAAGTCGGCGCACCTTACGTTGGTATGCCCTACAGGTGGCTTCAGGTTGTGAAAACAAGGTGAAAAGCACCCTAATGCAGCGGGCTGCCGCTCTGGATGTGGCGGATCAAATTGTGGATGTGGTGATCCCGAAGCGGTTGGGGTTCAAGCTGGATCGGGCTGGTAAGCGCCAAGAGCAAGAAGAGAAAGTTTTCCCTGGCTATGTGCTGGTGCGCATGGACATGAACGATGATTCTTGGCTGGTGGTGAAGAGTACCCCCAATGTGATCAACTTTGTCGGCACCGAAGAAAAACGCGCCTATGGTCGAGGCCGCGGACATGTAACCCCGCGTCCCCTTAGCCATGGGGAGATTCAACGCATCTTCAGCAGCGTCGAAGTCGAGGAGGTACCTCTCAAAATCGATATGGCCGCTGGGGATCGGATCGAGGTGCTATCAGGCCCATTCCAGGGTTTTTACGGGGAGGTGGTGGAAGTCAGTCCAGAACGGGGCAAGCTAAAGGCTCTGATCTCGATTTTCGGGCGCGATACCCCGGTAGAATTAGAGTTTGGTCAAGTGCGAAAAGAGGTGTAACAGCGTTTCATGGCAAAGAAATTGGTGGCAGTGGTTAAGCTGGCCATTCAAGCGGGCAAAGCCACCCCCGCACCCCCGATTGGCCCAGCACTGGGTCAGCATGGGGTCAACATCATGGCCTTCTGCAAAGAATATAACGCCAAAACGGCAGATCAGCCGGGGATGGTCGTACCTGTTGAGATCTCCATTTTTGAGGATCGCAGCTTTACGTTCATTCTCAAGACTCCGCCCGCATCGGTGTTGATCAAAAAGGCCCTCTCCATCGAGTCCGGTTCCAGTGAGCCCCACAAAACCAAGGTGGGATCCCTGACCCAGGCCCAGTTGCGTCAGATCGCTGAGCAAAAATTGCCGGATTTGAATGCCAACGATGTCGAGGCGGCCATGAAGATCATCGCCGGTACCGCCCGCAGCATGGGTGTGACGGTGGCCGATTGAAGTGGGTCGCCTTACCCCTCAGTTGACTTCGGGATTGTTGATTTTTGAATTGTTAATTGTTTAAGCAAACCATTGTGGGGGAGAGACAGTCTCGCTAGCACCCCGAGGAGAAACCATGGCTCGAAAGTTATCCAAGCGAATGCAGGCTTTACAAGAGAAAGTGAAGCCAATTGCCTATGCCCCTGAGGCGGCTCTGGCCCTGATGAAGGAGACGGCCACTGCCAAATTTGAAGAAGCAGCAGAAGTCCACATCCGCCTGGGGATTGACCCCAAGTATGCTGACCAACAACTGCGCACCACGGTGGTTCTGCCCAAGGGCACCGGCCAAGAGATCCGGGTGGCGGTAATTGCTCGCGGTGAGAAGGTTACCGAAGCCCAAAATGCTGGTGCCGATCTGGTGGGCTATGAGGAGCTGATCGACGAAATCAGCAAAGGCATGATGGATTTTGACCTGTTGATCGCCACTCCTGATGTCATGCCGCAGGTGGCCAAGTTGGGTCGGTTGTTGGGGCCCCGCGGCCTGATGCCTTCTCCCAAGGGAGGTACTGTCACCGCTGATCTGACCCAGGCGATTGGTGAATTTAAAGCTGGTAAGTTGGAGTATCGGGCTGATCGTACCGGCATCGTGCACGTGATGTTCGGCAAGTGCAAGTTCACGGTAGAGGCCCTGCTGGAGAACCTGAAGGCTGTACAGGAGTCGATCGACCGCAACCGTCCCTCCGGGGCAAAGGGCAAGTATTGGCGAACTCTGCATGTTTCTGCTACGATGGGTCCCTCTATCGAAGTTGATATCAACGCCCTGCGAGATCTGAAATTGGCAGCCTAAGGGCTAAGCAAGTTTCGGAGTTGCGGTGGGTCAAAGACGGTTGCATTTGGGTCTGGATTGGTGAATTTCTAGGAGACACGAGGCAGAACACGCTTCCTACAGTCGAATCATCGAGCCGAAGACAGCAGGTGCCCACAGGCTTAATCTCCTGCCGAGGTTTGAGTAGAGTGCGGAGGGATCCTTTACGGATTCTTTTTGGTCTGTTCTCGCCTCAATGCGTCTTGGCTTCGGCTGGGACGCATTCTGTTTTGAGCGACCGGGATCCACCTCCAAGCTGAGCAACACAAAGGTTCATCCATTCAAATCAGGAGGTGAGCGCATGGGCAAGCAACCTGTAGCGAAGAAAGCGGAGGTCGTCGATGAAGTGCGATCTCTGCTGCAAGCCAGCCAAATGGTGCTGGTGATCGACTACAAGGGGCTGACCGTTTCGGAAATGAGCCAGCTGCGGGCAGAGTTACGCAAGTCGGATTCTGTTTGCATGGTGGTCAAAAACACTCTAATGCGGCGGGCCATCGCCGACCAAAAACCTTGGGCAGGGATCCTACCCTTCTTGGCGGGGCCATCGGCCTTTATCTTGATTCGGGGCGATATTACAGCCGCCCTGAAGACCTATCAAGATTTCGCCAAGCAAACCAAGAAAACCGAGTTCCGCGGTGCGGGCATCGAGGGGCTATCCCTGACATTGGATCAGGCCAAAGCCATCGCCGATCTACCCCCCAAAGAGGTATTGATGGCCCAAGTGGCAGGCAGCCTCAACTCGGTGGCAACAAAGTTGGCCGTTGGACTCAATGCTGTGCCCACTCAGGTGGCGCGTGGCATCAATGAGATTCCAGCTTCACTGGGACGAGCCATTCAGGCCATTGCCGAC
This sequence comes from Synechococcus sp. Nb3U1, assembly GCF_021533835.1. Classification (NCBI taxonomy): domain Bacteria; kingdom Bacillati; phylum Cyanobacteriota; class Cyanophyceae; order Synechococcales; family Synechococcaceae; genus Synechococcus; species Synechococcus sp. Nb3U1. The sequence goes on along the minus strand of NZ_JAKFYQ010000001.1, from coordinate 1,850,367 downwards.
AAAGAGGCCGCTTAGGGGAATGGATTTCCCCCACGTTCTGCTGTCAGACCCGACATTGTCCATCAGCTGAAACGGATGGGCAACCCACAACGGACACCTGTCCGGTTCCACACTAGAGCACAAGTCAAACTTAAGTTACTCATAAGGAGAACAACACCATGGCTTCTGAGCGCGTTGAAAAAATCCTCGAAGACCTGAAAGCCCTGAGCTTGCTGGAAGCTTCGGAATTGGTAAAAGCCATCGAAGAAGCATTCGGCGTCAGTGCCGCGGCCCCCGCAGGTGGCATGATGATGGCGGCTCCTGTGGCAGCAGCAGCAGCTCCAGCAGCAGCGGCTGAGCCTGTAGAAGAGCAAACTGCCTTCGATGTTATTCTTGAGGCTGTCCCGGCTGATAAGAAGATCGCCATTCTCAAAGTGGTGCGCGAGCTGACTGGCTTGGGCCTGAAAGATGCCAAAGACCTTGTGGAAGCTGCTCCCAAAGCCGTTAAGGAAGGAGCCGCCAAAGAGGAAGCCAACGACATCAAGAAGAAGCTGGAAGAAGCTGGCGCTACTGTCAAAGTGAAGTAGTTCGAGCAACTCGAGCAACTAGGGAGAGAGATCCCATTCTCTCTCCTACCGATGTTTTTGGGTTTTACAGCCTTTTCCGACTTCACGCAGGCCCTTGAGCTAGGCAAAAAACCTTGTAAAAGTAAAGGATTGGCCTGAGTCTGCTATACCAGATAACGCTGGAAAAAGCTGTAAGCACCATGAAGATCCAACTGCTCAATATCCACAAGCGCTTTGGAACGGTACAGGCCAACCGGGATGTGTCCTTGCTAGTGGAGGCGGGCACCATTCACGGCCTGCTAGGAGAAAATGGGGCGGGCAAAAGTACTCTGGTCAAGATTCTGAGTGGATTCTTGCGCTGTGATCAGGGGGAGATTCGTGTGGGTGGGCAACCGGTTCAGATCGGCAGCCCTGCCGCCGCGATTTGTCTGGGCATTGGCATGTTGCACCAGGATCCCTTAGATTTTCCGTCTCTGACAGTGCTGGAAAATTTTATCGCGGGGCAACCGGGGCGCTTTGGTTTGCGGCGAAGGGAAAGTCTACAGCGACTGAGAAAGCTATGCGAGGAATTTGGCTTTGATCTCAACCCGGATGGGGCAATTGGCGAGCTGACAGTGGGGGAGCGGCAACAACTGGAAATTTTGCGGTTGCTCTCGCTGGGGATCAACACCCTAATCTTGGATGAGCCCACTACGGGCATTTCCGCCTCTCAAAAGGATCTTTTGTTTGCGGCTTTGCGACGGCTAGCGGAGCAGGGTAAATCAGTGATCTTTGTCTCCCACAAACTGGAGGACGTAGAACGGCTCTGCGATTGGGTGACGGTGATGCGGCAGGGTCAGGTGGTGGGAACTCTGCCCGTCAGGGGAGAGGATGATTCCCCGGTGCCCCTAGAACAACGGCTGATCGAGCTGATGTTTGGCCGGGAGTTGGCGGCTCCTGGACGGATCCATCCTCCGGCGACAACGGCGGATCCCTTACTAGAGCTACGATCGCTGCTGTTGCGGCAGGATCATGTCACCCTAGGTTTGCCAAATTTGAGGGTGCAGGCGGGGGAGGTGATCGGTCTGGCGGGGCTGGAAGGCAGCGGTCAACGGCAGTTGCTACTCGCCTGTGCGGGATTGTTGCCTCCTCTTCAAGGACAGATTCTGCTACAGGGACAAGAGATGGCAGGCCGACCCTATGCAGAGTATCTGCGGCGAGGGGTAGGTTACTCTCCGGCGGATCGGCTGCGGGAGGGGCTGATCCCTGGGTTGACGCTGCAAGAGCATTTTGCCCTACAGCAACGGGATCCCTGGATAAACTGGCCCCTGGCGCGTCAACGCACCCAAGCGGCCATCGAGCACTTCAGCATTCGTGGGCATACTCATAGCCGGGTGGAGCAACTCTCTGGGGGGAACCAACAGCGCAGCCAACTGGCCCTTCTGCCTACCCCTCTCACCCTGTTGCTGATGGAACACCCGACGCGGGGACTGGATATTGAGTCGGCGCTGTGGATCTGGGGTCAGCTATTAGAGCGCACCCAAACCGGTACAGCTATTTTCTTTGCTTCAGCCGATTTGGATGAGATCGTGCAATATAGCGATCGGGTGATGGTGTTTAGTGGTGGGCAAGTTTCACAGCCCATACCGGTGGCGGAGCTGACCGTTTCGCGGTTGGGGCAGATGATCGGCGGTAAGATCCACGGGATCCCGACGGAGGTGTAATTGGAATGCTGTGGGGCAGCGAAACATTGAAAACATTGAATAGAGCAAGACCCTGATAAAACGGGCTTTTTTTAAGATCGAAAATATTCTGCCCACAGTTTTTAGAATCTACTACCTATAGCTCCCTCTGGCCCTAAAGTCAACACTACGAACTTAGGGGGCTATGGTTTCAAAGGTAATGCGTACAGGACTATCAGAAGGAGGTAGAAAGTTGAGTTTTTCAAAGCCAATCACCTGACCTTGGTGGTCTTTCATCAAAATCACCTCATCCCCCATTTCTTTAGCTTCAACCTCATCTTGAGGATTGCCAAACCAAACGACAAGTGTATTACCTGTGCGGTCATTTTTATTGTCAATTGCAGGGATCCCCTAAATGCCAATCCTGAAAATCAGCCCTACTGGGAGCCGAGGATACCGCGATCTTTGGCAATCCGAACTGACCCGCGAAAGGCCGCCATCCCCAGAGCAAAATATACAACTCCAGTGACCAAACCCATCAACAGCCGCGGCCCATCCAAGCCCACATCCCGCACCATCACATCCCGCAACAGTCCAGCTCCTGCTGTCATTGGCAACCCTTGCCCCACCCATTTCAGGGATCCCTGCCATTCTTCGGTGGGAGTGGCCAAAAGAAACAACAAGCCAAACTGGCTCATCACCAGAAGCTGCTGGATCCGCTTAAAGATCAAAGCAGCAGAGCCGAGCAAAAAAGCAAGGCCATAAGCTCCCAGCACCACACTGACCAGGGGCAAAATCAAGCTGGGAGGGAACTGTAATCGGCTGCCCGTCAGCCCTAAAATCACCATTAAAATGGCTGTGACTGATGTGAAACGTAACGAGAAACTGGCACAGGCCCGGGCAAGAAAAATAGATGCCGCTGAAAAGGGGGAGAGCAAGACTTGCTCAAGGGTTCCTGTTTGGGCTTCTACCTGTAAATTCAAAGCAATATCATTGACGACAAAAATCACCAGTGTCCACAGTACATAGCCAATGACCACAGCATCCAGGCGTTCCCCAAATTGGGAGGCTGGCCCCGCCACATATTGAGCACCAACAAACAAAGCATAGAAGAAAAATGTGGTGATCAGGATCCCGCCCAGTGCCTCAACAGGATAGCGAATGTATTGGATCCAGGAGCGTTTTAACTCGGCAAAAAAGAGTTGAATCATCCCTCCCCATTTCCCTTCTTCAATAACTTAAGAAAAATGTGAGTGAGATCCGCTTCTTCTCGCTTAAGGCTGAGCAAAGGTATGGGGTTTATTCTATCCAGTACCCGATACAACTGCTCGGAGGAGCCGGTGAACCGCAACCGATGTGGCTCCTCGACCACCCCCCCCAGGGATCCCAGTTGGGCAGCCCGTTCACTGTCGATGGCTTGTTCCAACTCGATGTGATAAGTGGAGGCAGTGCCAGCAAAGTGTCGGATCAACTCCCGGGTTGGCGCCTGGGCGATGATTACCCCCCCTTGAATCACGGCCACTTGATCCGAGAGCACTTCGGCAATATCCAATTGATGGGTGGTGAGCAGGATAGCCTGCCCCGCCGCGGCAATTTGACGAATCAGGGACTTGACGGTTTGTGCTGCTTCCACATCCAATCCCAAGGTGGGTTCATCCAACAGCAGCAAAGCAGGACGGTGAATTAAGGCAGTGGCAATCGCCAGTTTTTGTTGCATCCCCCGCGAAAGGGTTTGCACCGCTACCCCTTGTTTTTCCGTTAACCCAAAGGTTTCTAGCAGCTCCAATCCCCGTTGCCGAGCGGTTTTCGCCTTGAGACCCCGCAGTACGCCGAAGTATTCCAGGTTTTGTAGAGGGGTGAGCCGCCAGTATAGGTTACGATTGCCCTCCAGCACCGCGCCCACCTGCGCCCGAGCCTGTTCCTCTTGATGGGGATCCCGTCCGACAATGCGTACCGTACCGGCATCTGGGCGAATCAACCCAGCAATCAGTTTAATCGTGGTGGTTTTGCCCGCCCCATTGGGCCCCAAAAAGGCCAGGATCTCACCGGCTGCAATCGTCAAGGAGACATCCACCACCGCCTGTACCTCTTTGCCCCCCTGTCGATGTCCTCCCGGGCCGTGTGAAGCACGATAGGATTTTTTCAGGTGCTGGGCTTCTAGAGCTTTCATTCTGCAATCCCTCAGGCGAGGGGATAGAACCAAGTTGCTGAGTTGGGTTCAGGGGGTCATGGCCAGAAGGCCTAGGCTTTCTGGGGTTGGCTGCCATTCGTTCGTGCGTAGTCATCGCTAAACCGAATGATGTCGTCCTCGCCCAAGTACTGGCCGTTTTGCACTTCGATGATCACCAGAGGAATGACACCCGGATTTTCTAGGCGATGTTGGGTGCAGGGGGGCACGTAGGTGGATTGGTTGGAGGTGATGATCTTTTCTTCGCTCCCACAGGTGACCTTGGCGGTGCCGGCGACGACGATCCAATGTTCGCTGCGGTGGTAGTGCATTTGCAGGCTGAGCCGATGTTTGGGCAACACCACGATCCGCTTGATTTTGTAGCCGGGGCCCTCCTCGAGCACGGTAAAGGTGCCCCAGGGACGACTTTCCGTATTGCTCTCGATCAACTGGGCTAAAGTCTCTGCAGAGAGGGGAACAGGGAGTTTTTCCGGTGGGGCTAGGTCTGACTTAGGGGTTTCCAGCATGGAGTTGCCCTCCTCAGGGGTGTGCTTTTAGATTATCCCAGCCCTCTCGGGATCCCCAATGGGATGGTTGGGTCACATCAACGGGATAAAATCCTGTGGGATCATGAGAAGGTATCTAGCTTCGGGATAACGCTATTGTCCTCCATGCCTTCCCCCCAGTCCGCTCCCTCTTATCCGGTTCACATCCATGATCGCCAACGGGATCGGCATTATTGGATCCAGGTGCCCGCCGATCAATACATTTTGGCCAGCGCAGAAGCCCAAGGGATCCCTCTGCCATTTGCCTGTCGCAATGGGGCCTGTACCACTTGTGCGGTGCGGGTACGACAGGGATCCCTTTACCAACCGGAAGCGATGGGGATCTCGCGGGAACTGAAGGAGCAGGGCTATGGGCTGTTGTGCGTAGGCTATGCACGCTCGGAGCTATGGGTGGAAACCCAGGATGAAGACGAAGTGTATGAGCTGCAATTTGGGCGCTACTTTGGCAAGGGACGGGTACGACCGGGGATCCCGATTGAGGATGAGTGATGGCCTCGTCTGCAGCCGTGGAATCTTCTGAAGGAACTCAAAGAATACCCCCCTTCTGGCGACAGGGATGGCTCTTGGGGGCGGCGGCGCTGATCCCGGTGAATTTGGCCCCCAGTTTGTTGTTGGTACTGCTCGGCATCGGTCGGAGCTATCTCCGTTGGGGATGGGAAGTGTTTCGGGATCCCTTGCATCGGTTGGCCTTGGGGTTAAGCCTTGGGGTGGTGGCGGTGGCACTGCTGGGACAGGATTGGCAGCTGAGTTTGCCGGGTATGTTCAATTACTGGCCTTTCTTATTGATGATGCCGGTTTTTGCCAGAGTGCTGGTGGGTGTGGTGGGGCGCAGACGGTTGGCACAAGTGCTGGTGCTGGGCAGTTGGCTGATGCTGCTGCTGGGTTGGGGGGAGGTTCTGTGGGGTTGGCAGGGGGATCTGTTTTTGGGGCCGATCTGGATCACAGGGGTTGCAGGGGGGGAGCGACCGGCGGCAGCCTTTACCTCGCCGAATATCCTGGCCATTTATCTGGTGATCACCCTCTGTTTGGCGGCAGGACTGTGGCTGGATCAACCCAGAACAGGCTGGCGAATCTGGCTGGGGGCAACCCTGGGGTTGGGATCCCTGTTGTTGATCTTGACGGCCTCCCGCAATGGGTGGGGAGCAGGGGCTTTGGTCTTGCTGCTCGGGTTGGGGCTACGGCGCTGCTGGTGGGGCCTGGGGATCCTCATCGGGTTGGGGAGCGCCAGTTTGGTGGCGGCTTTGGATTGGCCCGGTTGGCGTGCCGTTGTGCCTCGCTTGCTCTGGAGTCGCTTGGCCGATACCTTCGACCCGCAGGCCACCTACTTCAGTTCCACCGCCAATCGGGTGGATGCCTGGCGTTTTGCGCTGGAAATGGTGCGAGAACGCCCCCTGACCGGGTGGGGTTGGCAGAGTTTTGCCGATCTCTACAATGCCCAAAATCCACCGGAGCTGCTGGGCCATTGTCACAATTTATATCTTCATTTGGCGGCTGAGGGCGGGATCCCACTATTACTGGGTTACCTGTTGCTGTGGGGGTGGATTTTGTTGCAGGGCCTCGGGGCTTGGCGCCAGAGTCAAGAGGGGGTGCTGTTGGGAATTCTCTTGGCGCTGGGAGCTTTGTTTGCCTCTGGATTGTTGGATGTGGTGATTTTGGATGGTCGGATCCATCTGATGGCGACTTTGCTCTTGGGAGCCGTCCTGGGGGCTAGTCAGGAAAGGCAAGGGACAGCTCCCGAAACGGAAGCTACCCAAATGCCACGGTTGGATCTACCGTGAAGCAGTCTTGATCGATTACCTCTTCATGACCTCAGTAGGCCGAGGATGACCGCTGCCTCATCCGACCCACACCTGACCTCTCCAGCCGACCTCTTGGCTCAAAATCGCTATCTCAACGCCCTACACCAGATTGGGTTGGCGCTGCTAGACCGGCGTGAGCTGTCTGAACTTCTACAGGTGATTGTGCAGCAGGCAGCAGATTGGCTGGGGGCACCCAAAGGATTCCTGTTCCGAGTCAGTGGGACGGATCCGAATGTCATGCGGCTGGAGGTGGGGTTGAATACCTCTCCTGACTTGGTCGGCCAACGAATCAGGCCTGGAGAAGGGTTAGCTGGGCTTGTGTGGCAAACGGGATCCCCGGTGCAGGTGGAAGATTACCTGACTTGGCCGGAACGGCTGGGAATCGACTCCGATAGTCGCGCCATGATCGGAGTGCCCCTGCGGTTGCGTACACAGGTGGTGGGGGTGTTAGGGCTAGCGCATACGGAGTTGGGGCGGTGTTTTTCCCTACTAGAACTGCAGGGGCTAGAACAATTTGCCCAGTTGGCGGCCTTAGCCCTGGATAATGCTCAGCTTTTTCAGGAGGCCCAACGGGAGCTGCGGGAGCGGCGTTTGGCAGAAGCTGCCCTAGCCGAAGAACAACAACGGCTAATTTCCACTCTGGCGAGCATTGGCGATGGGGTCATTGGCACCGATTGCGCTGGACGGATTACCCTGTTCAACCCCGCCGCCGAACAACTGACCGGTTGGGCCGCCGCCGAAGCCATCGGATCCCCCCTCAGTCAGGTGCTCCGTTTGTTGCATCAAGAGAGTCGGGAACCTCATCCAGATTTGGTGTCAGCGGTGCTGAATCAAGGGAGGGCTTTGGGGCTATCTCCCGCCACCGTGCTCATCGACAAAGCCCAAACAGAGCGATTCCTATCCGCTAGTGCCGCCCCCATTACCGACTTTGCCGGGAACATTTCTGGGGTAGTGGTGATCTTCCGAGACATTACTCGCTACCGAAACACAGAACTGGCTTTGCGACAAAGCCTAGAACGAGAACATCTACTGGCCAATGTTGCACTCAGGATCCACCGTTCCTTTGAATTGGGGCAAATTCTCTCCACAGCCGCCGCAGATGTGCGACGGCTTTTGCAAGCGGATCGAGTGTTGTTCTACCAGTTTCAGCCGAACGGAGAAGCCTGGGTTATCGAAGAATCGGTGGATCCGGCCTGGCCAAAAGCATTGGGTCGGGTCATTCATCCCACTTGGTTCGGGGATCTGTTGGCGCACTACCGTCAGGGCAAAGTGCGTATCGTCGAAGACCTGCAGCACTGGACAACCCCAACACCCCAGTTGCAGCAATACCTGCAGGAGTGTCAAGTGCGTGCCCAGTTGGTGGTGCCTTTATTTCCGAATCAGGATCTATGGGGCATGTTGGCGGCTCATCAATGTGGGCAACCCCGCCAGTGGCAACCGGAGGAGATTAGCCTGATGGAGCAAATAGCCACTCAGATGGAAATTGCCCTGCAGCAGACTTCCTTGTATCAACAAGTTTGTGAACTGAATGAGCAACTGGAGCGAAAAGTGCGCACCCGCACCACGCAGTTGAACAAACAGCTCAACACCCTCAAGTTGCAAGAACAGTTGTTGGATGCGGTGGAAACTGCTGTTGTGGTTACGGATCGAGAGGGGCATATCACCTATTGGAATCGCTTTGCCAGCAATCTCTACGGCCTTGCGGGTGGGGCCATTTTGGGAGAACTGATTATAGACGGGATCCCTGTCTCGACAGAACAGGCCTTGACCCTGTTGCAAGCCATCCGAACGGGAGAAAAATGGTCAGGAGAAGTGGAATTGGCTCGGTGGGCCGTTTCTGAAGCCTCACTCACCAACTGGAAAGCCCTAGTCGATGTCGATTCCACCAGCCCTGAGAACCTAGGTTCGGGATCCCCGCACACTGTTCTGATCAAACACACTCCCTTGCGGGATGAGATGGGCCTGTTACAGGGCAGCATCGGCATCAGTGTCGATATTACCCCACAAAAGCAAGTGGAACGGGAGCTAGAAGAACGGATGCAGGAGTTGCAAGCCCTCAACCGCCTTAAAGATGATTTCCTCAGCACGGTTTCCCATGAGCTGCGCACGCCAATGGCAAACATGAAAATGAGCATTCATCTGTTGCGTCTGGCCCTAGAAGATCTCCAAGAGAACTCACCTGCCCATTGGGCAAAAGCACAACGGTACTTGGGGATCCTGCAACAGGAATGTTTCAGAGAAACGGAGCTCATCAACGATCTGTTGGATCTCCAAAGGCTGGAAAGTGGGGTTCAGAACTTGCAGTGGGAATGGATCCCGCTCCGGCAGTGGTTACCCTCTTTGCTAAAGCCCTTCGAGGCACGCACCCAACAACGGCAGCAAACCCTGACCCTGATCCTTCACCCCACCCTTGTTCAGATTCGGACTGACCCCAGCAGTTTGGGGCGTATTTTGGCGGAATTGCTCAACAATGCCTGTAAGTATTCTCCCCCCACAGCTCAGATCCAGGTTGAAGTGATTCGTCCCTCCTCTGCTTCTCTTTTCGCGGTGTCTGGGGTGGATCCCGCCGAGCGAATTGGTTTTGCCATCACCAATACGGGAGTTGAGATCCCACCCGAACAGCAGGAGCGTATTTTCGAGAAGTTTTATCGCATCCCTTCAGGGGATCCCTGGAAACAAGGGGGCACAGGACTGGGATTGGCACTGATTCAACGAATGGTGGTGCAGCTACAAGGCTCGATTCGGGTCAGCAGTGGCAACAACCAAACCTGCTTTTGTGTTGAGCTCCCCGTGGATGGTAGTCTTCAGGCTTAACCCGCTTGATGGGGAGCTCTGCCATAATGGGTCGGCTCGGGTGTGAGGGGGCGTATGGAGACTCTTGAAACAGTTGCAACATCAGTAGAGGCATCGGCCATCCGCCTGGAATCTGGGCCTGAATTACCCACAGGAGCCCTGCAAGACTTGGTGTTGCCGGATCCCATGGACGAAGGTTTGCCCGAACTGGAGTTTCATCGGCAGGTGGAACAGGCCTGGCAGGTATGTGACCGCTTCGATATACAAACAGAGATTTGGCGGGGGCGCATTTTGCGGGTGGTACGGGATCGGGAAAAGCAGCGGGGGGATGGACGCGGCAGTGGCTTTCTCCATTGGCTGAAGGATCGAGAGATCAGCAAGAGTCGGGCCTACGCGCTGCTGGAGCTGGCAGACAGCGCCGATAGCCTCATGCGAGCCAAGGAACTGGCCCCAGAAACGGTGGATCGGTTCAGCAAACGCGCCTTCATAGAAACCGCCCAAGCTCCCGCAGAAGTGCAGCAAATGGTGGTGGAAGCCGCCCAGCAAGGCCAACGTATTACCCGCCGACAGGTGCGCGACCTTGCCGATGAGTGGACTGCTGCCACTTCTGAGTTGATCCCAGCGCCCGTACGGGCCAAAGCTGCCGAACAGAGTATTCCCACTCGTTACCTCACCCCTCTGGTGCGGGAACTGGAAAAATTGCCCGCATCCCATCAACAGGCCTTGCAGGAGGAGATCGTCCTCAACCCCGATGTGGATACCCTCAAGCAAGCCACCGCCGATGCCCGTTTTTTGGCTCGATATTTACAATCTGCCGCTCAGGTGCAAGCTCTGCAGGAGCAGGAGGGGTTGGATTTGGAGGAGGCACTCGAAGAAGCCTTGCGCTTGGGATTGCTCAACTTGACGGCTGATTTGGTGAATCAAGCGGCTCAACTGGAGCAAATCTTGGCGCGTCTTTTCACCACCTGGAAACGCCTGGGATCCCTAACCGACAAGTTGGATGGCCACATTGGTGCCAGTACCCCCCATTTGCGTCGCCTTTGCCGTTGTTTAGAAACACTTTCTGGCCCAATCCTACAGATGGGACTGGGTAGCGGAGAGGAGGCGCTACAACTGCAAGTCGCCATTCAGGTTTTGGGCCAAGGTCAAGATCCGAGCCCGGTTGCCTAGAGGGATCCAGCTTCTGACAGGCTACTTAGCCCAGAGCCTCTACCCGCAGCGCAAACTGAGTTTCTAGGCTATCTCCTGGTGGCAGTTGGATCAGCTTTTCGCCTGTGATCAGAGCATTGCGTGGCCCTGTCCAGGGTTCCAGACAAAAGAAGGGTTTGCCCTGCACCGTCCAGAAAACGAGGGTGCTGAAGATCTCGTCGTAGGTGAGGATTAGCCTTCTCCCCGCCACCGGATCCGTAACCACTGCCTCTTGAGCAGACAACGACTTGAAGGCCACATCGATTTCAGGAGCTGTCCAATCCAAGCTACCCGCAAAAGGGGCGCTGGTTTTGCTGAGGTGGTCGTAGAGTTCATGGGCCGGGATCCCAAGCTGTAACTTCGGTTTAACGGCCTCCTCCACATGAAAATAGGGGTGAAACCCGACTGAAAAAGGCATGGGCTTTTCAGAGCGGTTGGTGATGTGTTGCTTGAAGAGAAGCTGGCGATCCCGAAGTTGGTAGCTGAACAGAAGCGTGAACTCGAAGGGATAAACTGACAGGGTTTCGGCATTGCTTTCCAACATCAACGTTAGAGAGGCTTGACCCTCGGTGTCTTGATCCACCACCTGCCAGGGTAGGTTCCGGGCAAAACCGTGCTGTTTGAGGGTGTATCTCTGTCCTGCATGGCTGTAGGTGTTCTCGGGCAGATTGCCACAAATAGGGAATAGGATTGGGATACCGCCCCGTACCGTCAGGCTGGGATCCAGAAACCGTTCCTCATCCATGTAGAGGATCTCTTCTCCATCGTGCTCTGCACGGCCCGGAGGGCCATCCATACGCCAACGGGTGAGAATGCCGCCCCGCTCGGGCACGATCTCTGCTTCTGCCCCGCTCTGTTCATCTTTGAGGAGATAGGTCAGGTAGGGCTGGGGGAATGAGGTGATGCTGTACACAAAGGCAGTCTCCAGAGCGGGATCCCTTTCATTGTGGGGGAATCGTGGTGGTTTGGCAGGGGTCTTTGATGCTCAAGGACAACCCCAGCAACGCTATTCTGTAGGCATTTGCCCTGCTTGCAAGGCCGTTGCCATTCTGAGGGTTCAGTGATGTCCTGGGATCTGGGCCGATTCTTGAATACTCTGACCTACTACGATGCGCTGCCCTTTGCAGAGGTTTGGCGCTGGGTACAAAATGGGTTTCAGCCAAAGTCGAGCGTCAATCCTGTGCCACCTTTCCTTTCCGGGGCGATCCCTTCTCAAGTTCTGTTGCTGGGGCAAGGGTTGCCAGTCGGGTTAGCAGAGGCCCTGAGGCAGCAGGGAGTGGAGGTACTTGACTCCAGCCCGGTTTGGGCGACGGCGACCGTGTTCCTGGGTCTAGAGGATGTGGAACTGGCCAAAACCCATCTGGAGCAGATGGGCCACCAGACGGAGCAGATGCTGTTTGATTTTCGCCAACCCAACCCAGAGTTCAACGAGTTTTGGGGCATCTTGGATGATGTGGTCATGGGGGGGGTGAGCCAAAGCCAGTTGCGATGGGGGGAGCAGCAGCTTCTGTTCACAGGGCAGGTTTCTACGGCCAACTCTGGCGGGTTTGTTTCCACACGCACCCGCAACCTAGAACCGCCCTTGGATTTGTCAGAGTTTGCGGGCCTGGAGCTGCGCCTGCAAGGAGATGGACAACGTTACAAGTTCTTTGTGCGGGACCAAACCGGGTGGGATAGTCCTGCTTATAGCTATGCCTTTGAGACCTCGCCTGAGGCGGAGCAGACCCTACGGATCCCGTTTGGCGAGATGGTGCCCACCTTTCGCGCCCGTATCGTGCCCGCTGCTCCTCCCTTGAATACCCGTCGGATCTGCTCGTTGCAGTTGATGCTGAGTAAGTTTGAGGCGGATGGTAGCCTGAACCCCCGTTTTCGTCCGGGATCCTTTCAACTGCGCTTGCGGTGGATCGGGGCCTATCGCCGGGATCCCTTGCCGCAAATCATCGGGGTGGTGCGAGGCCGGATCTCCGAGCAACTGCTGGCTCTCATACAAGCGTGTTCTCCCCGTTGGTGTGGGGTGGAAGCTGCTGTGGATGTGGAAGAGCCCATCCTGGTGGCACAATTACTGCGGGTGATGCGGTCGCCACAAGCTGTGGGCCAAGTTGAACGGGTTGAACAGTTCCATGCTTAAATCCCCGTTGCTCTCCCCTCGAAGCAGATTTCATTCTGGGGGATCCCTTTGGGCTGCTTTGCCAGTCTGGCCAGCTCTGGGCATGGGGTTGCTAGCGGGAGGATGGCTGCTGTGGTGGCAAGGGATCCCTTTTTTGTTCGACTGGGATGAGCTGATCTACGGCAGTCTGGCCCGGCAGATGCTCCTAAGTGGGGATCCCCTTTCTTTGGTCATCAATGGCGAACCCTTTTTCGAGAAGCCCCCCTTATTTTTTTGGCTGCAAGCTTTGGCCATGAGCGCTTTAGGGGTGAACGAATGGGCGGCCCGCCTGCCGAATGCTTGGGTAGGAGGGATGACGGTGGCGCTGCTGGTGGCCTGGGGATCCCATTTGCGGGGGGTAGACTTTGGCTGCCTGTGGGGGAGCTTGCTATTGACGGGCTATCTGCCCCTGTTCTTTGCCAAAACCGGCCTGATCGATCCGCTGTTTAATCTGGGAATGGGAGTGGGAATGGGATCCCTGTTTGCGGCGGATCAGGCCCGTCTGATTGGGCAGTCGGGACGGGCTTGGTTGGGACTGGGGGCATTGGCTCTGGGGTTAGCAGTGTTGGCCAAAGGGCCACTGGGCTTGGGCTTACCCCTACTCATTTGGGCTATCTACAAGCTTTGGCATCCGGATCCCTGGCCACACTGGGGTGAGGCAGTGGCCTTTTTGGGGTTGGCGGGTGGCGTTGCCCTCAGTTGGTTTGTGGTGGAGTGGATGGAGCAGGGGCCGCAATGGGTGGAGCAGTTTCTCCGTTACCAGTGGCGAATCCTCACCACATCGGATGGGCATCCTGGCCCGGTTTATTTTCATGTGCTTGCTTTTGGGTTGGGGTGCTTTCCTTGGGGGGCAGTGGCTTTGGCCGGGATCCTGCAGACGATTCGAGGTGGAGAGTCCTCCTCTCGTTGGAGAGCGAGAACCCGCAGTACGCGGTTACGACTTGGTTCGGCGGCAACGGCTACGGATCCCAGCCAGCGGGCGGAACATCTACTTTTGGTGGCTTTTGGGGTAGTGCTGGCGCTGTTTTCTCTGCTGGTGCAAACCAAGCTGGTGCACTACACCTCGCTGTTGTACCCGATAGGGGCCTATTTCGCCGCCGGGCGACTGCAACGTCTGTGGGCAAGAGAGAGCAAGCTCACCCTTTGGGAAACCCTTTGGATCCTGCTGAGCGGCTTGTTTTGGGTGGTTCTGTGGCTGGTGTTGCCCTGGCTGGGGGGATCCCAGGGGGAGGGGCTAGCAAATTGGGGAATCCTTCTGACGGATGGGCTCACCTTGGGGTACCTGAGAGCAGGGGTGGACTGGCCCCTCTACACCTATGGGCCGGCTTTGATGTTGCTTTGGGGAGGGCTAGCCTGGATATTCGGTCGGCAAAAGGTTTGGGGGTGGGTGAGTTTGCTCTTAGCCACCGGGTTGAGCGCCCAGTTGGCCTGGGGCTGGGTTTTCCCGCGTCTGTTGCAGCATACCCAAGGAGGATCCATCCAATTTTTTCAACGGTTTGTTAGCACTGAAGCCCATTTAGAAGCTGAACCTGCACCCGAGAACTCCCAATCGGCCCTGCCCGGAACAGTGGGGCTGTACGGGTTCCGCTCGTTTGTACCCTACTTCTATGGCCCGCTGCAGGTTCCCTATGCAGCTTTTCCGGCGGAGCTATCTGCCTGGGAGAGGACGGGGCAAATGCCGGATTATCTGGTCACTTGGGATCCCTTCGTGGAAGAGTTGGCTGAACGGGGATCTTTACAGGCGATTGAGCAACAGGGTCCCTTTTGGCTCCTAAAAACATCCCCCAGCTTTTCTCCTCCGCCATGAGCCAGTACGTTTTACGCATCAGCGATATCCCCGCTCAGGATCGTCCCCGCGAACGTCTGCTCACCTACGGGGCCAAAACTCTCTCTAATGCCGAGCTGCTGGCCATTTTGCTGAACACGGGACAGGGACCAGGCAAGCTCTCAGCCGTGGGGCTAGGACAGTTGCTGCTCAAGGAATTGGAGCGCCACCAAGGGGATCCCCTCGGCCAACTACGACAGGTGGAGGCGGGGGAACTGATTCAGATCGAGGGCATCGGCCCGGCCAAGGCAGCCACCCTCCTGGCGGCGATTGAATTGGGGCGGCGGGTGTTTTTGGCCCGTCCACCGGAGCGTACAGTGATCGATTCTCCCGAACAGGCAGCTATGGCTCTGAGTGGCGAGTTGATGTGGGAGGCTCAGGAACACTTTGCCGTGCTACACCTGGATATCAAACACAAGCTGCTCAGCCAGCAGATTGTTACCCGCGGCACTGCCACCGAAACCCTTTCTCACCCCCGCGAAACCTTTCGCAGCGCCATTAAGCAAGGAGCCAGCCGCATCCTCATTGCCCACAACCACCCCTCCGGCAGCTTGGATCCCAGCCCGGAAGATCTCGCCCTCACCCGACAACTGTTACAAGCAGGGCAACTGCTGCAAATTCCTGTGTTGGATCACCTAATTCTGGGGGGCGGACACTTCCTCAGCCTGCGCCAACGGACTACTCTCTGGGAGGAAATTCCCCAGCCGGAATAACTGGAGCGCTTTTGCCAAGGGCTCTCAAAGATCATCTCTAAAGATCAAAGTCCGGGATGGTCGGGCAGGGATCCCAGCCTTGGCTCTCCCGCTGCACAGCACCATCCAAAAGGGCATTGATCAGAGAGTCTGCCGCCCGTAGATCCTCCTCATCCGTACGGTGGGCCTCAAACAGTTCGTACAGATAGGTTTCCTGAAGCAGGCTCAAGCGCCCCGTCTTAAAAGCCTGTTGGGCAATTTCTTTAACGTTCATAACCTGAGCTAGAAAACTCAATAACTGCTCAATAGCTGCTGTTTCTATGGTGGGAGCATTCACCTGCAAATTTTTCCGTCAAACCGCGTAACTTGTCTGCGCAGCAATGCAGAACTTCGGCGGGGGTTCGTCTCAGCCGAGCCCTCAACCGACAGGGATATAATGACCTTGCAACAAAAAACCCTTCGGCCTTGCTAGCTCAAAGGATAGAGCACCGACCTTCTAAGTCGATGGTTGCAGGTTCGAGTCCTGCGCAAGGCGTTTGGTTCAGTTTACCTCTGGCTGGGCGATCTCTAGGCCTCTCGCAGCCCATCTTGATGGGGACACCACACATGAAAGATGACCTGTTCAGAGTGGCTTTCCACCGTCAGGGATCCCTGCAACAACTCCACTGCTTTCTGGGCTAAGGGCAACCCCAGTCCTGTGCCTCCCACGTTACGCCGATCCAGGTGGGCAACGCGGTAAAACTTTTCAAACAGATGGGGCAGCGCTTCTGCTGGAATTTCCACCCCTGTATTGCGAACGGTAATCAGCCAGCCGAGGGTACCATTTTGAACGTCCTGGTTCATCTGCAGATGAAGATAAATTTCTTGCTCAGTTGGAGTGTATTTACAAGCATTGTTCAAGAGTTCATTCACCACCCGTGATAATAGATTTTCATCGGTATAAAGGGGCAGAAGGTTTGCATCTAGATGGACGTGAAAGTGTTGACGTTGTTCGGTGGCCCGCAGCAAAAAGGGAGCTGAGATCTCTTTGATCCACTCTTGGGGAAAGAGACAAGAGAGCTTCAGGGCTTTGTTTCCCGACTCGATGGCCTGCAACTCCAACAGATCGTTAATCAAATCAATTTCACGGTTGGTCTCCATCTCCAAAATGTGCAAATAGCGCCTTTCCCGTTCGGTCAAATTGGCCTTTGAAAGGAACCCGATGGCCAGCTTCATGTTAGTGAGGGGTGTGCGCATCTCGTGGGAGACCATGTGTAGGAATTCGTCCTTGAGCTGATTCAGAGCCTGCAGCTGTTGCACCTGCTGCTGAATGGTTTGGTAAAAGCGGGCTTGGCGAATAGCAATGGCACACTGGCTGGCAACTCGGCGGATCAGACGTTGTTCCTGCTCCGTAAACACCTGGCCCGGCGGACGGGATCCACAAATATCCCCCAGCACCCTCCTATTGGGTCGGGTTGGATCCCCGTCATCGTCAATGGGCACAATCAGCAGGGTATAGCGGTCATGGTCGGGCCAGCAGGGATGGTGGAAATTGCTGAAATGACAAATTTGCCCCTGCTGGAGCTGGTTGATCACCTCGGCAAAATCCACAAATGGGATCTCTAAAGGAAAGCGCCGGATCCCTTCGACCGCCAAGTAATCCACTACCAAAATACTGACTTGTCGTTCTGGATTGTGCAGGGCAATTGCGCAATTGGAGAGGTTCAGACTCATGGCCAATTCTTGGGCTACTGTCTCCAAAATCTGTTGTTCATCCAAACTGGCGCGAATTTCTTCAGTGATCACCTGCAGCAGGGCTTCGTAGTCGTAGGCTTGCTGGATTTCCACATTGCGAACCTGTACCTGATAATCCAATTCTGCATTGGTTTGTTGCAGCCTTTGATAAAGTTCTGCCTGCTGAATCGCCACCGCCAAATGATCGCTGATCGCTGATACTAGCTCGATCTCATCCGGTTGCCAACCGGGATCTAGAGTCAACCGCCGTAGAGATAGCCCCCCCCACAGTTGACCATGGTGAGCAACCGGTACTACAAGCCACGGGCCAAGCTGATGGTTCTGTTTTTCTTCCAGGACTCTTTGAAAGGTAGGGGAGGGATCCGAAACCTGCTCCGGGTCTTGCACACAAAAAATTTGCAGCCGCTTCAAATGGTCGATAACCACAAACTCATTGGTATCGGGCACCCGCAAGTTCAAAGTGCTGGGCAAATGGTCAGGATCCCTGGCGCTCGCAATGCCCACCCACACCGCCTCAGCGGGCAAATGTTGATAAAGGGTGATCCGAGCCGCCCCTAAAACCTGACGCACCGAACGGACTACCACTTCGAAAAGAGTAGGTAAATCCAAAGCAGTATTGATTGCCTGCACCAGTTGGTTGAGCAGCTTTTCCCGTTCAATTCGCTGCTGTAGCCTTAACTCTGTTTGCTTACGAGAGGTGATATCCCGCACAATCACCAGCATCTCATCTTCCCCAAAGGGGACAAAACGAGCCTGTCGGTATTGAGGATGTGGAGATGGCCCTGCCCACGGGTATTCCATCTCTTGAACATGTTTCGTCACAAAAGCCAGTTCCAGATGCCGCAGGATCGCCTCGGCATAGGGAGCCGGAAATAGCTCCTGAGGCGTTTTGCCCAGATAGAAATCCGGTGGATGTAGGGTAGGGAAATAGCTGGGGGGCTTAAATTCTAGACACCTCCCTTGGCGATCCAGATGAAACAGCATATCCGGGATCGTCTCTAGGATTTGGCGATAGTGTCGTTCCTGCTTGGCTACGGCTGCTTCCAGTTGTTTGCGTTCAGAAATATCGAGGGTAACACCAACAATTTGCTGAGGCTTGCCCTGTCGATCCGCTAGGACAATACCCACCGAGAGGTTCCAGCGCAGTTGCCGATCCGCCCAGTAGCAGCGATACTCCACCGAAAAGTTGGGATCTGTGCTGCTGATATCCTGAAAAGCCTGGATCACTTTCTGGCGGTCTTCGGGGTGGATGCAATCAAAAAACATCTCCAGGGTGAACTCCTGGTCAGGCTCCCATCCATATTTGGCTTTGCATTGGGGTGAGGTGCTCAGTTGCCCACTGCGCAAATCCACTTGCCAATAGCCCAGCTGTGTCGCCTCCAGAGCCAGATGCAGATACTCTAGGTAGAAGCGATTGTCTCCCGGTTGCACCGGCACCAAACGGTTTGGGGATGAAGACATCTCTCCCAACAACGGTAAAATCCTTTACAGACGGTATCTCATTGCTCATTGTGGTCATTGCTCATTATGGACGATTTTGATGGGAACTGTGGAGATCTCTTTGTCAGGGAGCTTTAACTTTATAGGTGTGACTTTCAACTCGTAGTTGAAAAAATTTTCAACCGGTTAGAAACGTTTTCCATCTCCAAAAGCCAGCGCAGAGGAGCAATCCCTTTGCTATAGTGATGGGCAGCCACGTTTCGGATCCTAGATTTCGGGATCCCCCCAGCAGGTGGGGTTAGGGTACGGTGCATCAAGATTCTTGTGCATCGGAAAGGGTTCATCTCAGCGTTGAGCTTCTTGACCTGTAGTGTCGCCCTCAGCCTGCATGAAGCGTTTTTCTTTTTTTATGCTGTCCTATGTGACGTTAAGCCTGAAACTTCTACTGCCACTGACTTTGGGGCTGTTCCCAGCGAAGCCTGCCCCATGCTGGACTCGACTGATCCGTATCCTTTTGAAAGTACCGCTTCCCTCTTCTTTTGGTTAGGGGGGCTTACTGTTGCGAATTGGGGCGAAAAACTTGCCCCTGGTTTTGGTTTGGGCTTTTGAGCTTGTTCTTTGACTCCCTCAGCCTCTAAGCTCTTCTCCCTTCCTAATTTGCGGGATCCCTGGGTTGGTTTCGTTTGGCCGTACCCTGTCACCGGGATCCCTGAGGTTCTCATTTCTATTCCCAGAGCATTCAAGGTACTTTCTGTGGTTTGTGAACTTTCTCGCAGCCGTGATGCGCAAGTGAAAACCAGCTTGCCGAGACTGCCAGCTCAATCAGAAACGTCTCGACAACCGATCTCTCCCCAACAGCACCCGTTGGATCCCCTCACTCCCGAAGAAATTCAGAGGGCCGTTGCGATTTTGCGGCAACAGAAGCCCATCACCCCAGAATGGCGATTTGCCACGATCCAACTCCAAGAGCCGGATCGACGCTGGATGTCCACATGGAAACCCGGCATGGATTGGGATCGACAAGCTTTTGTGGTGCTTCTGGATCGCTCTAGCGGCAGCACCTACGAGGCAGTGGTTTCTCTTTCTGCACAACAGGTGCGCTCCTGGCGGCTTATTCCAGGCGTGCAACCGGCCCTGTTGGACGATGAAGTGTACGAGTGCGATCGCCTCCTCAAAGAGGATGCTGCTTTTTTGGCAGCTCTGGCTCGGCGGGGGATCCAAGATGTCAGCCTAGTGATGGTGGATTATTGGACGATTGGCTATTTTGGGATCCCGGCAGAACAGGGGCAACGGCTGGTGCGGGGCCTGTGCTTTTTGCGCTCAGAACCCTGCGATAACGGCTATGCCCGACCGATTGAGGGGTTGAGTCCTTGGATTGACCTCAACCGCATGCAAGTGGTCAAGATCGAGGATCGGGGCCTATGGCCGTTGCCGCCAGAATCTAGCAATTTCGACGAGCTGTTTTTCAAAGATTTTCGCGCCGATTTGAAACCGCTGGAGATCATACAACCGCAAGGGGTGAGCTTTCAGGTGGAGGGCCATCACATTCGCTGGCAAAAGTGGGATCTACGCATCAGCTTCAACCCCCGCGAGGGTTTGGTGTTGCATCAAGTAGGTTATGAAGATCAAAGCTCGCCAGACTGCGGCGAGCAAAGCCGGATTCGTCCAATTCTCTACCGGGCCTCAGTGGCCGAGATGGTGGTGCCCTATGGGGATCCCCGCGATCCTCATTTTCGCAAAAATGCCTTCGATGTGGGGGAATATGCCATCGGTATGCAGGCCAATTCCCTGCAACTGGGGTGCGACTGCCTCGGGGAAATTTACTATTTTGATGCCCACCTGCACACCAACAGCGGTGAGCCGATGCTGTTGAAAAATGCAGTTTGTATGCACGAAGAGGACTTTGGCATTCTGTGGAAGCATAGCGATTGGCGCACCGAACGGGCCCAGGTACGGCGCTCGCGGCGGCTGGTGATTTCTTTCTTCACGACGGTGGGTAACTACGACTACGGCTTCTTTTGGTACTTTTACCAGGATGGCACCCTGGAATTTGAGGCCAAGCTGACGGGCATTATCAACACCTGTGCCACCTTGCCCGGAGAGGATCCCGAGTTTGGCACCCTGGTGGCTCCCCAACTGGCGGGGTTGAACCATCAGCACTTTTTCACGGTGCGGCTGGATATGGCAGTGGATGGAGACCACAACTCCCTTTACGAAGTGCATTCGCAGGCGCTCCCCCTTGGCCCCGAAAATCCGCACGGCAATGCTTTCCGCGCTCAGGCCACCCTCTTGAAAACCGAACAGCAGGCGGTCCAATCGGTGGATCCCTTGCAGGGGCGCTACTGGAAGATCGTCAATCCCCAAAGCCGGAATCGCTTGGGCCAAGCGGTGGGCTACAAACTCTTGCCGGGGGAGAATGTGCAGCTTCTTGCCCAGCCTGACTCCTGGCTGTATCGACGGGCGGGATACTTGACCCACCACCTCTGGGCAACACCCTATCACCCTGAGGAGAAATTTCCGGCAGGCGACTACCCCAACCAGCACCCCGGTGGCGAGGGCTTGGTGAATTGGACGCAGGCAAATCGTTCGATCGAGAATACGGAGTTGGTGCTTTGGTATAGCTTTGGTTGTAACCACTTGCCACGCCCGGAAGATTGGCCGGTTATGCCCGTCAGCTACATCGGCTTTATGCTCAAGCCGGTCGGCTTTTTCGACCACAACCCCGCTTTGGATGTGCCCCCTTCCCCCCCAAAAGCCAAAGACTGTTGTGGTTCGTCCTTGAACTAAGCAGGGGTTAGACAATAGGGATCCCTTCGCACGCACATCCGCGATCTTCAAGGGTGCGATCTTTAAGGGGAGTAGATTGCTTGTGGAGCGGATCCCGGCTCAGGGACTCAGCTTGGTCTTAACCCGCTCCTGCACCCGTTTGCCATCCGCTTGGCCTTTCAGGTGTTGCATGGCGGCGCTCATGACTTTGCCCATATCTTTGCGGGTTTTGGCCCCCAAGTCAGTGATTAGCTGATCCAATACTGCATCCAATTCGGCGTCGGTTAGTTGTCGGGGCAGGTATTCCTCCAGGATGGCCAGCTCTTGACTTTCCTGATCTGCTAAATCCGTGCGGTTGGCCTGCTGATACTGCTGGATTGAGTCCCGCCGTTGCTTGGCCAGTTGCGAGAGCAGCTCTAACTCCTGCTCAGGGGTAAGAGACTCTTGGCCGCTGGCTCGCACACTGGATTCTTTTTCCAGGATCAGTTTTTTAATGCTGCGGATCGTCTCTAGGCGGGTTTTGTCTTTCGCCTTCATGGCGATCTTGATGTCGGTGTCGATGCGCTCTCGCAAGCTCACGGGATCCCTCGAAGTGATTCTCTATGCCCTGGCGGGTTTTACTCTGGATCCAGTTTATCCTGCTGCCCCATGCCAACACTGCAAATGCTGGCCGACCTGCTCCACACCCCCCTAGAGGGGGATCCCAGCCTGCTGCACCTTCCGATGCAAACCCTCTGCACCGATAGCCGCCAGTTACAAGCGGGGGATGTGTTTGTCGCTTTGCGAGGGGAACGCTTTGATGGGCATGAGTTTATTCCGCAGGCGCTGGCTCGGGGGGCCATAGCTGTGATCAGCGACCAGCCGGTGGCCGGATCCCATTTTCGTGTAGCCGATACCTTGGCTGCCTATCAACAGATTGCCAAAGGGTGGCGGCAGCAGTTTTCTCCTCCTGTTATAGCCATTACCGGTTCGGCTGGCAAAACCAGCAGCAAAGAGATGTTGGCGGCAGCTTTATCTCGATATGGCACCGTTCTCAAAAGCCATGCCAACCACAACAACGACATCGGTGTTGCCCAAACGCTACTCCAGATGCGACCCGAGCACCAGTTCGTCGTCTTGGAAATGGCCATGCGCGGCCCTGGCGAAATTCGCCGACTGGCCCAGATGGCTCAACCTACCCATGCCCTGATCACCCATATCGGCACCGCCCACATCGGCAGACTGGGATCCCGTGCCGCCATCGCCGCTGCTAAGTGTGAGCTGTTGCAGGAGCTGGGCCAGGGAGTCGCGCTTTTGAATGGAGAGGATCCCCTCTTATTGGCCACCGCCGCAAGGGTGTGGTTGGGGCAAACCCTCACCTACGGCCTGGATCGGGCAGATTTCCGGGGAGAATGGGATCCGCTTGCCCAAACCGTAACCCTGAAGGGATTGACTCTGCCCGTGCCCTTACCCGGTCGGCACCACGCCCTGAATTGGATGGGAGTTTTGGCCACCCTGCTCAGCTTGGGGCTAGATCTGGAGCGGCTACAAGAGCCCCTAGAACTGCCTGCCGGACTGGAGGGGCGCAACCAACACCTGAAGTTGCCCGGCGATGTGGAAATTTTGGATGAGACCTACAATGCCTCTCCAGAAGCAATGATCGCCGCCCTGCACCTGTTGGCCCAGACCCCAGGAAGAAGACGCTGGGCGATTTTAGGCCCGATGCGGGAACTGGGAGACCACGCCCCTCAACTCTACGCAGAAGTGGGTCGGGCTGCTGCCCCCTTGGGGTTGGATCGGGTCTTACTCTTGGATCCGGAAGGGGAAATGCAATCGCTACTCGACCAACAGCCCGCTGCCCACACAGAACGCTTCGGGGATATGTCCGCCCTGCTCGAGGTGCTGCAGCAGCAGGTGCAAGCGGGGGATCGACTCCTTTTTAAGGCGGCCCGTGCCGTCGAACTGGAGAAGGTGCTCAACCTGTTTTTGCAAGCATGGCTAGGGGGTGAGCTAAGCTAAAGAACGGCTGATCGGGATCCTTTTGAAGAAAGTCCCTCCATTGCCTAAAACCTGAACCTTTGGCTATAGCTCCGCCCTCATGTACAACCCGTCTCTGCGCGAAGAACCCCGCGATCAACCGCCCACAGTGGTGCCCTCCCCCAGTAGCCTCTCGATTATCGATTGGTTGCGCCAGGAAGGTCGGCTGATCGAGCATCCCATCGAAGTGCCTGGGGTGGTTTTGGAAGAAGACATCGATGATATCGACGATCTGATCGGAGACGACTACGCCGACGACTTCGATAGCGACGACGAGTAAGTGCGACGACTGCTGGCCAGCCCATTCGATCCAACAGGGCGATTGGGCTCTCTTTTGTTGTCAATGTGTTGTCAAGGCAGCCTGTCACAAATGTAACGACTTTCTCAGCTTGGAGAGGATCCCTCTCAGGCAGCCTTTGGCGGCTAAAACTATCTGGCGATCATTTTTGTGACCTTGACAACACGCGATCACAACCTCAGAATGCCTATTTGGAAAGAAACCTGGACAATCGGAAATATCTTTATTTTAGGTTTTTTTCGATTTTTGGGAACTTAAATGGGATCCCCTGCGTCATAAAGGAATGTAAACCTAATCTTCACGAAGGGTTACAATTTTATGATTCGCAATCTCTTTGCTCTGTCCTTGGCCGTTGCCTCTGCCACCACTCTGGCTGTGGTTCCTATGGTCAATGCCAGCACCCCTGGTGCTACTGCTGAAACCACCACCGAAGCGGCTGCTCCTGCGGGCACCATTGTGGATGTTGCTGTTGAAGCGGGCTCCTTCACCACCCTGACCCAAGCTTTGGAAGCCGCTGGCTTGGTAGAGATCTTGTCTGGGGAAGGCCCCTTCACTGTTTTTGCCCCCACCGATGAAGCCTTTGCGGCCCTACCGGAAGGTACTCTGGAAGAGCTGCTGTTGCCGGAAAACCGTGAGCAACTGATCCAGATTCTCACCTACCACGTGGTACCTGGCGAAGCCCTTTCCACTTCTCTGGAAGCTGGGGAAGTGACCACCGTCGAGGGATCCCCTGTGGAAATTTCCTTGGCTGATGGCGTGATGGTGAACGATGCCAAGGTGGTGACAGCAGACATTGAAGCTTCCAACGGTGTCATCCATGTGATCGACAAGGTGATCCTGCCTCCTCAGGAGTGAACTGAATCGCCTCTAAGGCTCTTAGGTTCTACAGGTTTTAGGCCTCTGGTCAACCTGTAGGAGTTTCAAAACTTGTGCAGCCCCTGCCTTGGGTGGTGGGGGTTTTGTGTTGCTATGAATCCGAAGTTCTTTCGGTTCAACCTCCTACTTCAGGAAGGGAGGATCCCTGGGGCTTAAAGGTCAATGCCGACACTGGAGGCATAGATCGCCTCGACCGCTACCCCGGCTACCCGTTGGGGACGCACGATCATGTACTCGTTATCCATTTGTTTGGGCAAGGTAATAAAGTCTTCGCCACCGACCATGAGGTTGTTGATCAACTCGGTGTATTCTCGGGCCTCTCTGACCCGTACCTGCATGGTTTGGCCACCCTCTAGCATGATGTGGATCAGATATTCGTCGGGTTTTCTGGCCATGGTTGCTCCTGATGGATGAAGACAAGGGGTGGGACTAGAGAGAATCTGGGAGAATCTAGAACTTATTATTCCCACATCTGAGAACCTTGACCAATCTATGAAATCTGAGCTGGGCCGCGCCAAACCGGATCACAGGCCGTAGCATAGTGAAAGTGAAATATGCCCATTTCGGTATCCTTTGCGCTCCATGCCCAACCTGTCTGATGTCTCTGCTGCCCACCGTGAGCTGGAGTGGAACGTAGTTCGTCCCACTGACACAAACGATGTCTACCCCCTCACCTATCCTGCTGTGGAGGATCCCATCACCACCCGTTCCGACATCATTGCGGTTGGGGGAGCGGAGGACAAGGAAAATGAGCGCCACATCCTTTGGGAGTTCTTTCGCCGTTCGGGAGGAGAATCTGCCCACATCACGATCGTGCCTGCGGCCTCCGGGATCCCAGCGGTGCTGGGGGAGGTGTACACCAACATTTTTCAGCAGATGGGGGCGGCCAGCCTTCAGGTTTTAGATATTCGTAACCCGCTGGAAGCTCGGGATCCCGATGCCATCCAAAAAATTCGCTACTCTACCGGTATTTACTTCACGGGTGGGGATCAGGAGCGCTTGGCAGAGGTGCTGGCCCACAGCGATTTGATCGAGGCAATTCGGCAGCAGTGGCAACGGGGACAAACGGTGGTAGCCGGAACCAGTGCCGGGGCTTCTGCTTTGGGACAACAGATGATTTCTCGGGGCTACAGTGGCGAACCGCCTACCCCCGCCATCGTGACGGTGAAGACGGGCTTGGGCCTTTTGCCCCGCGTGATCATCGATCAACATTTTCATCAACGCAATCGGCTGGTGCGTCTGGTGACGGCAGTGGCCCATTATCCCCAGTGCTTGGGCATCGGCATCGACGAGAATACAGCGGTGGTGATCCAGGCTAACGATGTGCTGGAGGTGATCGGCTTGGGTACGGTGACGATCGTGGATGGGACGCAACTGCACTCCACCGTTCAGGAAACTGAAGCAGATCAGTATTTCCGGCTGCACGATGCCCGCATTCACTTTTTGCCTCCCGGATCCCGATTTAATCTCCATACCCTGTCTCCTTTGTGACCTGTCTAGATTGGCGCAATACCAATGCCCTGTGGGGATCCCTGTTGGCAGAAACCTTGAGCCGCTTGGGCTGTCGCTTGGCGGTGGTCTGTCCGGGATCCCGGTCGGCCCCGCTCACCTATGCGTTGGCCCAACATCCCGACATCGAGGCCATCCCAGTTTTGGATGAGCGTTCGGCAGCCTTTTTTGCCCTGGGGTTGGCCCAGCAAACCCAACAGCCCGTTCCCTTGGTCTGCACCTCCGGTAGTGCAGCAGCCCATTTTTTGCCCGCCGTCATCGAAGCCCGAGAAAGTGACATTCCACTGCTGATCTTGACCGCCGATCGCCCGCCGGAGCTGCGTCACTGTCGTTCCGGCCAAACCATCGATCAGGTGAAGCTTTACGGCCACTACCCCAACTGGCAGGCGGAATTGGCTTTACCTGCTCCGGATCTGACTTTGCTGGCTTATCTGCGCCAGACCCTGATCCACGCTTGGGAACGGGCGCTCCACCCGTCCCCTGGCCCTGTGCATTTGAATGTGCCCTTTCGGGATCCCTTGGCTCCGCTGGCGGATGGCAGCACCGAACCGCTAGCGGGACTGCGGGATGAGCCGGGGTTTGAAGAGCACTTTTTTCGGGAGGTAGCCTTTAGATCAATGCTCCCGGTAGCTTCTGTCAACCTGGAGGATAAGTCTTTTTGGCAGGCTTGGCGCCACTGTGAACGGGGGGTGATCTTGGCAGGGCCGGCACAACCTCGGGATCCTCATGCCTATTCACAGGCTGTAGCCCGTTTGGCGATGACTTTGGGTTGGCCAGTCTTAGCGGAGGGACTCTCCCCCTTGCGCAACCACGCCCACCTGAACCCTCACCTAATTAGCACCTACGATCTTATCCTCAGGCGGGATCGCCCGCAGCTCTGGCCCGAACAGGTGATTCAACTGGGATCCCTGCCCACTAGCAAGGAGTTGCGGCAAATCCTAGCCCAAATAGGCCCGCCCACTTGGCATCTCGACCCCCGCCCCGACAATGGGGATCCGCTGCACAACCCCACCACCCATTTGCGGATTTCCGTAGAAGACTTAACCCAGGGGATCCCGGAGCAAGAGTTGGTTTGGCGGGATCCTTCCCCGTTTCTACAGGCATGGCTGCAGGCAGAAGACTCCATTCGCAAAGCCCTGGATCAGATCTTGACCTCCTTGCCGGGGTGGTTTGAGGGAAAAATCGCTTGGAGTTTGGCTCAATACTTGCCCGCCGATACCCCCCTTTTTGTTTCCAACAGTACCCCCGTGCGGGATGTAGAGTGGTTTTGGCCCCCCAATGCTCGCCGTATTCGGCCCTATTTCAATCGCGGGGCCAACGGCATCGATGGCATTCTCTCGACGGCTTTTGGGGTGGCCCATCACAACCGCCCTACTGTTTTGCTGACGGGGGATTTGGCTTTTCTGCACGATAGCAACGGATTACTGCTCAACCAACGATTGCAGGGCTCCCTGACCATTCTCTTGATCAACAATCAGGGGGGCGGGATTTTTGAGTTTTTACCGATTGCTGAGGTGGGTCGGCAGGGGGTGGATCCCCCGTTTGAGCCCTATTTTGCCACTCCCCAAGCAGTGAATTTTGCCCTCCTCTGCCAAGCCCACGGCATTCCCCATCAGCAAGTACAAAGCTGGGAGCAGTTCACTCAGGTGTTGGATCCCTTGCCTAGCCAGGGGGTGCGGGTGCTGGAGATCCTTTCGGATCGGCGGTCAGATGCTCAGTTGCGTCGGGATCTGTTTCAGCAGCTGGCGGAGTTCTCTTCCAATCCCTAACCCGTTGCCAAATCTGGACGGGCAGATCCTCAACTTCACAGTCCAACCATTGGATTCCTGGCATGGCCCGAAACCATGTCATCTGCCGTTTGGCAAACTGGCGGGTGTGCTGCACGATTAGCGGTTGCAACTCAGCCTCCGAGATCCGCCCCTCCAGGTAGGCAGAAATTTCCGCATAGCCCAAGGTGTTCAGCAGCGGCAGATCCGGCCCGTAGCGCTCTCGCAAGCCTTTCACCTCTTCGATCCACCCCGATTGAATCATTGCCGCGGTGCGCTGGGTAATGCGGGCCTGCAAACGGGGCATGGGGCACTGCAAGCCGAGGGTCAAAATGGGGTATCGAGGCGGCTGGGCTTGGCGTAGGCTAGAGGCCGTTTTCCCCGTAGTGTAGACAATTTCCAGGGCGCGGAGGGTGCGCACCGCATCGTGAGGGTGAATGTGCTTAGCAGCAATCGGATCCAACTGTTGCAGCCAGGCGTAGCGGATCTCGGGGGGCCAAGTTTCCAGTTGTGCTCTTAGTTGCGGCTGCGGGGGCACAGCCGGGATCCCCAGGCCAGCGGTAATGGATTGGATGTAGAGGCCGGTGCCACCCACCAGAATGGGGGTTTGTCCCTGTTGATGGGCTTGCGCGATGCGAGCTTGGGCCGCTTGTTGAAACTCCGCGACGGTGAAGGTATCCCTGGGATCCGCCAGATCGATCAACTCGTGGGGCCAGAGGGCCTGCTCGGCGGGGGTGGGTTTGGCAGTGCCAATGTCGAACTGACGGTAGACCTGTCGGGAATCGGCATTCAACAAAGGGGATCCCAGCCGTTGGGCCAACAGCAGCGCTTGCCGAGATTTCCCGGTTGCGGTGGGGCCGCCGATGACAATTAAGCCTGGTTGAGTAGGAGTTGTAGAGCTTTGCTCCGCCGTAGAGATAGGAGCTAGGATCCCGTTTTCCGGGATAAAGCCCGTTTCGGTACTTTCAGATACTGCAAATACGTTCACATTAAGGAGGTGATTAAATTTCACTACGGGTTTTGGCTCTGTGGGTAAAATAGGGCATCTTCGGCCTTGTTATTCCTACGTTTTCCAGTGATCTCATCCTACGTGCCCACCTTGCCTTGTTTCATCTATCGTTGGCCACGGCCGGGGCTGAGCAAGCTACTGCTGAAAAGTCTCTGTGGAGCTGTTTGGCTAGGGATCCTGGGGGCGTTGTTGCTGTGGGATCGTCGCCCTGCATTTGCAGAAGCCTTGGTGCTCAAACAAGGAGAATTGCGAGCCTTACCCCTCTTGCAAACCCGGGCTCGACTGCCCCTACAACCTCTGGAAATGCTCTATTTGGGCATGTTTGAGGAGCGGTTTTTGAACTATGCCCGCGCCAACAACTGGGAGACGATCTCGAGTAACCGCGAGGATCCCCGTTGGACCCGTTGGCAGTTGCGCCCCGGTGGCGAAGCGCTTTACTTGGCAGATCCGTTCTTGCTTCAGGATCCCTTGCAGCCCCCGATCTATGCCCGTGGATTTTATGTGCAAGCCTATTTTGTCGCCGGACGATTGGTGGGAATGCACCTGATCCAAAACCCAGAAGAGCCGGGCTTCAACTTAAAAGAACTACAAAAGCTCATCCGCGCTTGGTTTCCTGACAATCGCCTGATGTTGCACTACCAAGTGTTACCGGAAGATCCGCATCAGCAGGTGCTGGGAGCTTATTTAGGCAACATTCCCTCTGCCTTTATTGCCGATATTCAGCTCAACCGCGTGCCCTTTTGTCAAACCTTTTTGACGCCAACTTCGCCGCAGCCGATTACGCCCCCCTTGATCGATCCGCCCCCCCACTGTCTGCGCATGACCGATGCTGCCCACGTACAAGCGGAAGTAAACGGGGCAACAGCCCTTGGTGAGGGATCCCCTCTGGTGCGTTGATTGCTGGATCCCACTGGAGCTTAGAGGATCCCAACTTCATCAAATAGCCAGAAATAGCCAGTAAGGTAGGAGAGTTTTCCTTCCGTCATACCTCCAATTGTTAGCTGAGAGAGCTTGTCTGCTTGCCTGGAGCAATACTTTAGGTGGTATCAGGTTTGGGGATATCGGGTGATATGGCTAACCCTAGAGTCGAGTCCACCTGCACCCATCAATTGCTCAATATCCTAGCGATTGCCTTGAGCCCACCTCAAACCGTGACCAGCTCTGGACGACGGCTGTTACGAATGCCGCGAATCGCTTCTCCGTAATCCTTGGCCTTGAACACCGCTGAGCCTGCCACAATCGCATTGGCCCCCGCTTCAATCACCTGCCAGGCATTGCTCCCTTTGAGGCCACCATCCACCTCGATCCAGGGATCCAAGCCGCGTTCATCACAGAGGGCACGCAACTGACGAATTTTGGGCACCACCGCCGGAATAAAGCTTTGCCCCCCAAAGCCGGGGTTGACGCTCATGATCAGCACCAAGTCCACCAACTCCAGCACGTACTGGATCAAATCCAAAGAACTGGCGGGATTGAGCACTACGCCCGCCTGCTTGCCCAAATCCTTGATCTGGCTGAGGGTACGGTGCAGGTGAATGGTAGAGCTAGACTCCGCATGCACAGAAATGATGTCGGCCCCTGCCTTGGCAAAGTCCGCCACATAATTCTCCGGTTGCACGATCATCAGGTGCACATCCAGGGGCTTGGTCGTGACTGGGCGCAGTGCTTCCACCACCAGTGGGCCAATAGTAATATTTGGCACAAAGCGGCCATCCATCACATCCACATGGATCCAGTCCGCCCCCGCTTCATCCACTGCCCGCACCTCATCCCCCAAACGGCTAAAGTCCGCCGAAAGAATAGAGGGGGCGATCACAATCGGCTTTTGCCCAGAGGTCGCTGACGGCTTGATCATGATGAATGTCCGGGTTGTGTAAATAGAAGAACAACGGGAT
The DNA here is from genome assembly GCF_021533835.1 of Synechococcus sp. Nb3U1. NCBI lineage: Bacteria > Bacillati > Cyanobacteriota > Cyanophyceae > Synechococcales > Synechococcaceae > Synechococcus > Synechococcus sp. Nb3U1. The sequence continues at coordinate 1,819,676 of NZ_JAKFYQ010000001.1, read as the reverse complement.
CCGCTCCTCCATGGTACGGGCTTTGATCCCCTTTGCAAAGCGTCACAGTCCTTCTCAGTCTGGCGCTCAGGGTTCTAAGGGAGATGTGGATTCCCGCGGTAGGATCCCGACAAAGCTCACATCGGCAAACCGCAACACCTGCAAAACTTGGGTGATACGCCGCAGAGGGTCGAATCGTTCAGAGGTGCTATTGGGCTCTGGAGAAGATTGCTCAGAGGGAGCGGGATCCCGTTGCAACGTCATAGAAAGCTGCTGTAGCTGCATGTAGATGCTATTCACCGCCAGCATCGCTAGGACTGTGCCGAAAAACTTGGTACGGGATCCCATAGGTCAACTCATGCGGGAGAACAAAAAGTACAGCCGTTGCCAGCGCAGCAGCAAAGCTTGTCTAGCTCCAACTTAGCGAATTTGCCGTTGGCGTACCAAATGCCGCAAACATTGCTGAGCCAAGAGACTCGGTTCCTGCAGAGTGTAGGCCCCGAGCAAATCCCCCCGACCATCCGCCAAAAACAGTACTGCCTGCCGTCGGGGATCTGTGCTGGGCAGCACTTGCCGGACTAAGTCCTTAAGGGGAGTCACGGATTCGCCAGAAAAATCTACCGCCAAATAGGGGGATCCCTGTTCAGGAACCGGGTAGTCCCGCCGCAGAATGCGCAGCACCAAGTCTCGAAAGGCTGCCATCCCCGTGCCATCGATCAAAATTACCTGGCGAAACCCTTTGTATTGACCAAACTCCAGATCGATGCGCCGCGACATGTCCACCGATTGTTGAGCCGTGGCGCGATTGGTCAAAATCACCGCCTGTAGCCCGTCCGGGAACTCCGCCAAATCTAGGGGATCCCCGTTAATGCTTTCGGGCCGAATCGACAGAGCTAAAGAGCCAAGGCTATCTGGGCAAGCGGATACGGATTCTGCCGAGGCAGTCCAGGGGAAACACCCAGACATGAGACAACCGACCAGCAGAGCCACAGCACAAGGGGGACAGCAGAGGTGGGGCAGCCAGAGCATTCGAGAGAAGCAGTAAGATGGATATCAGTAACCCTGCAATATTTCTACATCTTTTTCACTGTGTTGACTGCTTCTCCGGCCAGTTTTGCGGCTGATGCCATCGCTCCTTTTGCTCCTCAAATCTGGAACTGGCGTGGACATTCCATTCGCTATGTGGTGCAGGGATCCGGATCCCCTTTGGTGTTGGTGCATGGGTTTGGGGCTTCAATTGGCCATTGGCGGCACAATATCCCCGTTCTGGCGGCGGCAGGATATCAAGTTTATGCTCTGGATTTGCTTGGGTTTGGTGGCTCTGCAAAACCTGCTCTGCCCTACAGTTTGGATTTGTGGGTGGAGCTGCTGGTGGATTTTTGGCAGGCACACATTCAACGGCCAGCAGTGTTCATTGGCAATTCCATCGGTGCTTTGCTCAGCCTGATCATGGCCGCGCAACATCCGGATTTGACGGCAGGGGCTGTATTACTCAACTGTGCCGGCGGCTTGAATCATCGTTCCCATGAACTCAACCCGATTTTCCGGTTGGTCATGGGCACCTTTACAGCTTTGGTGGCCTCCCCCGTTACGGGTCCATTTTTATTTGATCGGGTGCGTCAACGCCAGCGCATCCGCGAAACCTTGAAACAGGTGTACCGCAACCCTGCTGCCATTACCGATGAACTGGTGGAGATCCTCTACGCCCCCTCCTGCGATGTGGGTGCTCAGCAGGTGTTTGCCTCAATTCTCACCGCTCCGGCTGGCCCGCTCCCCGAGGCACTGTTGCCGCAAGTGCGTTGTCCGCTGTTGGTGCTCTGGGGAGAAGCGGATCCCTGGACACCGATTCAACGGGGTCGAGGCTTTCAAAACCATATCAACGGGATCGACTACCAATTTCTGCCCATCCCCGACACCGGCCATTGCCCTCATGATGAACGCCCAGAGGTGATCAATCCTTTGATTTTGGACTGGTTACCCAAAGCCTTTGCAGTCGTTTGATGTGCTCTTCTCAAGCCTTTTTGGAAGTCCCTTCGGCCGATAGGCCCAGCCAGCCCCGGATCTTTTCCATCCAAACCTGAAGTGGCGAAGGCTGGGGCCGGATCGCCAGTTGAATCGGCTCATCTTGATAGTCTTTGTCCTTGAGGCGGAAACCAAACTCCAGCTCCTCTTTGACCTTGCTCAGACGGGGGAACAAGCGCAGAGCGGCTTTTTTGAGTTCCTCTTCGTTCTGGAAAATAGCCTGGTGAATGGCGCTAGAACGTCCTACCGCCAGGGATCCCACCGGTAACCAAGGATTGGGTTTCCCGGCAGCCGCCTTGGCAGAGCGGGCAAAAATGTTGAATTCCGGCATCCCCTTTGCTTGCAGCTCGTCATAGCGTTTGGCCGCTTGTTTGCGTTTGGCGGCATTGGGGTTGGGGGGGGTCTTTTCGGGCTTGGATTTGCTGAAACCCTTGGGCTGGCTCATACCACAGCAGTTGGGAAGGTGGATTTTTGCAGCTTAGCGCACAAGTGGCGCGCCACTCTCCGCCTGTCTACTCAGGGTTCATTCCGCCCGATCTTGACCTGGCTTCCTGATGTAACTCTGTAGCTGATTTCGGGATCCCCGGCGGATTTTGTTCCAAAATGAGAGAAGTTTATTTTTCTTTGCAGTCGCGTCAGCGTTGCGGAGCAACATTGGGAGCAACATTGTCTGGGCGGGGTCATGAAGCTCCAAATCGGGATCCCAGACGAGACTCATTTGAGGGCAGTGGTATGCGGGTGGCAATCATCGGGGCAGGCTTGGCCGGGTTGGTAACGGCGGTGGATCTGGTGGAAGCGGGGCATGAGGTGCAGCTTTACGAGTCACGTCCGTTTGTGGGCGGTAAGGTGGGCTCCTGGCAGGATGCCGATGGCAACCACATCGAGATGGGTTTGCATGTTTTTTTTTGTAACTACAGCAACCTGTTTGCCCTGATGAAAAAGGTGGGAACCTTTGAGAACTTGCTGCCCAAGCAACACACCCACACCTTTGTCAACCGGGGCGGGGCGGTGGCAGCCCTTGATTTTCGCTTTCCGATAGGGGCACCCTTCAACGGTCTCAAAGCCTTCTTCACCACCGGGCAACTGTCTTGGCTGGATAAACTGCGCAATGGCTTGGCTCTGGGCACCAGCCCTTTGATCCGCGGCTTGCTGGATTATGAAGGGGCGATGCGGCAGATCCGGGCCTTGGATCGGATCAGCTTTGCCGATTGGTTCCGGGGCCACGGCGGATCTGAGGGCAGCCTGAAGCGAATGTGGAACCCGATTGCCTACGCCCTAGGTTTCATCGATACCGAAGCGATCTCGGCCCGCTGTATGCTGACCATTTTTCAGATGTTTGCTAGCAAAACCGAGGCTTCTAAACTGAATCTTCTCAAGGGATCCCCCGACCGATACCTCACTCAGCCGATCGTTAACTACATCCAGGCCCATGGGGGCCGGATCCACACCCGCAAAGGGGTGAGTCAAATCCAAGTGAGCGAGTCGGATCCCTACCCAGTGACAGGCTTGCTGTTGGCGGATGGTGAGCGAATCGAAGCAGATGTGTACGTGTGTGCAGCAGCAGTGGATGGGGCAAAGCGGCTCATCCCAGAGGTATGGCGGCAATGGCCCCAGTTCGATAACCTCTACCAGCTGGAATCGGTGCCGGTGGCGACGGTGCAGTTGCGCTTTGATGGCTGGGTCACCGAGCTGAACCCCCAGGGCCAGGTCAAACGAGCTGTGGATCACCCGCAAGCGGCGGGCATTGATAATCTCCTCTACACGGCTGATGCAGATTTTTCCTGTTTTGCCGACTTGGCCCTCAGCAGCCCCGCCGACTATTACAAACCCGGCCAGGGATCCCTATTGCAATGTGTGCTTACCCCGGGGGATCCGTTCATTCCCATGCCCAACGAAAAGATCGCCCAGCATGTGTTGCACCAAGTCCACGCCCTTTTCCCTTCATCGCGGGAACTGAACATGACCTGGTACAGCGTCGTGAAATTGGCACAATCCTTGTATCGAGAAGCGCCGGGCATGGATCCCTACCGCCCGCAGCAAAAAACCCCGGTGCCCAATTTCTTCTTTGCCGGCAGCTACACCGCCCAAGACTACATCGACAGCATGGAAGGGGCGACGCTCTCCGGACACCTGGCTGCCCAGGCAATCTTGGCCGGTTAGCCAACAGAGTCGGGGCCAGTCCTTGAGCCACCCCAGTTCCTGCGGAAGTGGTTCTAGCAACGCTCTGGCTCGGCCCGCTCTTCCAGCAACGGGATCAACTCTCCCTCTGCCGCGAACCAGCGCACTCAGGGATCCCCGGTTGCAAGCTCAGTTGTTGGCTGGATAACCGCCCCGCTTCGGTTGCCAAACTCTCCTGATATCGACCGCTGATCCAACCCAATCCGGCCCCGCAGGGGACAGCAAGAAACCAGAGTTTTTGGTGAAAAACACCATAATCCTGTTATAGTGAAAACTACCATAATTCAAGGAGGCAGAGCGTTGTCTGGCATGGATCCCTCTTCGTTGGATGGTGTCAACGGATCCGCCAACTCAGGGTTTGGGCGGGTGCGGCGGGCTTGGGTCCTGGGGTTCTATCCGCTGCTGTGGCTGCTGACATTCTGGGGCACTCGCTCCTCAGAACCGCGGATCTTCGGGATCCCGGTTTGGTATCTGGGGGCGGGGCTGATCATCCTATTGTTGGTGCCTTTGAATCTGTACGTGGTGTGGGCCTGTTGGCCGAGGATGGGCAATGACTGATACGGTTTTGAGCGTTGGGATCGTGGGGGCCTATCTGCTGGTGTTGGCGGGGATTGGCTTTTGGAGTTACCGCCATACGGGGCAGGATCCGGTCAGCTATTTTTTGGCGGGGCGGGGTTTGGGATCCCTGGTATTGACGCTGACGATGTTGGCGACCCTGCTGAGTGCCTTTACCTTTATCGGCGTCCCGGCGGATGGCTACACCCACGGGTTGGGGATCTTTTTGGGAGTGGGGGTGACAGATGCCCTCATTTCGGTGTTGTTTTTTCTCTTGGGCTATCGGCTTTGGCTGGCGGCCAAACACTTCCAATTCATTACCCCATCGGAGTTTTTCGGCCATCGTTTCGGAAGCCCAGTGCTGGCTTCGCTCTACTCCCTCAGTGCTCTGCTGTTTACCGCCCCCTACATCAGCATTCAGATCATCGCCGGGGCGCGTACTCTCTCGGCGGTGCTGGGGGACGGGATCCCCTACTGGCCCTTGGCGGTGCTAATGGCGGTGGTGATCTTGGCCTATGTGCTGCTGGGGGGATCCCAGGCGGTGGTATGGACGGATACCCTACAGGGGCTGATCATGCTTCTGGGCATGGGGACTGCCTTCGTGATGATTGCCAGTTCCTTGGGGACTGAGGCCGGGGCAGAGTTGGATCCCTGGCTGAGGTTGCCGGGGCCAACCGGTCGCTGGAGTTGGCAGGGATTAATCAGCTATCAACTGTTGATTTTCATGGCGGTTCCTCTGTTTCCGCAAATTTTCCAACGCTTTTATATGGCCAAAAGTGAGCAGGTGTTCAAAACAATGATGGTGGTTTGGCCGCTTTTGATTTTGCTGATTTTCTTTCCGGCAGCTCTAATCGGGGTTTGGGGACGCTTGGTTTTTCCCAGCTTGGAGCAGGCGGATCAGATTATGCCCCTGATGCTGCAAACCCTGCCCGCCGGGCTGGCGGCTCTAGTGATTTCAGCCGCCTTGGCGGCCTTGATGTCCACCGCTGACTCGCAATTGCTCACCACCAGCTCTTTGGTCACACGAGATTGGGTCTTTACCTACTTCAACCGACGTCTATCCCCTCTGCAGGAGGGACGGTTGGGGCGGATCGTGGTGTTGCTGATTGCCTTGGTTTCCTTTGTTATTGCCCTCAATCCACCGGGGGTGATCGTAGAAATTGCCACCTGGAGCTTTCAGGGCAGCGCCATGCTGTTTCCGGTCTTGATCGCCGGTTTGTACTGGAAGCGCACCAGTCGGGCGGGGGCAGTGGCCGGCGGAATCGTGTCGAGCGTACTCACCTTGGGCTGGCTGGCTGGGGTGTTGCCGCAGGAGTGGAGACTGGGTTGGCTACCGGTGATCCCGGCGGTGCTGGTGGGGAGTGGAGTGTTGATCGGGGTTAGCCTGCTCACCCAGCCCCCAGCGGAACGGGTGGCGGAATACTATCAAGGCCCTTGGGCAGAACCAACCCAGGATCAATCGGGATCCCAAGGGCACCCTTCCTAGCCAATGGGATGGTTGCTACCGCAAAGCCTCCAGGAAGGCAAATACCGCAGGTGGATGCAGGGCAGAGGCCAGAATCGCAGCACCGATCACTCGCTCCAAGGGGATCGGTAAGCGGCGGATCTGGATCCCGTCTGGAATGGGGATGGCGGCCAGCCGTGGCAAAATGGCAGCTCCCAGGCCCTGGGCGACCATGTTCACAATCGTGGAGTCTTCTTTCACCAGGTAGGCTACCTTGAGGGTCTGTTGGGCAGCTTCCCAGTGGTTCCGCACCGCTGTGGTGCATTCGGCGTAGTTGTAGAGAATATAGGAAAATTGGGAGAGATCGGCCCAAGTGAGGGTTTCCGGCAGGGATCCAAAACTGTGAGGGATTAACAGAATAAATTCATCGCGGGCAATCTCCCAAGTTTCCAGATCGTCTGCATTACGGGGCAGCGGCAATAGGCCAATATCCACCTGACCGGAGCGCAGCAGCTGTTCTACCGTGGCCGGATCCTCTTCGGTGAGGGCGAGGGTGATTTGCGGAAATTGTTGACGAAAGCGGGCGATCACCGGCGGCAGTAGATGAGTGGCGGCACTGCGAAAAGCGGCCACCCGCACACTTCCTCCCCGCAGGCCTTTTTCCAGGTTGGCCTCATAATCCATTTGTTCGCGCAGTTGCAGCATTTTGCGCACATGGCGCAGTAGGCGCTCCCCCACCGGGGTTAGGTGTGCCCCAAACCGACCGCGCACCAGCAGCCTCACCCCCAATTCCTCTTCAAGGCTGGCAATGGCCCGACTCACCGCCGACTGAGAAATGTGCAATTGCAGAGCAGCATCGCTGAAGTTGCCCTGCTCCACCACCGCCACCAGGGTTTGCAGTTGCGAGATGTTCATGGAGCCTATCTATTCGATCTGCGCATAGATGTGATGCTATCTCAGGTTTGAACCCTCTGCTGGAGCTGATTAGACTACAACTTAATCCTGCTTCACAGTGAGAAAACAAGTAGTTTTACTGTTTCTTACTGTCGTCAAATCAAGTGTATTCAGGTGGAGATCCATGTTTGCTCTGTTGCCTTTTCGGAAATTCCGAGATACCCCTAGCGTTCGCTTTTTCGATATCACAGTTTCTCGGTCGAATGCTCGCGATTTGGTTTGTCATGAGGGGCCAGCTATCAGCCCACCCAACAATCCTCAAGGCTACTGGCAATTTTATTTGCACCCGCACCAAGAGGACAATTTGCTGGCTTTGTCGGGGGGGCGGACGTTTTATTTGGTGAATTTTAGCTGGCGGGATCCCTTTCATATTGTGCGCCTAGAAGCCAATCGAGCCATTTTGCGCATCCCCCCTGGAACCTTTCATCGTTCCGTCTCTGATCCTGAGGGATCCGTCGTTTTGAACCAGGCGGTGCGCGCCCAAAAAGCCACCCTGGAACGCGAGTTTCGCATCTACGACAGCAGCCGCATTCCCCGATTGCTACAGGTGACCTCTGCTCCTGCCCCTCTGCCGCGGATTTGTGCCTGAGCCATAGGAGCTGGTTGGGGAGCCTAGACACCTCTCTGGTCGGGAAGGGCATTTTTCTCTACCATGCGGGTGAGATCAGGGTTTGAGGTGGCTATGCAGGCAGTGATTTTGGCAGGGGGAAAAGGCACTCGCTTACGACCTTTTACCCTCTTGCAGCCCAAGCCCTTGATGCCCCTGCTGGAGGTGCCCTTCTTAGAATGGATGATTGGGCGCTGTCGGCGGGTGGGTCTGACGGATATTTTGCTTAGTGTGGGCTATTTGGGCAGGCAAATTGAAGCGGCCCTGGGAGATGGCGGTGCTTTGGGGGTGAAGATCCGCTACATTCCCGAAGAAACCCCTCTGGATACGGCGGGAGCCTTGGTGCTGGCCCAGCCCTACTTCAGCGGGGATCCTCTGGTGGTGTTCAATGCCGATATTCTGACGGATCTGGATTTGCAGGCGCTGATGCACTGCCATGTGCAGAGCAAAGCCGCCGCCACCCTCACCCTGACTCGCGTCGAGGATATCACTGCCTACGGATTGGTGGAAGTAGGGGAAGAGGGGCAGATCCAGTCCTTTCGTGAAAAACCCACGGCTGCCGAAGCTCTTGCCCTCACCACCGACACGATCAACGCCGGCACTTATGTCTTGGATCCGGCCATTTTTCAGCGCTACCCGAGTGGGGATCCCCTCAGTTTTGAACGCCGGGTTTTTCCGGACTTGCTCAGCCAAGGGCAGCGGATGCAAGCCTACCTGCACGAGGGTTACTGGCGAGATTTGGGCAACCCGGCCAGTTACTACCACGGCCAACTGGATATCCTCAGCGGGCGAATGACGGATTTTCCTCTGGAGAATGTACAGGAACAGAGCCCCGGCGTATGGATCCATAACACTGCCCACGTTGAACCGAGCGCGCAACTGGGATCCCCCTGCTACATTGGCGCCCATACCCGGCTGGGAGCCCAAGCCCGGATCCCGGCGGGCACCATCCTCGGCGGCCACAGTTGGGTGGATGGATCCCTGCAACCGGGAGTGTACGGACCAGGAGTCCTGGTGGTGTAGATTGAAAAAATGGAGTTACCGCAAACTGGGGAACGCTGGGATCCCTATCTTTCTTCCGTAGCTGCTCGCTATAACCGGGAGCTGGAGATCCAACTGGGCCAGCCTGGCTGGCAACTTCCCCCCGATTTGGAACAATTGCCCTTTTGGCAGGCCTGCCAGCGGGATCATCTGCAGGAGCGCCTCGGGATCCCGTATTTTAAGCTGTGCGCCCCCCAAAAACGGGAAGCCTGTCTGGATCTGGGCTGTGGGGTGGGTTTTCTCACCTATCCCTGGAACGACTGGCAAGCCAACTTTTATGGCCATGACCTAAGCGGCGGGATCGTGCGCTTCATCCGCTCGCGGGCACCCCAACTGAACTCGAAGCTGTTCAAATCGATGCAGCAGGGATCCGCCCATCACCTGGAAACCTACGAGCCGGAACAGTTTGATTTGGCCATTGCCACTGGTTTTTTGTACTACTACCCGCTCGATTACTTTGAGCTGGTTTGGGCAGAGCTGATGCGGGTGCTGCGACCGTCTGCGCCTATCCTCATCGAGGTGGTCAACCCGGAATCGGTGTGGGCGGAACAGTGGGGGTTGATCGAGCTGTTCAAGGGCACAGAACCCATTTTTACCTCTTTATCGGAGTGGGAGCGGCGCATCGCTGAGCTGGGGGGCAAAATTCAGAAACAGGCTCATGGGGAGCTGTTTACCACCTATTGGATCCAACGCAAGCGGTAGGACTCTGAGGATTTCATGGATCCCATCGGGGAGATGCGCCAAAGATCCCTCTCCACAACTGGCAGAAATGTGGCAGAAATGCCGACCATTCGGGATAATGAATTTATTAAGAAGTGTAATCCTTGGCAGGGGATCCACTGCCGCCCATGCACGCCTCCTCTTCCACCCTCCTGCTGGTCGATGGCTACAACGTTATTGGAGCATGGCCGTCCCTGAACCAGTTGGCGCGCCGGTCTCTGATGGAGTTGGCGCGTCTGCGCTTGGTAGAGTCTCTGGCCAGCTATGTGGCTTTTCGGGGTTACCAGGCAACCGTGGTGTACGATTCTTACGCCCAGCCTACCCCAGCCCAGCAGGAGCGCTCCCCTTCCGGCATTGGGATCCTGTATACCCCCTATGGTGAAACCGCCGATACGTGCATCGAACGACTTTGTGCCCAACTGCAGTGGGATGAGTGCCGGGTGCGGGTGGCTACCTCGGATCGGGTACAGCAGTTGGTGATCGGCGGCTACGACGCTGAATGGGTTTCGGCAGAGCAATTGTGGGAGGAAGTACAGCAGGCCCAGCAACAGATCCGGCGCATTAAGCCCAAACGCTCACCAAGCAAACGGGGCATTGATTCTTACTTGGATGCGGAAACCCTGGCCCGGCTGAATCGCTGGCGACTGTCTGGTCAGGATCCCACCGATTGAGCATCACAAGAAATTCAAAGTCGTGACGTGATAGCTGCCATCCGCTTGTACCCAAGCGATCTCCGGGATCCGGCATTGGCGGGCATAGGCTTCCACCTCTTCTGGAGAGCGATCCAGCAATTCCATTTCCACGGGCTCAGACTGTCTCCACTGGGCCGCTAAAGCCAACGCCTGCGGGATCCCTGCGGGTACCAAAGGAACCACCAACCGTCGGCAACCGGTCTCCCCCAGTTGATGGGTCGGGGGCAAGAGCCGGAGCAGGGTATCGGGTAGCAGCGTAAAGCCAATCCCAGCCTGTTCCGTTTGATGAGGGCTGTAGAGAGCGTGCAGCCGATTGTAGCGGCCTCCCAAGCCAACTACTTCGCCACCCACCACCGCCTGAAAAACAATGCCCGTATAGTAGGCCAGGGTTTGAACCAAGCTCAGATCCAGCACCACTTGCACCTGTTGCTCCTGCAAGACCTGGCAAAGCTGTTGCAAATCCCGCAACCGTTCAGCTGGCACGGGCAACTGCGCCAACTGTGGCAAAACGCGGCTGGGTTGGCCCCGTAGCGCTAGGATCTGGGATCCAATCTGCCGGGCTGCTTCCGGTAGAGGTGCTGATTCCAGATAGACATAATCCAATTGGGCAATCGCTCGTCGAACCGCCGCTTGGGCGGTAGGGGCAATAGGGCTGAGCAAACTTTCGGTGAGACTCACATCCCCCAATAGCAATGTCCAATCAGGGATCCCGTTGGCACCCGTGGTACCTTGGCCCAGGCAACGAATACAATCAGCCAGCAGCGTCAGAATCTCGGCATCCGCTAGCCAACCCCCGGCCCCGATCAGCTCCACCCCCGACTGGAAAAATTCCTGTCCACTGGTGGATCCCTCCTCCCGCGGGCTGTTGCGAAAAACACTGCCATGGTAGTAGAGCCGCAAAGGCAAGGGCCCAGAAGAGAGACGAGTCGCCGCTGCCCGCACGATCGAGGCCGTCAGTTCTGGGCGCAACCCCAGCATCGTCCCTTCGCTATCCCGCAGTTGCAGTACGGACTCTGCCTGGATGGATCCCCCGGCCAGCAGGGTTTCTAGCCGCTCCAGCGTGGGGGTAATAATGCGCTGATAGCCGTAGCGTTGAAACACCTGGCTCAGTTGAGACTCCAACCGTTCCCGCCGCTGTACCTCGCGGGGCAGGAGATCCCGAGCTCCGGTGGGTGGCCGCAAACTGCTGGGGCTGGTGAGGGATCCCACAGCTAGACGGGAATCTGCATCGTACACGGTTAAGCTCTGGCACGGTTTCCTGCCGCATCATACCGGATGTTGGGTCGGTGAAGCTCCCTCAGGATCCCGGGGGAAATCAGGCCAATCCCACATCGAGTCTGTGGAGCGCACCCGGTGCATGCCTGCTGCCGCAAACCTGGCAAAGGCGGCTTCCGCCTGCTCACTAAAATCCACCACCCCTGGGATCACCACCGCCGAGGTGCAATCTTCCAAAAGATAGATCTTCCGGGCCAGTTTCGGATCCTGGGCCTGAATTTCCTGCAGGAGGTCGCTCACCGTCCAGGCCAGACAATGACTTTTGGCTTGGCCCGCCACAATCAAGGCATCAAACCCCAGCAAATAGCGAATCAATGGATTGTTTTTTTCGTCGATCGGATCCCCGGTTGGCCCAGTCAAGACTTCAGGACTGAGCACCGAATAGTTTTCAGTGAGGGGGTTGGCCCCTTTCAGTTCCAGACTGGCCTGGCTGAAGCGGGCGATGCTGTGGAAGAAAATGGCCTCCTCCACCGCCGGCACCAAGGCATGGCCAATGCCCCCCAACATGGAGTGGTAGGGCCAGACGATCAGGGGATATTTCCCGCCCTGCTCCAGTTGCTCAGCATAGTGGAGAACATGGGCTTGTAATGTGGGCAGATCCCCCTGGACTAGGCTAGCAGCCACGGCGGGGTTGACCTGCCAGCGACCGGAGCGAATATCGGCCACAGAGATCGAGGTCGCCGGCTCCGGATGGGATCCCTGCGCATCCATCCAAAAGATCGGGTGGAAGATCTGCATGGCCGTATGGGTGTCGAGGGTGGGAATGATCTGGGTGATCTGGGCCAGGTTCCGGTAAATGAACTGGCACAGGCGCTGATTATCCTCTACCGCCCCCAATCCGGAGCCGCCGGCGACAAACAATTCAAACCCCGGAATGCAAAAGGTATTCTGCACATCGATCAGCAGCAAGCCCACCCGTACCCGATCCGCAGCCGCTGCAGGGATCCCGTGCTGTTTGGCCCAGATCTCGGCTTCTGCAGCCCGTTGTGAGTAGGGCACACGCCACACTTCTCCCACCCGCTCAACCTGAAAGTGGGGGGGTAAGGGCAGGATCCCAGTAGAAGGGGCATCGGCGGTTAACCCCTGTAGAGTGGTGATCATGGTGTTTGTTCGCAGTGGTGTCTGTTGGGTGAAAGGTTGGAGTGCAAGTATTTATGGTTGTTTTCACTATAAATGAGAGGATTGGAGTTGTCCAGTCAATGGGGGTCACCTCCGAAAGAGATTCAAGTAGAAAAGGTTAAAGCCTTTCCGCGCAAGGATTGAGCTGAGGTAGGGATCCCCTGACAGCTACGCTTTATTATGGTAGGTTTTACTAAAATAAATCGCCTTCTCCCCTGAGGTTGCTTCATGTTGGCCCCTAATTTTTCGTCGCTGCAGCCCCAAGACTATGGCCTGCTGACGGACTTCTACCAGTTCACGATGGCTGCCTGCTATGTGGGAGAGGGTCTGGAGGCCCAACCTGCTGCCTTTGAGCTGTTTGTGCGTCGGCTGCCCCCCGACTATGGCTATTTGATCGCCATGGGCCTCACCCAAGCGGTGGAATACCTGCAGCAACTGCACTTCACGCCGGAATCTTTGCAGGCGTTGCGGGACACGGGCATTTTTGTCGACGCGCCGCAACGGTTTTGGGGCCTCTTGGAAAATTGCCGTTTTCAGGGGGATGTCTGGGCGGTGCCGGAGGGATCCGCAATCTTTGCCAACCAGCCCCTGGTGCGCATCGAAGCGCCTTTGTGGCAAGCCCAACTGGTGGAGACCTATCTGTTGTCTACTTTTAATTACCAAACCCTGATCGCCACTAAAGCGGCACGTATGCGGGATGCGGCAGGAGATGAGTCAATCTTGCTGGAGTTTGGGACGCGGCGAGCCTTTGGCCCTCAGGCGGGGTTGTGGGCAGCCCGGGCCGCTCTAGCGGCGGGGTTCAACGCCACCTCCAACGTGTTGGCGGCCCTGAAATTGGGGCGGAAACCGGCGGGGACAATGGCCCATTCTCTGGTGATGGCGATTGCAGCACTTTCGGGAGATGAGACCAGCGCGTTTCGTTCCTTCCAGCGCTATTTTCCCCAGTCGGCCCTTTTGATCGATACCTACGATCCGATTCAAGGGGCGCGTACGGCAGCCCGCCTGTTTGCAGCAGAGAACCCCGAACAACTGGACTCACGGGGGGAATTTGGCGGAGTGCGCATCGACTCGGGAGATTTGGAGGATCTCTCTCGCCAGGTGAAGCAAATTTTGCCCCAGGGATCCCCGGTTTTTGTGAGCGGCGATCTGGATGAATACGAGATCGAACGGCTGCATCGCTCTCAGGCCCCGATCAACGGCTACGGGGTCGGCACCCGCCTAGTCAGTGGGGAAGGGGTGAATGGGGTCTACAAGTTGGTGGAAATTAACGGGATCCCGGTGGCCAAAGCCTCCTTTGCCAAGGCCACCCTTCCAGGGCGCAAGCAGATCTTCCGCGGCCCCAGCTCCGATTGGCTCGGTCAAGCGGAGGAAACCCCGCCCCTTGGCTTTGAGCCCCTATTGCGCAAAATCATGGCCTCAGGCGTGCTCCTGGATCCCTTACCGGATCTGGAGACTATCGCCCACACCAGCCGAGCCTCGGTGATCCGGCTTCCAGACAGGGTCAGACAATTGCGTCAGCCGGATCCCTGGCCGATGACCCTGACCGAGGCTTTACAACAGGTGAAAGATCAAACCTTACGGCAGGAGTATTCTGTTGCTGACGTTACTGCCGGGGTGAATCCTGTTATCAGCTCTTGAATGGGGCTGAACTATAATGTTTGAGCTTTGCTACCCAACTTTAGTCTTTGACCCCTAACTTTATGCCCCAACGTGCCTTGATTAGCGGCATCACCGGACAGGATGGCTCTTACCTGGCCGAATTGTTGATGGAAAAAGGCTACGAGGTTCACGGCATCATCCGCCGCGCTAGCACCTTCAACACCGACCGCATCGATCACATCTACATCGATTCCCACGACCCGCGAGCTAAGCTCTTTCTGCACTACGGGGATCTCACCGATGGCACCACCCTGCGCAAGATCCTGGAACAGGTACAGCCCACCGAGGTTTACAACCTGGGGGCACAATCCCATGTGCGGGTGAGCTTTGATGCGCCGGAATACACGGTTGATTCGGTGGGCATGGGCACGCTGCGCCTGCTAGAAGCCATTCGGGACTATCAGCAACGGACAGGGATCCGGGTGAAATTCTACCAGGCGGGATCCTCGGAAATGTTTGGGTTGGTGCAAGAGGTACCCCAAAAAGAAACCACTCCCTTTTATCCCCGCAGCCCCTATGCCTGCGCCAAGGTGTACAGCTATTGGCAAACTGTGAACTACCGTGAAGCCTACAACCTCTTTGCTTGCAATGGCATCCTTTTCAACCACGAAAGCCCACGGCGAGGAGAAACCTTCGTTACCCGCAAGATCACCCGTGCTGTCAGCCGTATCGTAGCTGGCAAACAGAGCAAGCTCTACCTGGGCAACCTGAATGCCAAACGAGATTGGGGCTACGCCAAAGATTACGTGGAAGGTATGTGGAGGATGTTGCAACAGCCGGAGGCGGATGATTTTGTCTTGGCGACGGGGGAAACCCACACTGTACGAGAGTTTGTGGAACGGGCTTTCAGGCTCGTGGGATTGCCCATCACTTGGAAGGGATCTGCTGAAACGGAACAAGGGCTGTTCAAAGATCGGGTGCTCATCGAAATCGACTCCCGCTACTACCGACCAACGGAGGTGGATCTGCTTTTGGGGGATCCCTCTAAGGCCAAACAAGTCTTGGGATGGGAGCCGAAGGTGAGTTTCCCGGAATTGGTGGAGCTGATGGTTTTGGCGGATCTAGAGGCAATGGGGCTGGATCCCGACCCCATCCTCGGGGAACGGCGTACTCTAAACGGCTTGCTCAGCGAAGATCGCGCCTTTATCCGCACCCAACTTGGGGTTCACTACGACTGAACGACTGATGGCACGGGATCCCTGATTAAGCCTCAAAAACAGCTTTGCCCTGCTTGCACAAAGGAGGGGATAAGCGCTTAATATAGTAGATCGCCAATTCTTTTGGCATCTTGTATTCGTGCCCTCTTGCTGAGCACCCACTGCTGCTTTTGGAGAACCGCCCGCATGTCCCGCTACACAGGCCCCCGCTTAAAAATTGTGCGTCGTTTCGGGGGACTTGATCTGCCCGGTCTGACCCGCAAGCGCCCCAAAAACACCAACCCACCGGGGCCACACGGAGCTGATCGCAAAAAGAAATCGGAATACGCCATTCGTCTAGAAGAGAAGCAAAAGGTACGCTTCAACTACGGCGTGAGCGAGCGGCAGATGATCCGGTACATGCGCAAGGCCCGACGCTCCAAAGGGTCAACAGGGCTAGCGCTGTTGCAAATGCTGGAAATGCGCCTGGATTGCATCGTGTTTCGCCTCGGGATGGCCCCAACCATTGCGGCAGCGCGGCAGGTGGTGAACCACGGCCACATCGAGGTGAACGGTCGCAAGGTGACGATCCCCAGCTACGGATGCAAAGTGGGGGATGTGCTGACGGTGAAGAATAAGGAAGCCTCTCGCAAGCTGGTAGCTGCCTACGCCGAGTATCCCGGTTTGTTCTTGCCCGATTACCTGGAATTTGACAAAGAGAAGTTACGCGGTCGCATTAAAGAGTTGCCGCCCCGCGAGCAAATTTCTGCCCCTGTGAATGAACTCTTGGTGGTGGAGTTTTACTCCCGCAAACTGTAGGGATCCGTGTGCTGGAGTACATTACTCTACCGGACTTGCCCCCCGTCGCTCCCTATTCTCATGCGGTGAGAGCGGGGGATTTCCTCTTCGTGACGGGTCAGCTTTCTGAAGATCCAGAGACGGGGGCAGTGGTGCTAGGGCCAATTGCTGAGCAGACCCGCCAGGTGATGGAAAATCTGCGGCGGGTTCTAACCTATGTGGGCACAGGATTTGATCAGGTGGTGATGGCGCGTATTTTCCTGACTGACTTTCGCGACTACGAGGTGGTGAATTCCATTTACGCCTCTTACTTTCAGCCCGGTCGTCTGCCGGGGCGAACGACCGTTGGAGTCCTGGGCTTAGCTGGGCAAGGAAACGTGGAGATCGATCTGATTGTTTATTGTGGGGATTGATCCAGAAGCTGCGGGGCCAAATCGCAACCCATGGAAATTTTGGGGTAATGTTTTCGTTTGAGAATCCACCGGATGAACATCCCCCCTCTGAACACAGCAACGATTCATGCCATTCTCAGTGGCGAGCTGCCTGACAACACTGTGAATGCCTTAGTGTTGCAATCCCTTGGCTTTCGATACGACGAAACCTGCCAAACCTGGGATCCCTCAGGAGCCGATCCCGCCTGGCAAGGGGAAGCAGGGATCCCGCATGTGATCGAGAACCGTTCCGACAGCGTCAAACTGACCCGCTCCATCGCCTCAGAAAACAAGCAGCTGCTCAAGGAAGTGTTGGGCTTTCAGGGCTACAAAATAACGAATTAACCCCACAAAAAACTCGCCGCGCCACGGCTGCAAACTGGCTTTTGGGGGTGTTGTTAGCTCAAGATTACAAGGCACAGTCCTGACCTAAGCCGGCTTCCGGCCATGGGGAGTTGTCAACTAGGCATGAAAAGGGACTGCCAACAGGGGTAGCAGCGCCAACCCCAACCAGGCCCATCCCTGCATCGGGAAGCTGGGTAACGGCTCTTCTGGAGTCTCCTGCAACAGGACATTGATGCGTTCCTGTAGCCGTTGTCCGAGGTCGGGTTGCATTTCCAGGGCAAAACCGACCCACGCGGCGGTCGAGGGTTCGACTACGCCATAGCCCACCACCTGCAGCAGCGCTTCCCCCAACACCAAGGGATCCACCCGTTGAGCCGCCCAGCGATCCGCCCGCAACTCCCGCAGGGTCAGCAATTCCTGCCAGAGGGCCTCTGTGTTGGGCAGCCAACAGGTGAGCCGCCGCAGCCAGCCCAACCCGAACATCCAAAGGGTATCGCGGTAATAACGATGAGCTTCTTCATGAGCTAGCACCGCCTGCAGGTGTTCCCTATCCAAGTGCTGCAATAGGCCACGACTGACCACCAGTCGAGAGTGCCATACCCCCACCTGAGCGGCAAAAGGAGCCTCCAGATCCAATACATAGGCTCTGGAGGCTGTGGATCCCTCGGATCCCTGTAAGTCTAGTTCGGTTAGGGCTTGTAAGCGGGTTCGCCGACAGGAACGCTCGTACTCCCAAACCCAATGTAGAGCTACGCCCGCCACCAACACCAGCAACACCAGAGCACAGCCATAGCAAAACCAGCCGCCCCTACCAGCCATTTGCCCCCACGGCCCCATCCATGCCAAGGCCAGAGCGGTCGTTACCAGAAACGAAGGGGGCAGCACAAAATGGATCCAAGCCCACTGCCAACGCTGTGACCAAGTGCCTTGGGCATCGATGCGCACCGATGCCCGCCACAGCCAACTGAGGCCCAATCCCAACAGCAACATACCCAAATGGATCATCAGGGCTCCCTCCTGGCTCGACGGGCTGCCCGCAACCGTTCGGCAATCGCCTGCAACTGAGATACACTGGCTTGATCCAAGCTATCGGCAAAAGCGGCCACCGTATCGGGATCCCCGACCGCCAAAAACTGTTGCAACTGGGTAAAGGCCCGCAAACTAGTGGCTTCCTGTCGCGACAGACGAGGCCGCCATACCATCGGCAAATTGCGCCCATCCCCGTCAACACGACGCTCGCAACTGACCCAACCTTTCTGGCTGAGGCGCTGCAAAACCGTGGTCACGGAGGCATAGGCCAGCTCTCGATCCGGATCTACCAAGATCTGCTCGTGGATCTGACGGGTGCTGGCGCTGCCCAGCTCCCACAAAATGTCGAGTATTTCCGATTCTAGGGGGCCTAGTGAAAGCTGTTTGGGTCGATGCTTCGGCAACATGCATCTTTGCCAAAAGGGATCCCTCCTAGAATAACCCGTCAACCCTTGGAACTCCTGAGGCGAGAGGGATAAGTTAAGCTCAAGAATGGCGATTCCCACCTCCTCCCTGCATGTCTGCTCCTACTTACCACACGATTACCTTCGGCTGTCAGATGAACCGAGCTGATAGCGAACGGATGGCCGGGATCCTGGAATCTTTGGGTTATGTGGCCACTGACGATGAGCTGCAAGCGGACTTGGTTCTCTACAACACCTGCACCATTCGGGATAACGCCGAACAGAAGGTGTACTCCTACCTGGGCATTCAAGCGCAGCGCAAACGGCAGAATCCGGCCCTGAAGCTGATTGTAGCGGGTTGTGTCGCTCAGCAGGAAGGGGAAAAACTGCTGCGGCGCGTACCGGAACTGGATTTGGTGATGGGGCCGCAATACGTGAATCGGCTGGGGGATCTGCTGGCCCAGGTGGAAGCCGGACAACAGGTGGTGGCCACCGATCCGATCGAGATCCCGGAAGACATTACCAAGCCCCGTCGGGATAGTCAGGTGACCGCCTGGGTGAATGTGATCTACGGCTGCAACGAGCGCTGTACCTACTGCATTGTGCCCAGTGTGCGGGGTCTGGAGCAATCCCGCCACCCCCAGGCGATCCGCGCTGAGATCGAAGAGATCGCCAAAGCGGGCTACCGTGAGGTGACCTTGTTGGGGCAAAACATCGATGCCTATGGGCGTGACCTGGATCCCAAGATCAACCTGGCCAGTTTGTTGCGCTTCATCCATCCGGTTGAGGGCATTGAACGGATCCGCTTTGCCACCAGCCACCCCCGCTACTTTACCGAGGATCTGATCGCCACCTGTGCTGAGTTGCCCAAGGTGTGTGAACACTTCCACATTCCTTTCCAAGCAGGCAACAATGAAGTCCTGAAACGGATGCGGCGCGGCTATACCCACGAGCGTTACCGCCAGATCATCGACTTGATCCGCCAATACATGCCGGAAGCAGCAATCAGCGCCGATGCCATTGTCGGTTTTCCTGGGGAGACGGAAGCTCAATTTCAAGAAACGCTGCAACTGGTACAAGAGATCGGCTTTGACCTGCTGAATACGGCTGCTTATTCTCCCCGTCCCGGCACGCCTGCCGCCGATTGGCCTGACCAAGTTTCAGAAGCAGAAAAAAGCGATCGTCTACAACGGTTGAACCGCCTGGTTACAGAGGTGGCGGCTGTCCGCAACGCCCGCTTTTTGGGCCAAGTGCAAGAGGTGTTGGTGGAGGGGCCAAACCCCAAGCAGCCCGGCCAAGTGATGGGACGAACCCGTGGCAATCGGTTGGTATTCTTCGAGGGGGATCCCACACAACTGAAGGGATCCCTGGTGCCGGTGCAGATTATTGCTACCCGCGCTTTTTCTCTAACAGGGAAAGCATGGCTCCCAGTGCCTTCTGTTTAGCGGATTACTTGGCGCATATAGTTTCCCCAGGTTTGCGCAGCAATGCTGCTGCTCCCGCGGGTTGGGCTAGAGTCGTCATTGCCTAGCCAAATGCCGGTCACCAACGTGGGATTGGGAGTGTAGCCGACAAAGAGCAGATCTTTATTGGCAGTGGTGGTGCCAGTTTTGCCCGCTTCCCCGATGCCGAGCCGAGCCGCGGTGCCGGTGCCGGAGCTGATGACAGCTTGCAAGAGTGCGGTCATCTGTTGCGC
The DNA here is from genome assembly GCF_021533835.1 of Synechococcus sp. Nb3U1. Taxonomy (NCBI): domain Bacteria; kingdom Bacillati; phylum Cyanobacteriota; class Cyanophyceae; order Synechococcales; family Synechococcaceae; genus Synechococcus; species Synechococcus sp. Nb3U1. Next base: position 1,799,592 of record NZ_JAKFYQ010000001.1, on the reverse strand, counting down.
CACTTGAGGCTGTAATGCTTCGGGATTCTGACGGCGGGGATCCTCTCGGCCCGGATAAATCTCGCGGCAGGTGCGAAAATCGCTGCGGCTGACACAATCGCTGCTATCCAGAATGCGCCGAATCGTGTGGGGTTTCGACCAAACCCCTTGGTTGGCAAAAGGGGCAAAGGCTGCCGTCAACTCCAGCAGGTTCACCTCCATCGTGCCGATTACCATCGAGGGATAGGCTTGCAGTGGCGATTGGATCCCCAGTTGACGGGCTATACTGACCACTCGGTCTAGCCCCACTTGTTGTGCCAAGCGCAGAGAAATCACATTTTCTGAGAGGATCAGCCCGCGTGCTAAATCCATTGGAGCGGATCCGGAGCGGCAGCCGTTGAAGGTGAGGTTGCCCCAGGTGAGGGGCTCACAGGAGAGCACCAGTGATGGGGAAATGCCTTGAGTGAGGGCAGCAGCATAGGTAAACACCTTAAAGGTGGATCCCGGTTGTCGTTGGGCTTGGGTCGCCCGGTTAAATTGGCTGCTGCTGTAGTCAATCCCTCCCACTAGGGCCAGCACTTCTCCATTGCGGCTGTCGAGGCTGACCAGGGATCCCTGGCGAAACCCAAATGTCGATCCTGACTCGCGTACCGTTTGCGCCAGGGCTTGCTCGGCAATACGCTGGTAGGGCAAATGCACTGTGGTCTCGATGATGAAATTGCCCTCCGCCGAGAGATCTTGGCCGAGAAGCTGCTGCATTTCCTCGAAAACAGCGCTGTAAAAATAGGGGGCGACGGTGGAAGTTTCCGAGCGCAAATTGGGGTTGAGGGTGAGGCGACTGCGACGGGCACGCCGAATTTCTTCTTCTGGGAAGGTTTGCAGCTCACTCAGGCGATCCAACACCCGATCCCGACCCCGCACCGCTGCATCGTAATTGGTGACGGGGTTAAAGGCGTTGGGGGCCGGCAAAATGGCGGCCAAGGTGGCGGCTTCTGAGAGGCTGAGCTGGCTACTCGGGATCCCGAAATAAAACTGGGCGGCGGTTTCAAAGCCGTAGATGCCATTGCCCAGATAGACATTGTTCAAGTACAGGGTGAGGATCTGCTTTTTGTTGTAGCGCTTTTCCAGCTTCAGGGCCGCCACCGCCTCCCGCAGTTTGCGCCCAAACGTGTTGCCGGCTCCCGTGTAGTCTCGTAGGATCGTCCGGGCCAGTTGTTGGCTGATGGAGCTGCCCCCCTGTTGCAATTCTCCTGAGCGCAGGTTCACCCAAAAGGCCCGCCCAATGCCCAGCAGATCCACCCCGAAGTGAGAATAAAACCGATGGTCTTCTGCCGCCACCACCACCCTGGGCAAAATCGGGCCAAAGGCTTCCAGATTCTCCAAATCCCGGTAGTGATCTGCTTGGGTGCGGCGCAACTGGGTTTGTTGATCGCCCGCCAATACTACTAGGGGGCTGCGTTCTGCCGAGAGGGGCGGCTCTACCGAGAACTTGCTCCACTCATGGCCAATCCAGATCCACAACCCAAAACCCGATGCCAGCAACAACGCCAGACAACTGCGCACCCAATACACCTGCGGCGGTGGCGGATCCAGCACCTGAATCAACACGCTCTCAGGATCCTGGGGTGGCCCAAAGCTGAGCTGGCAGCGATGCTGCAAAATCACCCGGCGCACCCGCTCTGCTCTGCCCAATCGCTTCAGACGAAAAACCCCATTGGTGGAGTCTTGATCTTCTAGTTGGTAGCGCCCAGCATTCCAACCCAGCCAGTAGAATATCGGCGGCAACGGGATGCGCCAACCCAATTGAGGAATGCGCCAATCAGGACGAGGGCGAATACGGGCGTGCAGGTGGCTAACCGAGGCTGCCGGAATGCGAATGGTGGAGACCGTCTGGCTGCGACCGAGAATGTCGGATCCCTTCAAGACGAACACCTGTGGTTTTTCTCCCGGACACGTAATGCGAAGATGTACTGGACGTTTGGGTGCTGCTGGTTCGGCAGGTTTCAGCAAAGCGGTGGCTCCAGCAGGGGAAGGGCGCCAGATCGACAGGGTTTTGAAGAAGCGGGTGACGGTGCCCAGCAGGGGCTTTTTGTCATCTGAAGCAGACATGGCCTAGTCCCCCCGCAAATCGCGTGCGCGGCGCAGCTGATCCCGCAGGGTTTGGCCAGGGCGAGCGTTGCCCCCGGGGTTGGGGCTTTGGGGTGGGCGGGGTTGTTGGAGGGCGGGTGTTGGAGTAGCAGGGATAGGGGTGGCAGGTGAAGCGCTGCTGTGCAGCTCGGGATCCCAGAGGGCCATATAGACACGACCTTGGGCGTTGCGTTCGATCAGGCCAGCTAGGGGGCCAACGCGAAATTGTACCCGCTCGGAGCGTCGTTCTCGCACCGCTTGCAATGCTTGCTGCAGTTCGGGAGGCAAGGGGGCTTGCAACATATCCTCCAGTAACCCCTCCGCCTGCGGAGTGGGCAGGCTGTCATCGACGCTGGCTTCTGTTTGTCGCAGCACCAGGCTGGATTCATCGTAGATCAAGCCCAAATCCACGCTACCCAAGCGATACAGGTCATACACGGTGTTGGGCCAATAGCCGCGCCCATTCTCACTCGGGGATCCCAAACTAGAGCGCACGGTCTCCCGCAAGGTATCGAGGGGAAAGGTGCGAAAGATCTGTCCGAGGGATCCAGATGAGCTGTTGTAGGGTTCCAGTTCCGGCGAGGGATCCCGTTCAATATCTTCGATATCCAAGACAAGGGGGCTGTCGCTTGTGTCAGGTCGCTCAGGCGAAGCATCAGAGGAGTCAGACTCGCCGGGTAACTCCTCCACCGTCGGGTTAGATCCTGAGAAGATGGGAGCCAAGGGGCGCTGTTGGGAAGGACTGAATCGACCACCCAGAAAACTCAAGATCCAGCTCATCAGAACCAAACCCAGCAGCCCACCCACCAACAGAGGGATCACCCGCAGCCAAAGCAGGGATCCCCTACCCTCAACGGCAGCAGAACGGGCCAAGGGGCTCAGTCGCAGCGTACCCGCTGTGGTTAATAAAGGTTCTACCGAAGGCTGGATCGGGCCAGTGGCGGGGAAAAGAGTTTGGGAGGCCTTAACCCCCGCAGCATTCCCAGCCACCGGAGCAACCCCCAGCCCTTCAGCTCTGGCTTGAATGTGCTCCAGTTCCGCTAATACATTGGTGACCGATTGCGGACGGGTAGCCGGATCTTTAGCCAGACAGCTGAGGATCAACTCCGACAGACCGGCGGGCAAGTCCAGGTTCACCCCCAGATCTTCTAGGGGAATGGGACGGCGCTTGTGGTGGGCTTGGTACCAGCCGGGGAAAGAATCGGTAGTGGGTTTGAGGGGCATTTCCCCGGATACCATCTGGTAGAGCATGATCCCGAAGCTATAAATATCGGAACGGGCATCCAAAGGGGATCCCTCCAGTTGCTCCGGCGAGGAGTAGGCCAAGGTGCCCAAATAAGCATGGGTCAGGCTCAGGGAGCTGCCGGTGTTCAGGAGCTTGGCAATGCCGAAATCCACCAGCTTGGCCAGTTCCCCAAGGCTATCGTTGGCCACCACAATTACATTGGCCGGTTTCAAGTCGCGGTGAATCACCTGCACCAATTGCCCTTCCATTTGGATCCCTTCGTGGGCGGCCTTCAGCCCCAAGCCAATCTGGCGAGCCAGCCGAAAGAAGCGCTCCAAGGGCAGGGCACCCGCCGCCAAAATCTCCTTCAGGGTTTGCCCGTTCAGATATTCCATCACATAAAAGGGCACCTCATCGGGGGTGATGCCGTAGTCGTTCACCTTGACGATGTGCAGGCTTTTTTGGCCCAAAGCGGCGCAGGATTTCGCTTCCCGTTCAAAGCGCAAGCGGGTGTGCTCGTCCATCACCGGGTGGGAGAGCAACTTGACCGCCACTTCAACCCCACCAAAGAGTAAATCTTGCGCCAAATACACCCGTCCCATGCCCCCCTGACCCAGCAGATTGGTCAGCCGATAACGCTGAGCCAAGAGGCGATCCAGAAAGGGATCCGACGAGGTAAACATAGGGGATCGCGGCGGTACGGAGAACAAAAGATAAGGATCCCGAGCGGATCCAGCCAGAGTACACTACCTCTAACATAAGCACTGGAGCCGTAATAGGCCATGCTCATGCGCGTCAATCCGGCTGCCCTTGATGTCTCTGCCTGTTGTCTATCACCCCGACTACACGACAGCCCTGCCGGAGGGGCATCGGTTTCCCATGCAAAAGTTTCGCCTGCTACAGGAGCTACTGCTGCGGGAACGGGTAATTCGCCCCGAGCAACTGCATCAACCGGAGCTGCCTCCCACTACCTGGATCGAAGCCGTCCACACCCCTGAGTACGTCAGCGCCTACTGTGAGGGATCCCTAGAACCCAAAGTCCAACGGCGCATTGGCTTACCCTGGAGTCCAGAATTGGTACGGCGCACCTGCCGGGCCGTCGGGGGCACGGTGCTGACGGCACAGCTTGCTTTGCGCTACGGGCTCGCTTGCAACACCGCCGGAGGCACTCACCATGCTTTTCCCAGCTATGGCTCTGGGTTTTGCATTTTTAATGATCTAGCGATTGCCGCCCAAGTCTTGTTGGGGCAAGGGTTGGTAGAGCGGCTGTTAATTGTGGACTTGGATGTACACCAGGGAGATGGCACCGCCTGGATCTTTCGTTCCGATGCGCGGGTATCTACTTTTTCCATGCACTGTGAGGCCAATTTCCCTGGCACCAAGCAGGTAAGCGATTTGGATATATCCCTGCCGGTGGGCCTGGAGGATGAAGCCTATCTGCAAACGTTGGCGGCCCATCTACCGGATCTGTTGACCCAAGTGCGACCGGATCTGGTGCTTTACGATGCTGGCGTGGATCCCCATCGAGAAGATCTGCTGGGTAAGTTGGCCCTCAGCGATCAGGGGCTATTTCGGCGGGAAATGCAAGTACTGGATACCTGCCTGAAACAGGGCTACCCCGTGGCCTGCGTGATTGGGGGGGGGTATAGCAAAGAGCTGAGCAGCCTAGTTTATCGCCATTCTCTCCTGCACCGGGCCGCCAGTGAAGTGTATCGACAGTATCGCTTGTAAGCTGAGATCCTAAGATCCTAATCGTATTCGGCAATCACCACCGTGATGTTGTCCCGTCCGCCCCGTTCTTTGGCAGCTTCGATCAGCTGGCTGGGGAGCTCCTCTAGATTCGCCACCTTGAGACAATACTCGACGATCAAGTCGTCATCCAGCTCTTCTGTCAGACCATCGCTACAGAGCAACAGGCGATCCCCTGGACGAACGGTGATCGGCTGCACCGAGGGTGCCCCTGAATCGGGTCGGCCCAAGCAGCGCTCTAGAATATGTCGCCAAGGATGGGCCCGCGCCTGCTCGTGGGTCAGTTCCCCCTGCCGGATCGAGCGGGCCACCAGGGTGTGATCCTCGGTCATCTGCTGCATCTCGGATCCCCGCAGGCGATAGAGGCGGGAGTCCCCGATGTGAGCACTCCAACAGTTGTTGTTGGGATCCACCAAAATCACCACCACGGTGGTGCCCATATCCGCTCGTTCCGGATTTTCTCGCTGATCTTTGAGAATGGCGTCGTTGGCTGCTTCCACCGCTTCGCTCAGCAACCTGGGGGCCGGCACCGTTTTCCAGCCGCGATCCAACCGCTCGCGAATGGCCTCTACTGCCAACAGGCTAGCCGTAGCCCCGGCGGCATGTCCTCCCATGCCATCGGCGACGATAAAGAAACGTCCCTCAGGATCGCAATGATAGGCATCCTGGTTACTACTGCGAATCTTACCCGGATCCGTAGCACTGGCATGTCGTCGCATCACATCAATCGCTCTGACCGATTTAGTCTTAAGAGTACCCTGGTTAAAGCAAGAGCGGCGAGAGCGGCCAAAACCAAGGTGATAACCGTTAAAGTAGCATGTCCAGCCAAAAATAGCTGAGTTCCACTCAGGAAAAAAGTTGCAAATAAGACAGCGTAGATGGTTCCCATGCCTAAGCTGCTTAACTTGCGCATCAGGCGCTCTGCCTCGCTCGAGCGTACCCGTAGGCGCAGATCCCCCTGTTCCAACTTGCTCAGCGTCGATTCGATGCGGCGGGGCAAGCTGAGGCTGCTACTGGTAAACTCGGCGGCCTGACGGCTGACTTGGGCCAAAAGGGTTTCGGTTTCGGCTCCGTTCAAACTCATCAACTCCTCCATAAAGGGTTTGGCCACTTCCATAAAGTCAAACTCGGGATCCAACCCCTTGCCCAATCCCTCCAGCGTAGTCAGAGCCCGCATCACGAAGGTGAAGGTGGCCGGAAACCGAAACGGCTGATCGTAAACCAATTCGTAGAGATCTTCACTAATCGCCATCACAGAGATTTCTTCAGAGCTGCTGGAAAAGGGCTTATCCATGAAGTTGTCCAGCATATATTGCACCGAGCGGCGCACCGGAGCCATGTCGGCAGTCGGCACCAACACCCCCAGATCCACTAGGGATCCCACCACCAGTTCGGCATTCTTGGAAACCACACCCGCCAGCGTGCCCATCAGCTTTTCTTTGATGCCGGGGCGAATCCGGCCCATCATACCGAAGTCGTAGAAAATTAAGGTGCCATCCGGCTTGACGGCGATATTGCCGGGGTGAGGATCGGCGTGGAAAAAGCCATCCTTGAGTAACTGCCGCAGGTAAGATTCTGCCCCCAAACGGGCCAACACTTTGCGATCCAACCCCGCCGCACTCAAGGCCTCGTAATCGCTGATTTTGATCCCAGGCAAGTATTCCAGCGTTAGCAGACGATGGGACGTGTAGCGCCAATATACCCTCGGCACAGCAATTTGTGGCATATCCCGAAAGTTCCGGCGAAACGCATCGGCATTGCGGCCCTCATTCAGGTAGTCCACCTCTTCCCAGAGGGTGCGCCGACACTCTTCGTAGATACCAATCCAATCTCGTCCGGCTCCCCCCCAGCGGGTGCGATATTGAAAAAACTCGGCAATGCCTCGACAAATTTGCAAATCAATGGTGAACAGACGGGTCAGCCCCGGTCGCTGCACCTTCACCACTACCTCTTCGCCGGTTTTTAGCTTGGCACGGTGAACTTGTCCCAAACTGGCGGCAGCCAACGGAGTCGGGTCGAAGTAAGTGTAGATCTTGGCAATCGGTTTACCCAACTCCTGCTGCACGATGGCAGCCACCTGTTCGTAGCCAAAAGAAGGTACCCGATCCTGGAGCTTGGCTAGCTCCTCTACATATTCAGAAGGGAACAGATCGGCACGGGTGGAGAAAAACTGCCCCACCTTAATAAAGGTTGGGCCTAGGTTGAGCAAGGTTTCGCGGATCCAAATGGCTCTGGCCCGTCGGCGTTTGGCCTTACGCTCCGGTGTCGGTTGTCCGCCATAGCTCCAAGCCTGCTGATCTAGCCACAGATAGGCTAGCCAAGTGAGAACAAAGCGCCAGATGTCCAACATACGACCCTGGCGAGTGTAGTTTTCCCGCGCCCAACGGTAGGCCGTGTAGGACTTGACGGGGTTTGCTCCCAAAGATGACCGGGA